>JAKBNI010000109.1 GCA_021831125.1 Actinomycetes bacterium | reverse complement strand
ATCGAGGCGACGAGCGACCTCGCGACCGCCTTCGACGGGACCAACTGGGCCCTGCTCGTGGGGTCGATCCCGCGCAAGGCCGGCATGGAGCGCGGCGACCTGTTGAGCGTCAACGGCGGGATCTTCAAGCCCCAGGGCCAGGCGATCGCCGCGAACGCCGCCGGTGACGTGCGCGTGCTCGTGGTGGGCAACCCCTGCAACACCAACTGCCTGATCGCCCGCTCGGCCGCCCCCGAGGTGCCGGCCGAGCGCTGGTTCGCCATGACCCGCCTCGACCAGAACCGGGCCGAGACCCAGCTCGCCAAGCGCGCCGGGGTGCCCGTCGGCGAGGTGAGGAACCTCGCGATCTGGGGCAACCACTCCTCGACCCAGTTCCCCGACGTCGCCAACGCCACCGTCGCCGGGCGGCCGGCGGCCGAGGTGATCGCCGACGACGCCTGGCTGCGCGGGGAGTTCCTCACGACGGTCCAAAAGCGCGGGGCCGCCATCATCGAGGCCCGGGGCCTCTCCTCGGCCGCCTCGGCCGCGAACGCCGCGATCGACACCGTCGTCTCGCTCACCACGCCGACCCCGGCGGGGGACTGCGCTTCGGTCGCCGTGACGACCCGGGGCGAGTACGGGGTGCCCGAGGGTCTCACCTTCGGCCTGCCGATCGTCGCCGACGGCGCGGGCGGGTTCGCGGTGAAGGAGGGCTTCGCCCACGACGAGTTCGCGTTGGAGCGGATCGCCGCCACGACCGACGAGCTGCTCGCCGAGCGCGACGAGGTCCGCGCCCTGGGCCTGCTGTAGAGCCCGGCCTCACCGGTCCGGCCGGGCCCTCTTTGAGAGAGCCGCTGACCCGTCGGTCCCCGTTCTGGAGTAGACAATGGGTTCGCCGCGCGGATGGCGACGTCGAGACGAGGGGGACAGGGTGGGCGTGCGGGTGCGCGGGACGCGAAGGAGCGGGTCGCGGGGTCGGATCGGGCGGCTCGTCGCGGTGGTGTCGCTCGGGACGGTGCTCGTCGCCCCGGTGGCGCTGGCGGCCCCGAGCGGGGCGGCCACCATCAGCGACAACCCCGCCGTCCTCTACGCCAACCCGGCGGCCGAGATCGGGCCGCTCGTGAACGACGGGACCCACCTCTGGGGCGAGGCGAGTGGCGGGTGCTCGTCGTCGCGCGCGCCCAACTCCCTCGTCGAGTTCACCGAGTCGGGCGCCTTCGTGGCCGCCTATCCCCTCACCGCGGGGCCGGGCACGTGCGACGGCTTCGTACCCGTCGCCGCGAACGGCTCCTACGTGGTCACCCTGACCGATCAGGCCATCTACGTCCTGGACGTGGCGACCTCGACGATGACCACCTACAACGAGTCGGGTGTCTTCACGTCCGGGGACGGCAACACCATCTACAGCATCGCCCTCTCCTCGACCGACGCCTACGTCAGCTCCTACGCCGACCAGCAGGTCGTGGACGTGGCGCTCTCGACCGGGGTCACCAGCCACTGGTCGACCCACGGCACCAGCGGGGACTTCGCCCCCGCCTCCCTCGAGCTCGTCGACGGGCAGCTCGTCAGCCTGATGTGGGACAAGACGAGCAGCGTCTACGAGTGGACCTCGGTCTCCGCCGCGAGCGCCACCGTCACCCCCCTCCTCTCCACCGCGTTCACGAACCAGGCGCTCTACCTCAACGTCACGGTGTCGGGCAGTGACCTCTACGTGGTCGACGGCTCAGCGGTCTACCGGTACCTCTACGCCAGCCCGAGCCTCACCGAGGTCGCCCACGCCACACTGGCGACGGCCCAGCTCCTCGGCGTGACCGTGTCGAACGGCTCGCTCTGGGTGACCTCGCTCCTCGCCGGAGGGCTCTTCGAGCTCGACCCCTCGACGCTCGCCGTGGAGAACGAGTACGTGGTCAACGGCCACGCCCCGGCGTGGCTGGTCGGGAGTGGGGCGTCGCTCTTCGCCGACGACGGGTTCAACGGGGCGCTCCTGCGGCTCTTGCCCCTCGCCCCCGTGGTGACCCGGGTGCCGACCTCCACCGCGCTCGACGCGGCGAGCGCGTCGTCCACCTACGCCGCCGCGGACATCCTGACCGCGACCGTCTCGGCCCCGGGCACGGTCACCTTCGACGCGAACGGCCAGCCCATCGCGGGCTGCGCGGGCGTCGCGGCGACCACGACGGCCACCTGTGCGTGGGCCCCCGACGCCGTGGGCGCGGTCACCCTCACGGCCTCGTTGGCTCCCACCGACGCCGCGGACGCCCCCTCGGCGTCGGCCCCGGTGAGCGTGACCGTCCAGCCGGCCGCCTCGACCCTCCAGCTGACGGTCCGGGGGCCGGGCGCCGTGGCCGTCGCCGGGGCGGCTCTCACGGCGACCGCGACGGTCTCCACCCCGGGCACGGTCACCTTCAGCCTGGACGGGGCGACGATCCCGGGGTGCCTCGGGGTGCCGGCGGTCTCGACGACGGCCACCTGCGCGTTCCGCCCGGGCCGGGCGGGCTCGGTGCGCGTGGCGGCGACCCTCGCCCCCCAGAGCCCCGACTACGGGCCCTCGAGCCAGGGGGTCACCTTCAGAGTGGTGGCCCCGAGCCGGGCCTTCCAGGTCGGTCCCTTCGGTCTCGGGGGCGCGACCCTCACCGCGTCGCTCGGACGCCGCGTGGCCGCGGTGGCGGCCGTGCTCGCCGCCGACGGCTACCGGGTGGTGCGCGTCACCGGCTTCGAGAGCGCGCTGCCCGGCGACGCCGGCCGGGCCGTCGTGCGGGCGCGGGTCGTGGCGGCCCGGCTGGCGCGCGACCTGGCGGCCCGGGGGGACCGGTCGGTGCGCGTCGTGCTCTCGCCCCCGGGTCGGGGCTACCCGTCGGTCACCGTCTCGGGGGGCTTCTAGGGCCCACGTCGGAACGCGGCTTCAGGAATGCGCGCGCGCGAAACCCCGTGTCATCTAGGGTCGTCCGTGGGCGTCCCGCCGAGGGACCCAAAGGGCGGAGGTCGTGATGGGCGAGGGCACACGAGGGCGCGGACGTGGTCGACGGGTCGCGGTGGTGGCCCTCGGGCTCGCCTTCGCCCTGGCGGCCGCGCTGCCGGCCGGGGCCGCGAGCGTGGGCCCGGGCTCGAGTTCCCCCGGACCTCGCTCGGCCCACCTGGTGAAGGCCCCCGTCGCCTCGGCCGCGAGCCAGCAACGACAGGCGTGCATCCCGCTGTTCGCGATGCGCCACGGCGCGCGCGTCGAGCGCCCGCGTCTGCTCGTTCCGTGCTGTCCCGTCAACAACCTTCCCCAAGTGCGCGGGCGCTACGCCCCCCAGGCGCCCCCGGGGTGCTGCCTGGTCAACATCTCACCGTCCTTCGAGCCGGCCCCCCACGGGCGCGGCCCGGCGCCGCGGATCCCGAGCCCGTACAGCTGCTCGTCGCTCTCGGCGGTCCTGGTCACCGACGCCGGCGGCGGCGCGGCCACCTACGAGGTCGGCGACACGCTGACCGCGACCACCTCGACGGCCGGCTACGTCTTCTTCTACGAGAACGGCGTGGCGATCCCGTCGTGCGCCTCGGTGGCCACGACGACGGCCCCGAGCGGGGCGATCGTCGCGACCTGCGCCTGGACGCCCGACGCGGTGGGCGTGCCGGCCCTGACGGCCACCCTGTTCCCGACCAACGGCCTCTACACGCCCTCGAAGTCCCCGCCGCACGACGTGACCGTCTCACCGGCCCCCTCGAGCGTGACCCTGGCGCTGTCGGACTCGACGACCTTCGTCGGCCTCGCGATCGGCGCGACCGCGACCGTCTCCACGCCGGGGACCGTCACGTTCTCCCTCGACGGGAGTCGCGTGCCCGGGTGCGTGGGGCTGCCCGCGACCACGACCGCCACGTGCTCGGTGGCGGCGAACGCCAAGGGGCACCACGCGCTCAGCGCGGCGCTCGCTCCCTACAGCCCCGACTACTCGGGCTCGAGCGCGACGGCCCACGGGATCGTCGTCCTGACCCTCCAGGGGCTCGTGATCGGCCCCTTCGCCGCCGGCGCCTCGGTGCTCAGCGGCCCCGCGCGCGCCGAGGTGGGCGCGCTGGCGCGCCTGATCGTGCTCGACGGCTATCGCCGGGTGACCCTCATCGGCGAGCACACCACCGACGAGACGTCCGCCACGGCGACGGCTCGGGTGGCGTCGGTCGTGACGGCCCTCGACCGGGACCTCTCCGCGCTCGGTCGTGGCCCGATCGCGGTGTCGGGGTACGTGGCGGCCCGGGCCGGCGACGTGGTCGTCGTCCACGTCGGGGTCTGAGTCGGGCCTCGGCCGAGGGGGAGCGGTGTTCGAGCGACGCCGGCAGCACGAGGCCGCCGAGGCCCAGGCGTCGGCCCTGGCCGAGTGGAACGCCCACCTGAGCGAGCTCGAGTCCCTGCTCGCGATCGCCCAGGGGGGCCTCACCGTGGCCCTCGGCCACCTCATGGTCGCCCCGGGGGAGCGGGCGGTCGGTGAGGTCACCAACGTGGGGCTCGTCCAGGAGCGTCGCGGCGCCGGCCACTACCAGGGGGCGAGCCAGGGCGTCTCGTTCCCGATCGGCCACGTGGCCGGCCGCCCGGTGCGCTACCGGGTCGGGGCGACCCGGGGCCACTACGTCCAGGGGACGCCGGTGGCGACCGCGGTGGACACGGGCACGATGTCGATCACCGACCGGCGGCTCGTCTACCAGGGGGCCCAGCACACCAGCGAGTGCGACTTCGCCAAGCTCGTCGGCATCGACCACCAGCCCGGCCAGGTCACCGTCAGCGTCTCGAACCGCCAGCACCCGACGGTCCTGCACTACGGCGCGGCGATCGACGAGTGGGTCCAGGACCGGCTGACGCTCGCCCTCGCCCTCTTCAAGGGCCAGGGGGATCAGGTCGTCCAGGGCCTGAACGCCCAGATCGCCGAGCTGCACGCCACGCGGCCCGGCGCGACGCCCACGCCCTAGCGGCCTGCGGCCGGGCCCGACGACGCGGCGACCCTAGAGTTGGGCGTGGTCGCGACGCTCGAGATCGACGAGGGGCCCCTCGACCGGGCGACGCTGCGCGCGTGCGCGCAGCTGTGCGCGCGGGCCTTCGCCTCCACCGAGTTCTACGAGCGGTTCTTCCCCTCGCCGCGCGGGCGGGCCCGCTCGATCGCCGCCCTGCACCGGGCGGCCCTCGCCCACCTCGGCCCGGGGGGACGGCTCGCGGTCGCCCGGGGCGACGGGGGCCGGGTGCTCGGCGTCGCGGCCTG
>JAKBNI010000018.1 GCA_021831125.1 Actinomycetes bacterium | reverse complement strand
GAGGTCGAGGCGTCCCGTGTCGAGGGCCGCGCGCGCGTAGCGCGCGAGCGCCTCGCCCGAGGCGTAGCGCTCCCAGCAGCCCCGCCCCCCGCAGGCGCAGGGCTCCCCCTCGGGCACCACGACCATGTGGCCGATCTCCCCGGCGAAGCCGTGGCGGCCCGCGACGGGCCGGCCGTCGAGGACGAACGACCCGCCGATGCCCGTGCCCAGGGTCACCATCGCGACGTCGCGCGCGTCGCGCGCCGCCCCCCACGCCCACTCGGCGGCCAGGGCGGCGTCGGCGTCGTTCAGCGCGCGCACGCGCGTCCCGAGGGCCCGGGCGAGTCCGCCCTCGACGTCGACCCCCACGAGGTGGGGCAGATGCGGGCTCACCACCAGCCGCCCACCCGTGACCATCCCGGCGAGGCCGACCCCGAGGGTCGCGCTCCGGTCGGCCCCGGCGGCGGCGAGGACCTCGCCGACGAGACCGGCGAGGGCCCCGATCGCCTCGGGCGAGCCGTCGGTGGGGCTCGGCGTCTCCCCCTCGGCGAGGACCGCGCCCGCGTCGTCGAGCACGACGCACAGGGCCTTGGTGCCCCCGACGTCGAGGCCGGCCGCGAGGGCCGTCATCGCGACTCGGCCCGGGCGCGCAGCTCGTCGAGGGCCTGGGCCTGGATGCGCGCGGCGGCGCGCGAGCGCACGAAGGCGGGGATCGGCACCCGCAGCTCGACCGCGATGTCGTAGGTCACCCGGGTCCCGCCCGCGACCGGCTCGAACCGGTAGCGACCGTCGAGGACCGAGGTGAGGTCGCCCTCGACTTGGTGCCAGGCGACCTCGGCGGGGGCGCGGGTGTAGTCGTAGCGCAGGGTGTAGGTGGTCGAGCGGCCGAAGGCCGCGGCGCGGAACTCGACCTCGAGGGGCCGGCCGTCGGCGTCGCGCTCGTGGACGGCGACGCTCTTGAGCTCGCTCGTCCACTCCGGGTAGCGCTCGACGTCGTAGACGACGTCGTAGACGACCTCGGGCGGCGCGCCGACCACGACCGAGCGACGGGCCCGTTGGATCACGACGCGGCCTCCGGCTCGGCCGGGACGGGCACGAAGCGGTCGTGGGGCGCGAGCCCCCGGGCGAGGTCGGCCGCCCGGACCCGCCAGTCGAAGCGGTCCTCGGCGAGCTCACGGGAGCGCTCGGCGTAGTGCGCGCGCCGCTCGGGGTCGCCGAGCAGCTCGCCCAGGGCGCGCTCGAGGTTGCGCCACCGGCGCGGGCGGTCCACCACGACGCCGTTCACGCCGTCGGCGACCGCCTCGGCGCTCCCGCCCGAGCGGCCGGCGATCGGCGTCACGGCGCAGGCCGCGGCCTCGGCGAAGACGATGCCGAAGCCCTCCTGCTCCAGCCCGAGCCACCGGTTGCGACAGGCCATCACCATGAGGTCCCCCGCTCCGACGACCCGCGGGTGCACGGCCTCCTCGGTGCGCCCGAGGAGGGTCACCGGGGCGCCGGTGCGCCGGATCAGTCGCTCGAGCCGGGCCCGGTCGCGGCCCTCGCCGGCGATGAGGACCCGCAGGCGCGGGTGGGCGGGCGCGAGCGCGGCGCTCGCGCGGACGAGCACGTCCATGCCCTTGCGCGGGACGAGGCGGGAGAAGGAGACGACGACGAGGTCGTCCTCGTCGACGCCGAGCTCGGCGCGCGCGCGTCGGCGCTCGTCGGCGCTCAGGGGCACGAAGCGCTCCACGTCGACCCCCGGGGGGACGACCACGACCGGGCCGAGCCGGTCGGCCGCATTGCGCCGGGCCTCCTCGGCCGAGTACTCGCCGGCCGCCACCACCACCGCCGCGCGGGCCAGCACTCGGCGAAGGGACGAGGCGACGATCGGCAGCCGGCCCGGGATCGTCACCTCGGCGCCGTGGACGACGACGCCGTAGGGCACCGAGAGCCGCGGGCCGATCAGCCCGAGCGGCCAGGCGGGGTCGATGAGGACGAGCTCGGGCCGGTGGCGGGCGATCGCCGCCTCCACCGCGCGGCGCGCCCGGCGGGTGGGCAGGAAGAGGGTGCGCGAGGGGACCCGTTCGACCACGACGCCGCTCGTCGCGTCGAAGGCCGGCGCGTCGGGGTGCGAGCTCGCCGTCAGCACGACGGCCCGGCCCGGTTCGAGCCGGCGCCAGAGCTCGTAGAGGTAGTTCTGGATCCCGCCGGTCTTGGGGGGGAAGTCGTTCGTGACGAGCAGGTGGCGGGCCACTCCCACCACGCTAGGCGAGCCCTAGCGACCCGTGGCCTCCCGCGAGCGGTACTTGAGCGTGGGCACCAGCCCCTCGGCGCTGAAGAGGTCGAAGACCCGCGCGTCGGTCTCGTTCAAGGTGAGCTCCTCGGGCGCCTCGTCGAGGACGAAGCTCACCAGGCACTCCGCGCAGTCCGGCGTCGAACGGCGCACGCACGCCTCGCAGCTGATCGTAATCTCGAACTCCTGGCCCATGGTCCCTCGCTTTCCGACGCGCCCATCCTCGTGGGGGGCTGTGACGTCAGCGCCGGTGGGGGGCGACCTCCGCGGCCACCTGGGCCGGGCTGAAGAGCACGCCCTCGGTGAGGACGAGGCCCGTCGCGTCGACGAGCACGTAGTGCGGCGCCCCGCGCACCCCCGACGCCTCGACCCACTCGGGGGCCACCAGGACCTCGCGGGCGGCGTCGGCCCACTCGGCGCCCCCGGTCGCGCTCACGACCAGCACCGGGAGGTCGTCGAGGGGGCCGAGGTCCCCGTGGGTGAAGGCCCGACAGCCGTCACAGGCGGGCTTGACGACCGCGACGAGGGTGGGGCCCACGATCTCGGCGACGCCCCGCTCGCCCCCGACGCGCGTGGGCACCCGGCGCTCGCGCGCCGGGTCGAACGAGGTCGGGCTCACGCCTCCTCGAGCACCTCGACCTGGCGGCCGTGGCCGCACCACCGGCACGTGACCGACTCCACGGAGCGCGCCACGACCTCGGGCTCCTCCACGCTGAGGTCGCCGCCGACGCTGTAGTGGTAGAAGGCGCGCACCGAGGTCGTCTCGACCACGTCGAAACGGGTCAGGTTGCCACAGGCCGTGCAGCGGTAGCGGGTGGTCACCCCGCCACCGTAGTGGCCTACACCAGCCGCGACCGCCGGGGAAAGACCTCGGGGCGCATCTCACCGGGGAAGGGATCGGGATCGTCGTAGGTGTAGACCGCGTCGAAGGGCACGGGCGGGCGCTGCGCGCTGCGCTCGGCGTCGATGAGCCGGCAGAGCGCGGCCGGCTGGTGGACCCGCCCGATCTCGACCGGCCCGCCCCCGACGGTCTCGAGGACGACGACGCCGCGGCGGGTCACCCGCTCGCGCACGCTCTGGAGGACCCGGGTCGCGAAGACGTCGGCGAGCTCGACCGAGAACGAGTAGTGGTCGAGGACGCCGCCCTCGACGAGGACCCGCCGGTCGGTGAGGTGGACCTTGTGGGAGCGCCAGCGCACGAACCGCGCGAGCGCCACGACCGCCGGGGGCACGACACCCACGACCAGCACGACGCCACTCACCTTGTGCACGAGGGCGAAGCGGTGGCCGGCCTCGAGGACGAGCGCCGCGGTCACGATCGCGAAGAGCGTCGGCCAGGCGACCCCCACCGCGATCGGGGTGACCGAGATCACCCTGCGCTCGTCGTCTCGCCAGCGGTCGCGTCGGCCCACACCACCAGCGTAAGGAGTCCCCGTGACCCCCGCGCGTACCGGTTAGTCTCCGCCGGTGGCGAGGCGCTCGTGGCTCTGGTCGTACCTCGCCCTCGGACTCACCTGGGGCTGCTCGTTCCTCTTCATCAAGGACGCCCTGGGATTCCTCACGCCCTTCGGGGTGGCCTTCGGCCGCTGCGCCCTCGGGGCGGCGACGCTCGTCGCCCTCTCCCTCGCCCGACGCGAGCGCCTGCCCCGTGAGCCGGCCGTGTGGGGCCACCTCTGGGTGGTCTCGCTCACCCTCAACGTCGTGCCGGGGGTGCTCTTCGCCGTGGCCGAGACCCGGGTCACCTCGGTCGTCGCCGGGATCGTCAACGCGCTCACCCCGCTCACCACGCTCTTTTTCATCGTGGCGGTCTTCCGCGACGAGCCCGTCCACCCCCACCAGGTGGCCGGCCTCGGCCTGGGGCTCGTCGGGGTGCTCGTCGTCCTCGGGGTGTGGCGCGGGCTCGGGCCGAACCCGTGGTGGGCGGTGCTCGCGCTCGTCGGGGCGGTCGTCCTCTACGGGGTCTCCTTCCCCTACACCCGCCGTCACCTCCTCGGCCGAGGACTCTCGCCGGTGTCGATGGCGACCGCCCAGCTCCTCGTGGCCACCGCGACCCTGGCGCCCCTCTTCGCGCTCCACGGCTTCAACGGACGCGCCCTGAGCCCCCACGCCCTCGTGGGCATCGTGGCGCTCGGAACCCTCGGCAGCGGAGTCGCCTACGTCTGGAACTTCGCCGTCCAGCGCGCGGCCGGCAGCGCGGTGGCGAGCACGGTCACCTACCTCACCCCGGTGGTGGCCGTCGTGGCGGGCGTCGCGGTGCTGGGCGAGCCCCTCGCGTGGTACGAGCCCATGGGCGGGGCGATCGTCCTCTTCGGCGCGGCCCTCGGCCAGGGGCGACTCCGGCGCTACGCGTTGCGCAGCTGACCGGCCGCCATCGCGAGGTAGTCGCGCAGCTCGAGGAAGTCGGCCTCGTCGAGGCGCTCGCGCACCGCGGCGAGGGCCGCGGTCATCGCCGCGAGCCAGTGGTCACGGGCCTCGTCGTTCACGGCGAAGGGCGCGTGACGCATCCGCAGTCGCGGGTGGCCCCGCTCTTCTTGGTAGTTCCGCGGCCCGCCCCAGTACTGGATCAAGAACAGGGCCAGGTGGCGTCGCGAGTCGGCCAGGTCCGCGGGATACATCGGACGCAGCACCGCGTCACCCTCGACGACCGCGTAGAAGGCGTCGACCAGGTCGACGAAGAAGGACTCGCCGCCCACGCGCTCGTAGAGGGTCTTCTCCACCCCGCCACGGTACCGGCCGCCCCTAGACTGGGCGCCCGAAGCACCCGCGGGTGTAGCTCAATGGCAGAGCTCCAGCCTTCCAAGCTGGCTATGCGGGTTCGATTCCCGTCACCCGCTCTCAGAGAAATTCGCGGCTCTTCGGATTCTGACGGGGTGCCATCTCACTGGACCACGATCGATCCGAGGACCCGCCAGTTGGGTTTGCCGCGTAGAGCAGGGCCCGGATGCGGTAGTTCTCGAAGTTCCGGAACCCGAACCCGATGCGCTTGATTCGCTTGATGAGGTTGTTGAGGCTCTCGGTCGGAGCGTTGGTGATCCGCGCCAGGTGGAAGTTGCAGAGCTTGGCGAACCAGGTTCGGATGGTCTTGCCGAGCCGGCGGATCTCGAGGGGCATGGTCTTCTTGAGGGAGCGGTCTCTCAGGTCCGCGAGGATCGCCTCGCCGACCTGAGGGTCGCTCTCGCGGTAGAAGTCGCGCAGGCGCTCTTTCACGCGGTAGGCGATGGCGACCTCGGCGGTCGGGTCGCCGAGCTCGAGCAGGCTGGCCAGGCGCTCAGCGGCCTCCTCGCTCAGGCGTTCCTCGCCTCGCTGGAACAGGCGCCGGGCCCTATAGAGGGGGTCGTCGCGGTGCCCGCGGTGGCCGAGCTGCTCGACCTGGACGCGACGTCGGATGGCGTCGAGGGCCCGGCTGGCGAGAGCGACCGCGTGGAAGGGGTCGACGACCTGGGCGGCGCGCGGCAGCATGGCCGAGTAGACCGCGGCGTAGGTGGAGGACATGTCGAGGGCGCCGTAGGCGATGCGCCGGCGCCAGTCGGTTCCCTGGTCAGCGACCCACTGGGCCACGTCGACGTAGTGGCGGGTGGGCAAGATGTCGATGATCTGGTGGTGCTCGACGTCACAGACCGTGGTGGCGTAGCTCGTGCGCTGGTCTTTGAGGCGCACGAAGCTCGTCTCGTCGAGCCCGATCGCCGTGGACTTGGTGAGACGGCGCCGGTCGGCCGCGAGCAGGGCGGAGCCGTAGGTGGTGACGGCGTCGTTGACGGTGTGCCACTCACACGAGAGCTCGGCCGCGACCTCCTTGACCGAGCGACCGGTGCCGACTTGCTCGGTCGCCCACTTGGCCGCCCGGGTCGTCAGCAGGCAGCTCTTGGCGGCGATCCGGTGGTCCCTCACGACCCAGCTCTTCAGCTCACGCCGAGTTCGCACAGCGCATCCGGTGCTTTCTCCAGGTGAGGCGCATCGGATGACCGAAGACCGGCAGGTCGATGTAGGTGACGCGGGGACGCTCCTTCACCCGGGCGAGGGCCCCGCAGGCGTGGCAGCGGACCTCGCCGAGGACCTGCTCGATGACCAGCGAGACGTCGGGACCGCGGCGCTCGTAGGCGAGGACGAGGACGTCCTTCAGGCCAGCCAGGGCCTGGACGATCTCACTAGGGTCGGTGATGACGAAGGTGCTTCGGGACTGTTGGATCACACCTCAAGCCTGAGGCACCTTCGTCCTTCTCGCGGAGGCCCCGGCGGGAGCCACCCCGCTGAGATCCGATGAGCCAAATTCGCCAGTCCCCAATGATTGCATGACTTTTCGAATGTCCGACATTGACCTTGATTGTCCACGAAGCTCCGTTGTTAAGCGCCCGGAAGTGCCCAAAGCGTCGAGATGATGCCCGCGGGGCGCCCAAAAGGCGTGGTTCGGCTCCGGGCCCTGAGCGCGTCGCGACCGCAATTACCATGACCCGGCGCAGCTCGCAGGTCAAACCGCCGTATCAGTAACCCGACAGACGAGCTCGCTGAGGGCTTCCGCGAGTAAGCGGTCGCGGTCCTTCGTCGCGTGCCGGTAGCGCATCGCCGCGACCGTGGGAGAGTGTCCCGCGCGATGCCGTGGTCGCACCCGTCGCCGCCGCCATGGCCGTTCCCTGTGCAGACTGTCCTGAACCGCCCCGGGTGCCATAGAGGAGACCTGGGGCGGTTCAAGACTCTGGGGAACTAGGGACTAACTCAAGAAACCCATGAGAAGAACGACCCGTCATCCACTTCACCTGCAAATCAAATCAACTAGGTACTCCTGCCACTGAAGTTTTCCCGCCAGCGGCGGGCTAAGACTTACCCGGGTCTCCGTAGATTGGCTTCGCCCAACATCAAATGGGATGGGCCAGTCGCCCCGCATTCGATGACTGCACTTTCCAATGTGGTACGCGACTGTCACCTGGCGGGAACTCTTGGGTGGAATCATGCGCAGTGCGTCGTAAGACGCATTCCGAACGACGGTCATGTCCCCGCCGCTACGAGCCGCAACGCGAAGAAAGACAGCGCGGTTCGAGTCATTGACAACATCGAATGAATACGTGACGGTCCTCGATAGCGAACTGCTTGTCGTTCGAAACGCGTCACCCGCCCTTAGTCCAACGATTGTCGCCGGTGGGTAGTTGCGCGCAACTTGTGACGCGCGCGCGCCCCCCTGTACGAGCATGACGCACGTAAACAAGCAGCCTGCGAGGAACAACACTCGACGCAACACCTTCCCCAAGAGACGCTCCTTCCACTTGTATTCGTGTCCACCCGCAAGCTATTCGGCGGTGGCCGATAAGTCAGTTCGAACATCCTCCTTGCGGCCAGCCACTTTCGGAGTCTGGCAAGGTGTAGGTGAACTCAAGCGAGTAAGGATTGCCGTGGTAGGTGTAGTAGAGCGTACCTTGAACATTCTGAACATTCCCCCGCTGACGAGGAGAGCCTGTAGTAGTTGCCGGCCCAACTCGGCGTTTCGTAATACGTCGTACCGCTCGATGGTGAATTTATGTTCCAGGTCTGGCCACCATCTAGTTCTGAACCACTGTTACAGGGAGTCCCCACGCCCCCAGTCGTCAATGATGTCTTCGTCAATACGGCATCGTGGGGATCGCCATTCACCGCCTCGTCGGAAACCTGGGCATCATCCGCGAAGTAGTTCGCCGTGTCCGATTTGATGTTGTAGTACATCGTCACGCACTCGTACACGGTGTCATCGAGGCCGTCCCAACCGCACGCCCCACCTGAGTATTGAGCACTCGGATATAGCGTTGACGCGGCGGCGCCCGCTGCGACTAACGCCGACACGGCGTAGATTGTGCCATTCGAAGATGGCACCACCGCCGGCGTACCAATTTCGGTGCTAATTGGCATAGAACTCGCCCCAATCCCCGACAGCGTTGCCGTGCCCTGGCCGAAGGTTGGCGACGAACTCGTCGACGTGCTGTGAGTGCTCGAGTCCTGAGATGCGGCGCTCGAGAAGGAGCCTGGATTCCTGGTCACGCTGCCCGCTCCGACGGCTGGCAGAACCACAAGGCACGAGACCATTGAAATGGTCGCTATCAAGAACCCCACGGATATGCGCCGGTAATTGGCCTTCTCTCCTGCAGGCAACACGTCGACTCTCTTCTTCACGACTCCTGGCCCCCTTCTCAACGTGACCGCTGCATAGTCATATACGGGCGGCACCATGCGAATGACCCTCCGAAATTTGATTCTGGGCGGCTACTGAAGGCAACGAGGAGATGCGTCGATCGCGATAGGGAAGTTCGAAAGTGCTCGATGAGAACTCTCGACAAGACTCGGCTTGAGCGCCTGTCGTGCTGACGGGTTCGATGAGCGTTCATTTACGCCGTGACAAGTTGTTTGTCGAAATTTCATTCGTACGTCTGTCTGCGCTTGATTGAATCCGCGATCCGTCCAAGGACGAGTTTCCAATCTTGCTTGACCCAGAACCTGTTGGGTCCTTGGCGGAGAAAAACGCAAGGAGTGAATCGCACTGGCCTTGTTGGAGGCTCCTGAATAGCCCTCGAGATTTTGTCCATGTTCCGCTGTAGTGGTCCCACCGCCAAGTCGGTCTAGGACGTCGGAGGTGGTCGGCGGCCAACGAGTCGCGGAATCCGAGCACATTCGCGGCCACCTCATGGAAACGCCCATGAAGCGCCCGTTGTATTCGAACCAAAGCTGGCTCATTCAGATTCACGGGGTCGGGGTTGAACGGATATGGCGACCCGATCTACAGTCCACCTTTCCAAGCTGGCTATGCGGGTTCGAATCCCGTCACCCGCTCGGAACGTCGCGCGGCGAGCGCCCCGCCGGGCATACTGGGCACGCGAGAGCCTCACCCGGAGGGGCAAGCGGCCGAAGGAGGAGCGATGGCCCGGTACCTGATCTCCTTCGACGACGGGGCGATGGACTTCCCCGAGGAGGACCTCCCGGCCGTCGGCGCGGCGGCCCGGGCCGTCGTCGCCGAGGCGAGCGACGCGGGCGTGTGGGTGTTCAGCGCGGGCGTGCTCCCCCCCGAGGGGATGAGCGTCGTCGCCGTCGACGGGACCGTCACCGACGGCCCGCCCGCCGACAAGGCCTACGTCGGGGGCTTCGCGGTCGTCGAGACGGCGACCCGCGACGAGGCGCTCGGGTGGGCCGCGAGGATCGCCCGGGCGTGCCGCTGCGCCCAGGAGGTGCGCGAGCTCGTCCCCGACCCGGGCGAGTAGCCGCCGTCGGCCAGGCGGCTCAGGCGACGTCGATGGCGACCTTGACGTCGTCGTCGTGGCGCTCCAGGGCGCTCGCCCACTGCTCGAGGGGGACCCGTCGGGTCACCACCCGCGCGAGCACGTCGCGGTCGGCCGCCGCGAGGGTGGCGGCCGCCTGCTCGTAGTGGCGGCGGTTCGCGTTGACCGAGCCCACGACCGCGACGTTCTCGAGCACCATCGACCGGTTGAGGGCGCCCTCGTCCACCTCGATCGGGTGGCCCCCTGAGGAGACCCCGGTCAGGCACACCACCCCCCCGGGGCCGACGTGGGTCATGGCGTCGAGCACGACCGAGGCGACCCCGGTGCACTCGATCACGACGTCGGGCGTGAGCCCGGTCTCGGCGACGGTGCCGTGGTGGTAGGTGGCCCCCAGGGCGCGCACCAGGTCGGGCTTCACACCGGCCTCGACCCGGTCGAGCACGTGCACGTCGAGCCCGCGCTCGACCCCGATCAGCGCCGCGAGCACCCCGATCGGTCCGGCGCCGGTGACGAGCACGCTCCTCGGCGCCCAGTGGGCGCGCCCCCCGATCCGGTCCACGTCCTCCCAGGCCTTGGCGACGACGCTCGTGGGCTCCAAGAGCACGCCGAGGCGCCCCAGGGAGGGGTCGACCTTGACCACGAAGTCGGGGGTGATGCGGTAGCGCTCGGACAGGTAGCCGTCGCGCTCTTTGATCCCGCGCTCGGTGTAGCGGCCGTTGCGACAGAAGTCCCACTCGAGCACCGCGCAGTTGGCGCAGGGCACCGGGTCGGGTCGGCGCACGATGCCCACCACCAGGTCCCCGGCGGCGACGGGGCCCCCGTCGGGCGCCTCGAGCACCCGACCCAACGACTCGTGTCCGAGGACGAGCCGCTCGCGCCCGGGCGGGGCCCAGCCGTACTCGCCGGCCAGGATCTCGAGGTCGGTGCCGCAGATCCCCACCGAGAGGGTCTCGACCAGGATCGGACCGTCGGAGACGGGGGGCTCGGGGACCTCGCTGAGCTCGGCCGAGCCGGATGTGCCGGGTACGACGGTGAGGGCCTTCATGGTCTCCTCCTCTCCTCGGGGCCCCTGCGGGACCCCCACGACGGGCGGGCGCGCGCGATCCTCCGGGTGCGGGCGCGATCGCGGCGCGCGCGCGCCGGGGTCGCCCCGAGGGCGGCCGCGACCGAGGTCAGCGGGTCGGCGCCGGCCAGGCGGAAGGCGGAGTTGACGAGCGAGACGTGGCTGAACGCCTGGGGGAAGTTGCCGACGAGGCGCCCCGCCACCGGGTCGTACTCCTCGGCGAGCAGCCCGAGCTCGTTGGAGAGCCCCACCAGGCGCTCGAAGAGCTCCTCGGCGTCGGCGCTGCGCCCGATGAGGTGCAGGCAGTCCACCAGCCAGAACGAGCAGGCGAGGAACGCCCCCTCGCGCCCGCTCAGGCCGTCGACCTGACCGGCGTCGGTGGTCTCGTAGCGCAGCACCAGCCCGTCGACGACCAGTCGGCGCTCCACCGCCTCGACCGTGCCCACGACCCGCGGGTCGTCGGGGGGCAGGAAGCCGACGAGGGGGATCATGAGGGCGCTGGCGTCGAGGGCGTCGGAGCCGTAGTACTGGGTGAAGGCGCCGACCCCCTCGTTGAAGCCGTGCTCGCACACGTCGGCGTGCATGCGCGCGCGCAGCTCGCGCCACCCCTCGAGGTCGCCCTTGAGGTCGGGCCACTGCTCCAGCGTGCGCACGGCACGGTCGACGGCCACCCAGGCCATCACCTTGGAGTGGGTGAAGTGGCGCCGTGGGCCGCGCACCTCCCAGATGCCGTCGTCGGGCGCGATCCACGCGGAGGCGAGGAACTCGACCAGCTTGATCTGCAGGTCCCACGCGGCCGCGTTGGGCACCCCGTCGGCGTGGGCCGCCGCGTGCAGGGCCGAGAGCACCTCGCCGTAGACGTCGAGCTGGAACTGGCCCGAGGCGGCGTTGCCGATGCGCACCGGCGCCGACGACTCGTACCCGGGCAGCCAATCGGCCTCCCACTCGACGAGGCGGCGCTCCCCCGAGGGCCCGTACATGATCTGCAGGCGCGAGGGGTCCCCGGCCACCGAGCGCACCAGCCAGTCGCGCCAGGCGAGGGCCTCGTCGAGGTAGCCCCCGCGCATGAGCGACTCGAGGGTGAGGGCCGCGTCGCGCAGCCAGCAGTAGCGGTAGTCCCAGTTGCGCCCGCCGCCGAGGGTCTCGGGCAGCGACGTCGTGGGCGCCGCGACGATCCCGCCGGTCGTCTCGACGGTCAACGCCTTCAAGGTGAGTAGTGAGCGCACCACCTGGTCGCGCCAGGGGCCGTCGTAGGTGCACCGGCCGGCCCACTCCTTCCAGAACGCGTCGGTGTGCTCGAGGGCGTAGTGGGTGTCGAGGGGGGCCGGCGGCTCCTCGTTCGAGGGGTGCCACACGAGGGTGAAGGGGAAGCGCTGACCGGTCGAGACGGTGAACTCGGCGACGGTGGAGAGCCCCTGACCCCTCGTGCGGACCCGGTGCCAGAGGGCCACGGCGTCGGGCCCCGCGGTCAGGTGCAGCGCCCCCGGCGACGAGGTGACCCAGGGCACGGCGTCGCCGTAGTCGAAGCGCAGCGTCAGCTCGAGGGCCATGTCGACGGTGCCCGCGACGCCCTCGACGACGCGCATGACGTGCGGGTGCGACACCCCCACGGGCATGAAGTCCGAGACCCGCACGGTCCCGGTCGCCGTGTCGAACTCCGTCTCGAGGACGAGCGAGTCCTCTCGGTAGCGTCGCCGCGAGGAGAGGATCGCCGTCGGACCACCGGCCGGGGCCAGGCGCCAGTAGCCGTGCGACTCGGTCCCCACGAGCCGCGCGAAGCACGACGGCGAGTCGAAGTCGGGCAGGCACAGCCAGTCGACCGAGCCGTCCGCGCCCACGACGGCCGCGGTGTGCATGTCGCCGATGAGGGCGTAGTCCTCGATGCGCAGGGCCACACGCACCCCCTCTCACGCTCGTGGCGTCGCGACGCCGGCCCCGCGCGCCCAGGAGCGTCGCACGTCGACCGACGTCCACCCTAGGAGCCCTCGCCTCCCCTGGTCCTGCACACGATGTATGCAACGAGACGAGACCGCGCCAGCCGAGAGCGGCCGGCGCACGCGCCGCCGGTCACGGGCCTCAGGTGAGGTCCGCCGCGACCTCCCACAGAAGGCCGGCTGGGTCGCGGAAGCTGGCGGTGCGCATCCCCCACCATCGGTCCATCGGACCGTTGTGCAGCGTGACGCCCCGACGGGAGAGCTCCTCGCACGTCGCGTCGACGTCCGCGACGAGGATCGTCAGCTGGATCCGGTCCCCGAGGCCCACCGGCGCCACGGGCCCTGGGGCAACCAGTTCGAGAGCCGAGCGCTCGTCGAGCAGGTTCACCATCACGGCCCCGACCCGGAAGACGGCCGAGTCGTCGTTCTCGAACACGAGCGGCGCCTCGAGGACCCGCGCGTAGAAGTCCTTCGCCGCGGCGAGGTCCTCGCAGAAGGCCGTCACCACCTCGAGTCGCGCTCCCGCGTCACCCCATATCGCGCCCTCCCCCGCCCGGACCCTACGCGCCCCGGCGCGCGCGCGCCCGGGGTGCTATGACGGCCACGTGTCCACGGCCGCGCCCGAGTTCCAGGTCACCTTCGACTGCGCCGATCCCCACGCTCAGGCGCGGTGGTGGGCCGCACTGCTCGGCTACGAGGTCCCCGACACCCACGAGTTCGTGACCGCACTCCTCGAGAGCGGGGTCCTGCCCCCCGACGACGCCGTCGAGGTGGAGGGTCGTCGCGCCTTTCGCGACGCGACCGCCGCCGTCGACCCGACCGGGGGACGGCCCCGTCTCTACTTCCAGCTCGTCCCCGAGGCGAAGTCCGCGAAGAATCGCCTCCACCTCGACGTGCGCACTCGGGCCGAGGACCTCGAGGCCGAGGTCGAGCGCGTCGTCGCCCTCGGGGCGTCCTTCGTCGAGTTCAACCACCAGGGCGATCACCGCTGGGCGGTGATGCGCGACCCCGAGGGCAACGAGTTCTGCCTCACCTAGTCCGCGAGGTCGAGCCGGGGCGCGTCCGCGAGGGAGGGCCCGACGACCCGGCGACCGCGACGCGCGCCAAGTGGGAAGATCCGCCCGGGCGCGAAGGCGCGGCCCTTGGACTCGCCGACGCGCCCGCCGCGGACCTCGACCCACTCCTCGCCGGTCGACTCGTTGCGCGCGTGAGCGACGAACACCCACGCCCGGGAACGCGCGCGGTCGTCGTCGACCACGACAGGGTCCCCGTCGCGCAGCCCGTTCCACGCTCGCGTGCGCACGACCGGCCCGACGCGGGTGACGAGAGGGCGGCGGGACACCCCCCCATTGTGGCCGCCGTCCCACCCCGCGCGGCGTGACAGCGAGGTCCTAACCTTCGTCGATGGCCCTCGATCACCCCCTGCCCGCCGCGCTCTCGCCCTCGCGGATGGCCGACTTCCAGTCGTGCCCGCGGCGCTACCAGTACGGGGCCGTCGAGCGGCGCCACCAGCCGGCCACCTACGCGACGACCAAGGGGCGCGCCGTGCACGCCGTGCTCGAGGCGCTCTTCGCCCTCGGGGGGCCCGAGCGCACACCGGAGGCCGCGCGTGACCGCCTGGAGGCGGCCACGGCCGGCGTCCTCACCGACGAGGTGCGCGCCGACATCGACTGCGACGACGCGCTCGAGGCCCGGCTGCGCGCCGAGGTCGCCGCCGCGCTCGACACCTACTTCACGATGGAGGACCCGAGCGCGGTCGCCGCCGAGGGAGTCGAGCTGCGCCTGAGCGCCGAGGTCGACGGGGCGCCGCTGCTCGGCATCCTCGACCGACTCGACCGCGACGAGGCGGGCCTCACCATCGTCGACTACAAGACCGGCAAGGTCCCCGACCGGCGCTACGACGTCCACACCTTCGCCAACGCCGAGCTCTACGCCGCCTTGTGCGAGGCGAGCCTGGGCGAGCGGCCCCGTTCGATCCGCCTGCTCTACGTCGGGGCCGGGCGCGAGCTCGAGCGCCCGGTCACCGACGCCGTGGTGCGCGCGCGCCGCCAGGCCGCCGCCACCGTGTGGCGCCGGGTGCGCACCTACTACGACGCGGGAGCCTTCCCGGCCACCCCTTCGGTCCGCGCGTGCCGGTTCTGCGCGTTTCGCGACGTCTGCCGCGCGAGCGGGGTCCCGGTCCCGGTCTGAGCCGAGCCCCGTAGGCTCGACCCGTGACCGCCTTCTCCCTCTCCTACGACTACCGCTGCCCGTTCGCGAAGAACATCCACCTGCACGTCGTCGAGGCGCTGCGCGCGGGGGCTCCCCACGAGGTGACCTTCGTGCCGTGGTCGCTCAGCCAGGGACACCGCCCCGAGGGCGCCCCCGACGTCTGGGAGGACCCGTCCCGCGACGGCGACCTGCTGGCCCTCGCGGCCTCGGTCGCGGTACGCGACCTTCAGCCCGAGCGCTTCAACGACGCCCACGCGGCCCTCTTCCGCGCGCGCCACGAGCGTGGGGCGCGCCTGGTCACGCGCGACGAGGTCGGGGACGTCCTCGCCTCCGTGGGGGTCTCGGTCGCCGCCGTCTTCGACGACGTCGACACGCGTCGCCCCCACAAGGTGATCGGCGCCGCCCACCAGGAGTTCGAGGCCTACCAGGCCTTCGGCGTGCCCACGTTCGTCCTCGGGGGTGACGCCACCTTCGTGCGCTACATGGACCCGCCCACCGACGACCCCGCGGCGTCGGTCGAGCTCCTCGACACCCTGCTCGGGCTGATGGAGCGGCGCGCGTCGCTCAACGAGTTCAAGCACACCACGGTGCCCTACTAGGGGGTGCGACGCCTAGAGGGCGCGGGTGAGCAGCGCCGCCAGGGCCATCACGCCCAGCACCAGGTTCGGCGCGTACTGGGCCAGGCGCTCGCCGTGGCGGCGCTGGAGGACGACGAGCACGCCCGCGAGCACGACCAGGACGCCCGCGCCGACCTCGTTCACGATGCCCAGCGGCGCCGAGCGGCGCGCGGCGAGCCCGACCATCAAGGCGACCGCTCCCACCACCTCGATCACCCCGACGCGCTGGTAGGTGCGCTTGGCGTAGCCGAGGTCCTCGGCCGCGCGCGAGGACGCCGGGTTGAAGACGACCTTCTGCAGCCCCGTCGTGGCGAAGGCGATGAAGAGCGCGATGGAGAGCAAGGACGCGGCAACCGACATAGCCCGGTCAGTGTACCGGCCCGCCCGACGGCCCCCGGGGCGCGCCCGGGGTCCCGCTAGCCTCCACTCGTGCCCGGGGCCCGTCGCGACGTGACCGTCGGGGTCGTGGGTGGCGGCCAGCTCGCCCTCATGATGGGCCAGGCCAGGGCCGCCGCGGGCGTACGACTCGTCGTGCTCGCCGCCTCGCCCGAGGACCCGGCGGTCGCCGTCGCCGACGAGGTCCTCTACGGCACGGGCTTCGAGGAGACGTCACTGCGCGCGCTCGCCGCCCGCAGTGACGTCGTGACCTTCGACCACGAGCTGGTCGACCTTGACGCGCTCGGCCGGCTCGTCGCCGAGGGCGTCGCCGTGCGGCCCGGTCCCTCGGCGCTGCTCTTCGCCGTCGACAAGGCCCACCAGCGTCGAGCACTCGCGGCGGCCGGCCTGCCGGTGCCGCGCTTCGTCGTCGCCGCGGCCGGCGACGACCCCGACGAGGCGCTCCGGGGCTTCGCCGGCCCCGTCGTCCTCAAGCGCGCTCGCGGGGGTTACGACGGTCGAGGCGTCGCCTTCTTCGACGGTCCCGACGACGCCCGCGCGACCCTCGTCGCGTGGGCGGGCGAGGGCGAGGTCCTCGTCGAGGAGCGCCTCGAGCTGCTCGGTGAGGCCGCGCTGGTGGTGGTGCGCGCCCTCGACGGCTCGCTCGCCCCCTACCCCCTCGTCGACACCCGCCAGGCCGAGGGCATGTGCGTCGAGACCCGCTACCCGAGCCGCCTTCGCCCCGACCTCGTCGAGGCGGCCGGGGCGCTCGGCGCCCGCCTCGCCGCGACGATCGAGCCGGTCGGGGTGCTCGCGGTCGAGCTCTTCGTCACCGCCGCCGGGCTCTCCGTGAACGAGGTGGCCCTGCGCCCGCACAACACCGCCCACTGGACGATCGAGGGGACGACGGCCGACCAGTTCACCCAGCACCTGCGCGCGGTCGCCGGCCTCGCGCTCGCCCCCGTCGAGGCGACCGCGACCTGCGCCGCCATGGTCAACCTGGTCGGAGGGCCGCACCCGCCCCGGCCCGGGCCCGACGTCGAGGGCGTCTACGTCCACGACTACGCCAAGGCCTGGCGCGTGGGGCGAAAGCTCGGCCACGTCACCGCCCTCGGTGCCGACCCCGACCAGACCCGCGTGAGAGCATGGGAGAGCGCGCGCCGCCTCGGCGCGCCCGCGCGGGAGGTGGCCTGGCCGTGAGCGACGTCGTCGGGATCGTGATGGGGTCCTCCAGCGACGCCGAGGTGATGGGCGCCGCGGCCGAGGTCCTCGCGGGGTTCGCCGTGGGCCACGAGACCCGCGTCGTCTCGGCCCACCGCACCCCCGAGGCGATGCTCGACTACGCCCGCTCCGCCCGGGCCCGGGGCCTGCGGGTGATCATCGCCGGGGCCGGCGGGGCCGCCCACCTACCCGGGATGCTCGCCTCGATGACCTCGCTGCCGGTGATCGGGGTGCCGGTCGCCCTGGCGCGCCTCGACGGACTGGACTCCCTGCTCTCGATCGTCCAGATGCCCCGCGGGGTGCCCGTGGCGACGGTCGCGGTGAACGGCGCGGCCAACGCCGCCCTGCTCGCGGTGCGGATCCTGGCGGTCGAGGACGAGGACCTCGCGGCCCGGCTCGACGACCACCGCGAGGCCCTGGCGCGCGAGGCGCGCGACCAGGACGCGGGCTTATCCAGGTCTTAGGACGAGCGAACCCCCTAAGGGACCCGGCGCCAGGGTCCGGGCCCTATTCTGGCCAGGTACGCCAAGGAGGGCCTATGGGCATCATGAAGCGGGTACAGACGATCTTCCAGGCCAAGGCGAACGCCGCGCTCGACAAGGCCGAGGACCCCCGTCAGACCCTCGACCTCGCCTACGAGCAGCAGCTCGACAACCTGACCAAGGTCAAGCGGGCCGTCGCCGACGTCGCCACCGCGCGCAAGCGCATCGAGATCCAGGCCGAGCAGCTGAAGGCCCAGGGCGACAAGCTGGCCGAGCAGGCCAAGGCGGCCCTCGCCCAGGGCAACGAGCCCCTGGCGCGCGAGGCCCTGACGCGCCGCGAGGCGATCGCCGCCCAGCTGAAGGATCTCGACACCCAGCACGCCTCGGTCGTCGAGCAAGAGCAGAAGCTCGAGGACACCGCCACCAAGCTCCAGACCGAGATCGAGGCCTTCCGCACGCGCAAGGAGACCATCAAGGCGACCTACACCGCGGCCGAGGCGTCGACCCACGTGAACGAGGCCGTCACGGGCATCTCCACCTCGATGAACGACGCCGGGGCCGCCCTCCAGCGCGCCCAGGACAAGGTCGCCGAGATGCAGGCGCGCAGCGGTGCCCTCGACGAGCTCTTGGCCTCGGGCACGCTCACCGACCTGACGGGACCGGCCGACGACATCCAGGCCCAGCTCGACAAGGCCTCGGCCACCTCGAGCGTCGACGCCCAGCTGGCCGCCCTCAAGTCCCAGCTCGGCACGGGCGAGGACGCCGGTGCGCTCGCCGCGGGCGCACCGGGCACCGAGGAGACCAGCCAGGAGTCCAACTAGCCGTGGCCACGTCCAAGATCGAGTCCGACCACGGGCTCAACGTCCGGATGTTCGTGACGGGCCTCGCGCTGGTCGTCCTCTACGGCGTCGTGGTGACGGTCCTACTCGCGCTGGGCGTCTCCTACGTGCCGGTCATCGTCATCGCGGGGGGCCTGCTCTTCGCCCAGTTCTACTTCAGCGACAAGATCGCGATGTTCTCGATGCAGGCCCACGAGGTCACCGCCCAGCAGGAGCCACGTCTGCACGAGATCGTTGACCGGCTCTGCCTGATGGCCAACATGACCAAGCCACGGGTGGGCGTCTCGGAGCTCGACATCCCCAACGCCTTCGCCACCGGGCGCAACCCCAACCACGCCGTCATCTGCGCTACGCGCGGGCTGATGCACCGGCTGAACGACGAGGAGCTCGAGGCCGTGCTCGCCCACGAGCTCTCCCACGTGGCCCACCGCGACGTCGCGGTGATGACCGTCGCCTCCGGGGTGGGCATGCTGGCGGGGCTCGTCAGCCGCATGGCGATGTGGGGCGCGATGCTCAACGGGGGCGGCCGGGGCCGCAACCAGGACAACATCGTCCTGCTCGAGCTCGCCACGATGCTGATCTCGGTCGTGATCTACGCGATCGCCTTCTTGCTCACCATGGCCCTCTCGCGCTACCGCGAGCTCGCCGCCGACCGCTCCGGGGCGATCCTGATCGGCAAGCCGAGCGTCCTCGCGAGCGCCCTGGTGCACGTCACCGGCGACATGGCGAAGATCCCCCGGACCGACCTGCGCCGCGCCGAGAGCATGAACCAGTTCTTCTTCGCCCCGGCGCTGTCGGGCAACACCGCGGCGACCATCTTCTCGACGCACCCCTCCCTGGAGCGACGCCTCGACCAGCTGGCCAAGCTCGAGAAGGAGCTCAACGGCTAGTGGGGCTGCGCGACACCCTCTTCGGGCGCACCAAGCAGGCCCCCCCTAACCTCGACAGCCTCTTCGCCCTGCCCCAGGCGGCGATCACCCTCGAGACCGAGCTCGACCTCGTCACCTCGGGCCAGGCCGGCCTGCTGTTCAAGGACGGCAGCGGCGGGACGACGATCGCGACCGACGAGGACATCCGCCAGCTCCTCGACTTCGGCGCCGACGCGGACGTCAGCCTCACGACCGACGACCTGGGCTTCAAGTGGGTCCTCATCAAGGACCCCGACCTCGAGACCCTGGTCACCAAGATCCACGCGGCCAACACCTCGATGGTCGAGCACGGCCTTGGTCCGCGACTGCTCTGCGCCGTCTTCGGCTTCGTCCCGAAGGCCCCGCCCGGCGAGGGGTCGGTGCGCATCGTCTACCTCTTCAAGACCGGCACCTTTTACCCCTTCGCCCCGACCGGGCCCAGCCAGCGCGACAACGAGCTCGAGCTGCGCGTGCGCTCCTTCCTCGGCGCGGACCTGCCGATGGAGGGCGACCTCACCAAGTGGATGGCCCTGTGGAACCTGCCGGTCGCCTGAGCGGCGCCGCGCTCAGCGACGACGAGCTCACCGCCCTCGCGCTCGCGGCCGACCCCGACGCGCCCGTGCCGGTCGACGCCGTCCCCTGGCTCGGCGCACCGCTCGGGCTCTTGCCCGAGTGGTACATGGGGCCGACCACGGGGCGCTCGTCGAGCCGAGGTCGGCGGGTCGTGGCCCTCGCGCTCGCGGCGGGCCTCGTCGGCGGGTGCGCACTCGGACTCTGTGTCACCTCGGGCTGGGTCCAGCTCGCCTGAATCCCTACTGAGTGACCGTCACTCCTCGTGCGGCACACTTCGACGCGTCCCAGGGTGCGTTACGCGTGGGCCTGACTCACCATGAGGGGGATACATGGGAGTCCACGGTCAATCGAGTCGACTGCTCGCACGCCTTGGCGTATGCGCGGTCGCGGGCGCGCTCGGCGCGCCGGCGCTCGCCGCCGGCGCCGGGACCGGCTGGGACAGCCCGACCGGCCTCGGCAGGCCGAACGTGGCGGGCCTGATCGCCTCACTGGCGCCGGGCGCGACCACGGGGAGCTAGGCGCCCCAGCGGGACCGACGAGACCCGGGCGCCACGCGCCCGGGTCTCGTCGTTTCGGGGCGACGACGGCGTCAATTTACATATTCCTCTCTTGGCATATGATGTTCGCGTGACCGGGGAGCCGACCACGACCGACGCCTTCGCTGCCCTGGCCGACCCGACCCGTCGTGATGTGCTCGACGCGCTGCGCGACGGAGAGAGGTCGGTGGGCGAGATCGTGGCTGCGCTCGGCCTCGCCCAGCCCCGGGTGTCGAAGCATCTGCGGGTCCTGAGCGACGCGGGACTCGCGCGCCGCCGGACGGCGGGCCGGCACCGGATCTACCGTCTGGAGCCCGAGGGGTTGCACGCGCTCGCCGACTGGCTCAAGCGCTACGGGGTCGCAGTGAACGAGCGCCTCGACCGGGCCGAGACGTACCTGCGAGACCTCCAAGGAAAGTGAGCGACGCCGTGACACCCACATCCCCACGGCGCCGCCGCGCGAGCGCGGAGTTCCCCAACGAGCTCGAGGTCCGGGTCACGCGGGACTTCGACGCGCCGATCGAGCTCGTCTTCGACGTCTTCACCAAGCCCGAGCACGTCGTCCACCACTTCGCGCCCTTCGACGAGGAGGTGAGGGTCTGCGAGATCGACCTGCGCGTCGGCGGGGACTACCACTACGTCATGGTCACGAGCGACGGCACGGAATGCTCGTTCCGCGGCACGTTCCTCGAGATCGACCCGCCCCACCGGACCGTCCAGACCTGGACCTTCGGGGGCTGGCCCGACGCCGAGGCGGTCGAGACGATGGAGCTGGCCGAGGTCGACGGCTTGACGAGACTGACCAATCACCTGGTCTTCGGCGACGCCGCCGGGCGCGCCCACATGACCCGCTACGACGGTCTCGAGGCGAGCTTCGACCACGTCGAGGACTACCTCGAGTCCCTCTCCCGGCCACCGGGCCCCGCCGGCGCGTAGGGCGGCGCGGCGGCGCCCACGCGATGACTACGGGTGGGTCATCTCCGAGGGGACGATCGCGCGGTCGAACTCCTCGGCGCTCAGGTAGCCGAGCGCCAGTGCCGCCTCGCGCAGCGTGGTGCGCTCCTTGTGGGCCTTCTTCGCCACCTGGGCGGCCCTGTCGTAGCCGATGATCGGGTTGAGGGCGGTCACCAGCATGAGCGAGTTGTTGAGGTGGTGCTCGATCTGCTCGTAGTCGGGCTCGAGCCCCTCGACGCAGAACTCCCGGAACCGGTCACAGGCGTCGCTCAGCAGGTCGATCGAGTGACACACGTTGTGGATGATCACGGGCTTGCACACGTTCAGCTCCATGTTGCCCCGGGCCCCGGCGATCGAGACCGCCGCGTCGTTGCCGAAGACCTGGATGCCCACCATGATCATGGCCTCGCTCTGGGTGGGGTTCACCTTGCCCGGCATGATTGAGCTCCCCGGCTCGTTCTCGGGCAGGCGTAGCTCGGCGAGCCCGGCCCGTGGGCCCGAGCCGAGCCAGCGCAGGTCGTCGGCGATCTTCGTGAGGCTCGCCGCCAGGGTCTTGAGCGCCCCATGGGCGAAGACGAGCGCGTCGTGGGCGGCGAGCGCGGCGAATTTGTTCGGTGCCGTCACGAACGGCTGGCCCGTCAGCCGGGCGATCTCGGCGGCTACGCGCTCGCCGAACTCCGGGTGGGTGTTGAGGCCCGTTCCCACGGCGGTACCACCGGCCGCGAGTTCCAGAAGCCCCGGCAGCACCGCATCCAAACGCGCGAGGTCCGCGTCGAGCTGGGCGACGTAGCCCGAGAACTCCTGGCCGAGTGTCAGCGGGACGGCGTCCATGAGATGGGTCCGGCCGATCTTGGTGACGCCGGCGTAGGCGTCGGACTTCGCGGCGAGGGCGTCGCGCAGCCGTCCCACCGACGGCGCGAGCTTCCCCGTGATCTCCATCACGGCCGCGATGTGCATCGCCGTGGGAAAGGTGTCGTTCGAGGACTGGGACATGTTCACGTCGTCGTTCGGGTGCACGGGCTTCTTCGAGCCGCGCTCCCCGCCGGCGAGCTCGATGGCCCGATTGGAGATGACCTCGTTGACGTTCATGTTGGTCTGGGTCCCCGAGCCGGTCTGCCAGATCCTCAGGGGGAACTCGCCGTCCAGGGCGCCGTCGACGACCTCCTGGGCCGCGCGCTCGATGAGACGTGCCTTCTCGCCGTCGAGCTTGCCGAGAGCCTCGTTCACCTTCGCCGAGGCAAGCTTCAACACGCCAAAGGCGCGAATCAGTGCCGGGGGCATCGTGTCGTGGCCGATCGCGAAGTGGTGCAGGCTCCGCTCCGTTTGGGCACCCCAGTAGTGGTCGGCCGGGACCTCGATCTCCCCCATCGTGTCGGACTCGATACGGAACTGGCTCATGTCGCCCTCCTACTTGCGGGCGCGTGCCGCGCCCTTCGCGTCACCCTGCGACCGGGTCCTCTTCGGTGCTGTCCTCTCCGCGGGAGACTTCTTCGCCGTCGGCTTCTTGGCGGGAGCCTTCTTCGCGGGAGACTTCTTCGCCGTCGGCTTCTTGGCGGGAGCCTTCTTCGCGGGAGACTTCTTCGCCGTCGGCTTCTTGGCGGGAGCCTTCTTCGCGACTGACTTCTTCGCCGTCGGCTTCTTGGCGGGAGCCTTCTTCGCGGGAGACTTCTTCGCCGCCGACTTCTTCGCCGGAACCTTCTTCGCAGGAGCCCTCTTCGCCGTCGGCTTCTTCGCGGGAGCCTTCTTCGCCGCCGGCTTCTTCGCCGTCGGCGAAGACGACGGGAGGTCGGGCGCGGGCGGCAGAGGCGCACCCTCGTAGAGGGCGATGCCCACCTCGACGACGTGGCGCGCGGCGATGACGTCGCGCTTCCGCGGTCCGCCGCCGTCACCGGGCACCTCGAGGAGGAGGGGGAGGTCGCGAATGGCCGGGTGACCCACGAGGGGGGCGAGTCCCAGGGTCCCGATGGTCCCCTCGTCGATGTTGGCGTGCCGGTCCCGGTTGCCCCCGAGCTCGATCTTCGAGTCGTTCAGGTGGAAGCAGCGCAGCCGCGAGAGGCCGATCCGCCGGTCGACCTCGGCGACGAGCGCCTCGGCGCCCTGAATAGTCGAGTAGTCCACGCCACTCGCCCAGAGGTGCTGGGTGTCAATGCACAGACCCAGGCGGTCGTCGCCGTTGCAGGCGTCGATAAGGAACTCGATCTCCTCGAGCGAGCGGCCGACGGTCCCGCCGGCGCCCGCGGCGTTCTCGATCAGGATCGGGCAGTCGGCCACGCCCGGGGGCGCCTCACCGGCCCCCTCGAGGGCTCGCGTGAGCGCGTCGGCGACCTGGCGAACGACGTCGTCGAAGCCGGCACCGAGGTGCGAGCCCACGTGCAGGACGAGTCCACCGGCGCCCATGCCGCGCGCCACCGAGAGATTGTGGGTGAGGGTCGCGACGGACTTCTCGTAGAGTTCGAGGTCGGCCGTCGCGAGGTTGATGAGGTAGGTCGCGTGGCAGAAGGTGTCGGTCACGCTCGGGTGGCGGGCCTGGGCCTCGCGGAAGGCCGCCAGCACCTCCGGGGCGTACAGGCTCGGCTTCCACATCCGGGGGCTCTGGGTGAAGACCTGGATCGACGTGGCCCCGATGGCCACGCCCTCGTCGAGCGAGTGGACCAGGTTGCCGCCGCCGCGGACGTGGGCGCCGATGTTCACGCCTGACAACCTAGTGGGCGACGCCGCTAGCCTCTGAAGCCGATGAACGACACCTTCACCGACACCGCCCGGCGCATCTTCGCCTCACGCGCCCTCGCCCACGTGGCCAGCCTCGAGCCCGACGGCCACCCCAACGTCACCCCCGTCTGGGTCGAGCTCGACGGCGAGGAGATCGTGATCAACACCGCCCTCGGGCGCGCCAAGGCGAAGAACCTCGCCAACGACCCCCGCGTCGCCGTGTCGATCACCGACCTCGACGACCCCCAGGCGAACGTCGCCGTGCGCGGGACCGTCGTCGCCTTCACGACCAAGGGCGCCGACGAGGTGATCGACCGACTCGCGAAGAAGTACCTCGGGGTCGACCACTACCCCTACCGCGCCGAGGGCGAGGTGCGCGTCACCGTGCGCATCCGCCCCGACCGCATCGCCCACCAGCCCGCCTAGGCCCGGTAGCGGCGCCACTCCCCCAGCGCGTCGGCGCCCGCCTCGACGAGCCCGAGGCTCTCGCCGCCCCCGACGAGTCGCCCGGCCTCGTAGGCCCAGACCCGCACCGGCTCGCGCGGCGCCGGACGGTTGTACGCGTCGGCGATCGTCGCGACCTCGTTGACGAGCTCGACCGGCCCGTCGCCGAGGAGGGCGGCCACGACCTCGGCGTGGGCGAGGGCGTGGTGGTCGGCCTCGACCACGACGTGCTCCAGGCCCACCAGGGCCGCCACGGTCTTCACGTCGCGCGCCGCGAGCGCCGCCGGGTAGCCCTCGCCGACCTCGAGCCAGAGCCCCAGGTGGTGGTGGCGCCGGTCCTCCGCAAGGGCCGCGGCGGCGACCGCGGTGTCGGCGTCGCGGCAGCGCCACACGAGCACGGCGTCGCGGGTCGCCGCGAGCGCGCGCGCGAGGTCGGCCGCGCCGGTGGCGCGCGCGACGAGGTCCACCTAGGGGTGGATCTCCTCTTTGGGCAGCCGCTCGACGTTGACGTCGCGGAAGGTCAGGATCCGCACCGAGGGCACGAAACGGGCCGTGCGGTACATGTCCCAGACCCACGCGTCGCGCAGGCTGACCTCGATCATGGCCGGCGTGGAGTCGTCGTGGACGGTGAGCTCGACCTCGTTGGCGAGGTAGAACCGGCGGTCGGTCTCCACGGCGTAGTCGAACATGCCGGCGACGGCCTTGTACTCCTGGACGAGGCCGAGCTCGAGGGTGGCCTCGTACTCGTCGAGCTCTTCTTCGCTCACCTCTTAGGCGCGCTCGGTGACGCGCCGCTCCTTGATCTTCGCGGCCCGGCCGCGCAGCTCGCGCAGGTAGTAGAGCTTCGCGCGTCGCACGTCGCCGTAGGAGTCGACCTCGATCTTGTCGATGGTCGGGGTGTGCACCGGGAAGGTCCGCTCGACGCCGACCCCGAAGCTCACCTTGCGCACGGTGAAGGTCTCGTGGAGCCCCGAGCCCTGGCGGCGCAGGACGACGCCCTGGAACACCTGGACCCGCTGACGGCTGCCCTCGACCACCCGGACGTGCACCTTGACGGTGTCGCCGGGGCGGAAGGACGGGACGTCGTCTCGCAGCGAGTCGCGGTCGACGAGGTCGGTGGGGTTCATGGGTGGGTCCCTTTCGGATCTCGAGCCCTAGGAGTCTAGCCGCTCGGGGGGCCGGCCCTCAGGGCGCGGGCGGGCTCGCGAACTCCTCGAGGAGGCGTCGCTCCTCGTCGGAGAGGCCGCCACGACGCTCCACGAGGTCGGGGCGGCGCTCGAGGGTGCGCACCAGGCTCTGGGCCCGGCGCCAGCGCGCGACGCGCCCGTGGTCGCCCGAGAGCAGCACCGCGGGGACCGCGAGCCCCTCGAAGACGGCCGGGCGCGTGTAGTGGGGGTACTCGACGAGCCCCTCGTCGAAGGACTCCTCCTCGACCGAGGCCCCGTTGCCGAGCGCCCCGGGCAGGAGGCGCACGACGGCCTCGATCACGACGAGGGCCGCGAGCTCGCCGCCGGCGAGCACCACGTCGCCCACCGAGAGCTCCTCGTCGCACACCAGGTCGATGGCCCGCTGGTCGATCCCCTCGTAGCGCCCGCACACGAGGGTGAACCCGCTGGTCGCGGCGAGCGCGCGGGCCCGGGCCTGGTCGAAGGGGCGCCCGGCCGGGGTGAGGGCGATCACCGGGCGCGCGAGGTCGGGGGTCGCGCGCACCGTGCGCACGAGGGGCGCGGCCCGCAGGACCATGCCGGCGCCGCCCCCGAAGGGCGCGTCGTCGACGCTGCGGTGCGCGTCGTCGGTCTGGTCGCGCGGGTCCAGGGTCCGCAGCCGCCAGACCCCGGCCTCGTGGGCCCGCCCGAGCACCGAGGTGCCGCAGTAGTCGGCCACGGCCCGCGGGAAGAGGGTGACGACGTCGACGGCGAAGGTCACTCGAAGAGCCCCTCGGGCGCCTCGACGATGACCCGCTCGTTGGCCTCGACCTCGCGCACGAAGGCGAGCGGCACCAGGGCCCCGGTGTCGAGCACGAGCAGGTCGCTCGCCGGGTTGGCCTCGACCGAGACGACGCGGCCGCGCACCACGCCGCGCTCGACGACCTCGGCGCCGAAGAGCTGGTCGACCCAGATCACCGAGGGGTCCTCGAGCCGCTCGGCGCGCAGCACCACCCCGCGCAGGGCCTCGGCGCCGGCGCGGTCGACGACCCCCTCGAAGCGCACGAGCCAGCGGTCCTGATGGCGCGCGGCCGACTCCACCGTGAGCGGTCCGCGGGCGCTCGACAGGACACTCCCGGGGGCCAGGCGCTCGGTGCGGTCGGTCCACAGGTCCACGACGACCTCACCGCGCAGCCCGTGGGCCCGCACGACCCGGCCGACGTCGAGCGCGGGCCGCTCGGCCACGGTCAGTCGACGATGTCGACGCTCGTCGTGACGCCGTCGCGCGCCCCGGCGGCGGCGACGAGGGAGCGCAGCGCCTGGGCGGTGCGGCCCCGTCGGCCGATCACCCGGCCCATGTCGTCGGGCCCGACGCGCAGGGAGAGCACGACCGAGCGGCCCCTGCGCTCGGTCTCGACCGAGACGGCGTCGGGCTCGTCGGCCAGCGTGCGCGCGACGTACTCGAGCACGCCCACGGCCGTGGGGGCCAGGGCCTCGTCGAGGGTGTTCACGTCGCCGTCGACGTAGTCGTCGCTCACGAGCCCGCCTTGGCGGCCTCGAAGGCCTCCATCGCGCCGGAGGCCTTGAGCAGGCGCGCGACGCGCTCGGTCGGCTGGGCGCCGTTCTTCAGCCAGGCCACGACCTTGTCGTTGTCGATCGTCACGACCGTCTCGGGCTCGGCGGCCGAGAGCCCGCGGGGCTGGTAGGTCCCGAGGATCTCGAGGAAGGCCCCCGAGCGGGGCCGGCGGCTGTCGGCGGCGACGACGCGGTAGGTGGGCTGCTTCTTCTTGCCCATGCGCACCAGGCGGATCTTCACTGCCACGAGTCTGTTCCCTTCGGTGGAGTCTCTAGGGCGCGGCGCCCGAGTCTGAGAGTCTATCGTTGCTTGGGCGGAGTGACCCGACCGCCCTTCTTCTTCTTGCCCTTCGGGCCCGCGGGAGCCGGGCGCGCGGGCGGCGTCCCGAGCCCGGCCGGCAGCCCGGCGAGCCCGTCGGCGCCCCGGGCCCTCGCCGCGGCGGCGAGCTTGCCCACCCCCGGGGGCAGGGCCGGCGCGCCCCCCGAGCCCATCTGGCGCATCATCTTTCGCATCTCGCCGAACTGGCGCAAGAGCTGGTTGACCTGGGCGACCGAGGTGGCCGAGCCCCGGGCGATGCGGGTGCGACGAGAGCCGTCGATGATCGAGGGGTCGCGCCGCTCGGTGGGGGTCATCGAGCGCACGATCGCCTCGACCCGGTCGATCTCGCGCTCGTCGACGTTGCTCGCGGCCTGGCGCATCTCGCGGGTCACCCCGGGCATCAGGCGCATCAGCCCGCCGAGCGAGCCCATCTTGCGCACCTGGGCGAGCTGGGCGAGGAAGTCGTCCAGGGTGAAGGTGCCCGTCACCATCCGCCCGGCCGACTCGGCGACGACCTCGGCGTCCATGGTCCGCTCGGCCTGCTCGATGAGGGTCATCACGTCGCCCATGCCGAGGATCCGCGAGGCCATCCGCTCGGGGTAGAAGAGGTCGAAGTCGGCGAGCTTCTCCCCGCTCGAGGCGAAGACCACCGGGCGCCCGACCACCCCGCGGGCCGAGAGCACCGCGCCCCCGCGGGCGTCGTAGTCGAGCTTGGTCACCACGAGCCCGGTGAGCTCGAGCGCCTCGTGGAAGGCGCGCGCGGTCACCACGGCGTCCTGGCCGGTGGCGGCGTCGATGACGAGGAAGGTGTAGTCGGGCTCGACCGCGGCCGAGACGCGCCGCACCTCGTCCATGAGGGCCGCGTCGACGCTGAGGCGCCCGGCCGTGTCGACGATGACCACGTCGCGCCCGAGCCGACGGGCCTCGTCGAGGCCCCGACGGGCCACCTCGACCGGGTCGGTCGGCTCGCTGAAGACGTCCACGCCGGCCTGGCCCGCGAGCACGCGCAGCTGCTCGACCGCCGCCGGGCGCTGGAGGTCGGCGCCCACGAGGTAGGGCTGGCGGCCCTGCTGCTTGAACCAGAGCGCCAGCTTCGCCGCGGCCGTCGTCTTGCCGGCCCCCTGCAGCCCGGCGAGCAGCACCACCGTCGGGGGCCGCGGGGCGTAGGTGACCTTGAGCGGCGACGCGCCGAGGATCTCGACCAGCTGGTCGTGGACGGCCTTTATGACCTGCTGGCCGGGGGTCAGGCTCTGGCTGAGGGCCGCGCCCGCGAGGCGCGCGCGCACGGCCTCGAGGAACGCCCGCACCACCGAGAACTCGACGTCGGCCTCGAGCAGGGCCGCGCGCACCTCGCCGAGCGCCTCGTCGAGGTCGCGCTCGCTGAGCCGCCCGCGAGAGCGCAGTCCGTCGCTGATGCGCTCCAGGCGCTCGGAGAGGGCGTCGAACACGGCCTCGAGGCTACCGGTCAGACGCCGAGCAGCGAGTCGACGAAGGCCTCGGGGTCGAAGGGCACCAGGTCGTGGACGCCCTCGCCGACCCCGACGAACTTGACCGGGATGGCCAGCTCGCGCTCGATGGCGACCACCACGCCGCCGCGCGCCGTGCCGTCGAGCTTGGTGAGGACGATCCCGGTCACCGCGGCCGCGGCGAGGAACTCGCGCGCCTGGCTCAGCGCGTTCTGGCCGGTCGTGGCGTCGAGCACGAGCAGGGTCTCGACCACCTGGCCGGGCTCGCGGTCGGCCACGCGGCGGACCTTGCGCAGCTCGTCGAGCAGGTTGGCGCTGTTGGGACGGCGACCGGCCGTGTCGGCGAGCACGACGTCCACCCCCCGGGCGCGGGCCCGCCCGATGGCGTCGTGGACCACCGAGCCGGGGTCGGCCCCCTCGGCCGCGCGCACGATCTCGCTGCCGGTGCGCGTGGCCCAGGCCTCGAGCTGGTCGGCGGCCGCGGCGCGGAAGGTGTCCCCGGCGGCGAGCAGCACGCTCTTGCCCTCGTCGACGAAGCGCTGGGCGAGCTTCGCGATCGAGGTCGTCTTGCCCACGCCGTTCACCCCGACGAAGAGCCACACCGGCACCCGTCCCGGCTCGGCCGCCTCGCGCACGGCGCGCTCGGTGTCGAAGCCGGCGAGGAGCATGTCGCGCACGGCGCTCGCCACGCCCTCGGGCGCGCCGTCGGCGCGCAGGCGCGCGAGCACCTCGGTCGTGGTGGCGAGGCCCACGTCACTGCGCAACAGCACCTCCTCGACGAGGCCCAGCTGGTCCTCGTCGAGTCGGCCCGACCCGAGGCCGCGCACCCGGTCGAAGACCCCCCGGCTCGCGGCCAGCCGGTCGGCCAGGCCGGGCTCGGGGGCGAGGGTCGGGATGGCCGTCGCCGCCTCCACCAGCACCTCGGGCAGGGCCGGCGCGACGGGGGCGCCCGGGAGGGCGGCGCGTCGACGCGCGAGGCGCACGTAGAACGCGACGGCGCCCACCACCACCACGACCGCCACGACGACGTAGAGGGCGGTCACGGCGCGGCCGGCTCGGGCGTGCGGGCGACGCGCTGGCTCACGACCTTGGAGGAGGCCCCCGGGACCATGGTGACCCCGTAGAGGGCGTCGGCCGACTCCATGGTGCGCTTCTGGTGGGTGACGATGATGAGCTGCGCCTCGTCGCGGAACTCGTCCACCAGGGTCAAGAACCGCTGGAGGTTCACGTCGTCGAGGGCCGCCTCGACCTCGTCCATGAGGTAGAAGGGCGAGGGCCGCGAGCGGAAGACGGCGAAGAGGAAGGCCAGCGCGGCCATCGAGCGCTCGCCGCCCGAGAGCAGCGAGATCCGCCGGACGTTGCGGCCCATCGGGCGCACCTCGATCTCGACCCCGGTGTTGAGCGGGTCGTCGGGGTCGGACATGGTGAGCCGACCCTGGCCGCCGGGGAACAGCATCGCGATCAGGCTCGAGAAGTGCTCGTTCACGTCGGCGAAGGCCGTGGTGAAGGTCTCCATGATCTCCTCGTCGAGGGCGCGCAGGACCTCTTGGAGCTCGCGGCGCGCGTGGCGCACGTCGCTCACCTGGGCGTCGAGCTCGGCGTAGCGCTCCTCGAGGCTCGCCAGCTCCTCGAGGGCCAGCGGGTTGATCGGTCCCATCGAGGTGATCCGGGCCTCGAGCTCGGCGACGCGCGACTCGAGGGCCACGAGGTCGACCGCCGCCTCCTCGGGCGCGGCGAGCGCCGCGGGCTCGACGCCGAGCTCGTGGCGCACCGCGTCGTGGACGGTCTGGACCATGAGCGAGACCTCGGCCCGCTCGACCTCCTGGTCTCGTCGGTGCTCGGCCAGCACGCGCAGCCGCTCGTCGGCGTCGGCGCGCTGGGCTCGCACGTCCTCGAGGAGTCCGGCCCGGGCCCGGGTCGCCTCGAGCTGCTCGCGGTAGGTCGCCTCGAGGGCCCCGTGGGCGTCGCGGGTCTCGGCGGCGCAGCGCTCGGCCACCGCGCGCAGCCGCTCGAGGGCGTCGCGGTCGGCCTCGAGGGCGAGGCGGCGGCGGGTCGCCTCCTCGCGCTCGCTGGCCCGCCCCTCGAGGCGACGCTCGATCTCGTCGCGACGCGCCTCGATGAGCCGGCGACGCTCGGCGAGCTCGGCCTCGCGCGCGGTCAGCTCGCCGGCGACCCCCTCCGCGTCGGCCCGGGCCGCGCCGACGCGGGCCTCGGCGTCGCGCCGTCGCGCGACCCGCTGGGCCAGATCGGCGAGGTCCCCCTCGAGGGCGGGCAGCGTCGCGCGCCGCGCGACGAGGTCGGACTCGAGGGCGGTCACGCGCTCCAAGAGCCCGTCGGCCTCGGCGACGAGGTCCTCCAGGCGCGCGGCCGCGGTGTCGCGCTCGCGCTCGAGGCGCGCGGCGTCGGCCCCGACCCGCTCGGTCAGCGCCTCGGACTCGGCCAGCTCGCGCGCGGCGCC
>JAKBNI010000017.1 GCA_021831125.1 Actinomycetes bacterium | reverse complement strand
CCCCAGCTGTCGCCGAGCCACTGGTGGAAGTCGATCGGGCCCTCGGTCGTGTCCGCCGTGAAGTTCGGTGCCTCGTCGCCCAGTCGGATCGCCATGTCTGCTCCTTGTGCCCTGCGCCGCCGGTCGGTGGCACCGCGCCACCTTAGCGGGCGACCGGTAATTCTCGCAATCTTCTACCGGAATTATGGAGATTTCACCCGAGCCCGGGGGTGTGAGACTATGCGGGTGCCAGAGCCCGCGCGCGAGGTCGTCGCTGCCTTCGACCTCGACGGGACCCTGACCGACGGTGGCAGCGTCTTTCGGTGGCTGGGGCGCGTCGCGGGCACCACCCGTGCCTACCGGGCGGCCGCCGAGCTGGTCGTTCCCCTCACGATCGGGGCGTTGCGCTCGGGTGCCGCGGCCGACCGGTCCAAGGAGCGGCTCTTCGTGCGACTCCTCGAGGGGCGCGACGCCACCGAGGTGGCCGCGACGTCGCGGGCCTTCATCCTCGAGCACCTCGAGCGCCACGCCCGGCCCGCGGTCGTGGCGCGCCTGCGCTGGCACCAGAGTCAGGGCCACGCCACCGTCATCGTCTCGGCCTCCCCCGAGATCTACGTCTCCGTCGTCGCCGAGCACCTCGGTGTCGACGGGGCGATCGGGACCCGGCTCGCCAGCGACACGACCGGTCGCCTGAGTGGCCGTTACGAGGGGCGCAACTGCCGCGGCACCGAGAAGGCCCGGCGCCTCGAGGAGTGGCTCAGCGCGCGCGGTGGCGAGCCTGCGCTCTACGCCTACGGCAACTCCCGGGGCGACCGCCGGATGCTCGAGCGGGCCGACTTCCCCTTCAACGTGGGCCGCCTCGGGCGCCTGGGGCGGCTCCGGCGCTACCCGCGCCTGGCCGATCCGGCGGGGCCCTAGAGCTGGGTGACGGCGGTCCCGAGGGCCACGATGCCGCCCTCGCGCCCGTCGTAGATCACCTGGAGCGAGGCCGCCCCCTCGCGCCACGCGACGACGGTGTGGCCGTGGGTGTCGACGACCCCGAGGTTCACGTCGTACACGCCGTCGAGCAGGGGCAGGGCCGGCAGGTCGACGGCCACCCGGTTCGCGCCGGGCACGAGGTTGACCGGCGCGCCCTGGGCGTCGCTGCGGCTCACGAGCAGCCCGCCGCGGGTGAAGACCTCCACCACGAAGTTGCCGCTGAAGGCGCCCTGGGAGCTGACCACGACGTCGAGGTGGACCCCGGCGCCGTTGCGCACCTCGAACGAGCCCGAGGGGGTCGTGACCGAGTCGATCTGGATCGTCCCGAGGAGCTTCTCAGGGTCGTGCTCGGCCGCCTCGTCGAGGAGCCGCTCGCGAAAGACCCGCAGCGACTCGTGGGTCGGACCGTCGGCCACCAGGTCCCCCCCGTCGAGGACGATCGCCCGGTCGCACAGTGCCCGGACCTGGTCGGCGTTGTGGGTGACGAGCAGGATGGTCCGGCCCTCGCGCTGGAAGCGCTGGATGCGGTCGACGCACTTGGCCTGGAACCGCTCGTCGCCCACGGCCAGCACCTCGTCCACCACCAAGATGTCGGGGTCGACGTTGACCGCGACGGCGAAGGCCAGCCGGACGTACATCCCGCTCGAGTAGAACTTCACCTGGGTGTCGATGAACGGCGCGATCTCGCTGAACTCGACGATCTCGTCGAAGACCGCGTCGACCGTGCGCCGCGACAGCCCTAGCATGGCGCCGTAGAGGTAGACGTTGTCGCGCCCGGACAGCTCGGGCTGGAAGCCCGCCCCGAGCTCCAAGAGGGCGGCGAGCGACCCGCGCAGGCGGATCTGGCCGGTGCTCGGCTTGAGCACCCCGCAGATGCACTTGAGCAGCGTCGACTTGCCCGATCCGTTGTGGCCGACGATCCCCACCGTCTCACCCGCGCCCACGTCGAACGAGACGTCGCGCAGGGCGTTGAAGAGCTCGGTGGAGCCCGAGCGGGGGTGCAGCACGCGCTCTTTGAGCGACTGGTGGCGCTCGTGGTGGATCTTGAACTGCTTGGAGACCTCGCGGACCTCGATGACCGTCGTCACTAGAGCTCCGACTCGAAGTTGCCCTCGAGCCGCCCGAAGACGGCCTCAGCCACCACGAAGGCGACGACCGAGAGCACGAGGAGGGCCAGGTTCAACAGGAGGAACCGCTCGAAGGACCACGTGGGCAGGATGTTGAGGACCTGACCGGTCACCGTCGAGTGGACGACCGGTGTGACGTAGAAGACCCGCTGGAACGTGACCACGACGAGGGTCACCGGGTTCAAGAAGTAGAGGATCGAGAGGCCGTGGGCGGCCAGGTGGGGCGCGATCGAGTTCTCGTACGAGTAGACGACCGGGGTCAGCCAGAACCACAGCTGCAGGACCACTTCGATGAGGTGCTTCATGTCCCGGAAGTAGACGTTCACCGCCGACATCACGACCGAGAGAGCCGCCGAGAACGCCGCCAGAGCGAGGAACGAGACCGGCAGCAGCCAGAGGTAGCCCCAGGCCGGCGCGTGGCGTAGGACGAGCAGGAACACCACCAGGACCACGATCTGGACGACGAAGTAGACGATCGCCGCGCCCACGTTCGACAGCGCCAGGATCTCGCGCGGGAACGAGACCTTCTTCACCAGCGACGCGCGGTCGACGATGACCCCGGTCGCGGTGCTCACGGCGGTGAGGAACATGTTCCACACGACGAGGCCCGCGAAGAGGTACACCACGAAGTTGGGGATGCCGTTCTTCAAAAACAGCGAGAAGACCATGTAGTACACGGCGAGGGTGAACGCCGGCGAGAGCATCGACCAGAAGATGCCCAGAGCCGAGTTCTTGTACTTGATGCGGATGTCGGAGAAGACGAGCCCCCACAACAGCTCGCGGCGCGACCAGAGGGTCGTCAGGCGACGCCCGAGGCCCACCCGAGCGCTCACCACGCGCACGGGCGCCTCGGCCAGGGCCCGTTCTCGCGGGCCGGCCAGCGAGGCCTCGTCCACTAGGCCCCTTGGCGCAGCGCCGAGCGCTCGATGACGGCGTCGATGAAGCCGTACTCGAGCGCCTCTTGGGCCGTGAACCAGCGGTCCCGGTCCGAGTCCGCCTCGATCTGCTCGACCGACTGGCCGGTGTGGTGCGCGATGCGCTCGGCGAGCATCCGCTTGAGGTAGACGATCTGCTCGGCCTGGATCGCGATGTCCGACGCCTGGCCCTGCATACCCCCCATGGAGGGCTGGTGCATGAGGATGCGGCTGTGGGGCAGGCTGAAGCGCTTGCCCGGCGCGCCCGCACAGAGCAGGAACTGGCCCATCGAGGCGGCCATCCCGATGCAGATGGTCCGCACGTCGCAGTTGACGTACTGCATGGTGTCGTAGATGGCTAGGCCGTCGGTCACCGAGCCGCCCGGGGAGTTGATGTAGAGACTTATGTCGCGGTCACGGTCCTCGGCCTCGAGCAGCAACAGCTCGGCGCAGATCCGGTTCGCCGTCTCCTGGTCCACCACCGAGCCGAGAAAGACGATGCGCTCGCGCAGCAGACGCTGGTTGAGGTCGTTGGTCGAGCCGGCATCGATACGAGCGCTAATCATGGGCCCAATCTACCGTGCGGGCCTGGCGCAGACCCCGGACGGTCCTAGAGTGGGTGGGGCCGCGGGCGTGGCGGAATTGGCAGACGCGCTGGTTTTAGGTACCAGTTCTTCGGAGTGTGGGTTCGAGTCCCGCCGCCCGCACCGTGGAACCGTAGACCGCCGCCCGCACCGATCCCCGCTAGGGTCCCTGCGATGACCGACAAGCCCCTCGTCGACCCCCACCCCGGCCCCGCCCCGAGCGACCTGGTCGTCGAGGACCTCCTCGTCGGCGACGGGGAGGAGGTCGGGCCCGGGCAGACGGCCGTCGTGCACTACGTCGGGGTCGCCCACGCCACGGGCGTCGAGTTCGACTCGTCGTGGGACCGCGCAGAGACCTTCGAGTTCCCGGTCGGGGCGGGCTGGGTCATCCCCGGGTGGGACCAGGGCGTCGCCGGCATGCGCGTCGGCGGGCGTCGCCGGCTCGTCATCCCGCCCCACCTCGGCTACGGCGACCGGGGCGCCGGCGGGGTCATCGCCCCGGGCGAGACCCTGATCTTCGTCGTCGACCTCGTCGCGGTGCGCTGATCAGTTGAGCGACGGCTGGCCGTCGAGGGCCAACTGGCGCTGGAAGTCGCCGTAGCGCTCGCAGCAGATCTCCGCGACGAGCCGCAGCCGATCGTTGGGATTCGAGAGACTGAGAACCTTGAACTGGTCGAGCACCGACATCGGGGTCAGTGCGCACAGTTGCCACGCGCGCACCCGGGGATCGTCGTCCATGGGGACGTCTCGACGAAGGCACTGGTCGGCCATGACCTCACTCTGGAGTGCGCGAAGTGCGCGCACCGCGGACTCGGTCGAGGTGAGCAGCATCGGCTCGACGTCCACGTCGTCACAGCAGCGTGCGCGCACCTCGGCGCGGGGGTAGGGGTCGTCGTCGAGCCAGCGGGCCACCTCGACGCACTCGACCGCCTCGACCATGAGCAGCGTCTGGCCGTCGGGCATCTCGTGCGAACCAAGGATCTCGACGACGGTCCCGACCGAGGTTCGCTCGTCCTCCCCGCCGACCTCGGAGCCGCGTTCGATGAGACAGGTCCCGAACCGGCCGTCCTCGGCGACGTCCTCCAGCAAGCGGTGGTAGCGCGGCTCGAAGACGCACAGGCCGATGCTCTGGTGCGGGAAGACCACCATCCCCAACGGGAACATCGCCAGGGCCTGTGGGCTCACGGGCCCACCCTACGGGTGAACGCTCCGTGAAGGGACGATTACCTTCTCAGCAACTCAGCCAGGGCGCGCAGGGCGCGCCCCCGGTGCGAGATCGCGTTCTTCTGCTCGGGCGAGAGCTCCGCGAGCGTTTCCCCGCCCAGGTCAGAGGGGATGAACACGACGTCGTAGCCGAAGCCGTTCTCCCCCCTAGGCGCCAGGGCGATGCGCCCCTCGAGCACGCCGTCGACCCAGCGGGCGGTGCCGTCAGGCTCGGCGAGCGCGATCACCGTGCGGAAGCGGGCGCCCCGCGACGCGGGCGCCACGCCGTCGAGCTCGGCGAGCACCCGGGCGACGTTGTCGGCGTCGCTCGACCCCGGGCCGGCGTAGCGCGCGCTGTAGACCCCCGGGCGCCCGTCGAGCGCGTCGACGAAGAGCCCGGTGTCGTCGGCGACCGCCGTGGTCCCGGCGACGGCGGCGACGGCGCGCGCCTTCAAGAGGGCGTTGCCCTCGAGCGTGTCCTCCACCTCGTCGACCTCGCCCAGCCCCTCGGGCCGAGCCTCGACCTCGACGCCGAGCCCGGCCAGCACCGCGCGCATCTCGGCCGCCTTGTGGGCGTTGGCCGTGGCGAGGACGAGCCGCCTCACGCGCGCGGCCCGGGCGCCACGGCGAGCACGTCGCGCTGGGCCGCAGCGATGCGCGCGAGTCCCCCGGCCGCGAGCTCGAGCAGGGCGTCGAGCTCGGAGCGGTCGAAGGGTGCGCCCTCGGCCGTGCCCTGGACCTCGACGAAGCGGCCCGACCCGGTCATCACCACGTTCATGTCGGTCTCGGCCCGCGAGTCCTCGGCGTAGGGGAGGTCGAGCACCGGCGTGCCCTCGACGATGCCCACCGACACCGCGGCGACCGAGTCGACCAGCGGGTGCTCGCTGAGTAGTCCCGAGCCCACCATCCGGGTCAGGGCGTCGTGCAGGGCGACGTAGCCTCCGCAGATCGACGCGGTGCGGGTCCCCCCGTCGGCCTGGAGCACGTCGCAGTCCACCAGTACCTGCACGTCGGGCATCCTGGTGAGGTCGGTGACGGCCCGCAGCGAGCGGCCGATGAGCCGCTGGATCTCGTGGGTGCGTCCCGACTGCTTGCCGCGGGCGGCCTCGCGCGCGATCCTCTCGACTGAGGCCCCCGGGAGCATGGAGTACTCCGCGCTCACCCAGCCTCGCCCCCGACCCCGGAGCCACCGGGGGACGTCGAGGTCGACCGACGCGGTGCACAGCACCCGGGTACGTCCCACGCTGATGAGCACCGACCCGAGGGCCGCGTCGGTGAAGTCCCGCTCGAAGGCGATCGGGCGGGGCTCGTCGGGTGCGCGCCCGTCTGCTCGGGTGGTGTCCATGGTCCTCCTGGGTCGGCAGCCACCGTAGTCGGGGCGGACCTAGAAGTAGATGGTCGTGCGGGCCCTTTCGACCACGTCGTCCACGTCGTCGCTCCAGGCGCCCGTCGAGAGGTACTTCCAGCCGTCGTCGCACACGACGGTCACGATGGTCGCGGGCTCGTCGCCGAGGGAGCGCGCGCACTTGACGGCGCCGGCCATGATCGCGCCCGAGGAGAGGCCGGTGAAGAGCCCGACCTCGGTGAGCCGACGTGTCCACTCCACGGACTCGCGCAGCCGGACGATCACCTTGCGGTCCAAGAGGTCCGCTCCCCCGTTGTCGGTGAAGACCGGGGGCACGTAGCCGTCGTCCAGGCTGCGCAGCCCGTCGACCACCTCGCCACTCGGCGGCTCCACGGCCCACACCTGCACCCCGGGCCGGTGCTCCTTCAGGTAGCGCCCCACGCCCATGAGCGTCCCCGAGGTCCCGAGACCGGCCACGAAGTGGGTCACCTCGGGCACGTCGGCGAGGATCTCGGGACCGGTCGTCGTGTAGTGGGCTCGCGGGTTGGCCGGGTTCGCGTACTGGTACAAGAAGACCCAGTCGGGGTGCTCGGCGGCGAGCGCCTGGGCACGGCGGACCGCACCGTTCGACCCCTCGGCCCCGGGGGACTCGATGATCTCCGCCCCCCAGGCGACGAGGAGCTGGCGCCGCTCGGGCGAGACGTTGGCGGGCAGGACCACCTTCAGGTGGTAGCCACGCAACCGGCAGACCATGGCGAGGGCGATGCCGGTGTTGCCCGACGAGGGCTCGATCAGCACCTGGCCCGCTCGTCCGGGCACCAGGCGACCTTCGGCCTCGGCGGCCTCGACCAGCGACAGCGCGACCCGGTCCTTGATGGAGCCCGCGGGGTTGCGGCCCTCCAGCTTGGCGAGGATCGCCACGTTCGGCGACGGCGACAGGGCGCTCACGTCGACGATCGGCGTCGAGCCGATGAGCTCTAGGACCGAGGCGACTCGGGCCACTTAGAGGAACCCGCCCGCGACCGCCGGCAACAGGGTGATCTCGTCGTGGTCGGACACCGGGGCGTCCAGGCCACCGAGGTAGCGCACGTCGTCGTCGTTCACGTACACGTTCAAGAAGCGGTGTAGCGCGCCGTCCTCGCCGAGCAGCTGGGCTCGCGCCCCGGGGTAGGCCTCGGTGAGCCGGGTAAGCACCTCGCCGATGGTCGAGCCCTCGACCTCGAGGACGCTGTTGTTGCCCATGGCCGGGCGAAGGACGGTGGGGACTCGGAGGACGGCCGCCATGACACCTCTTCTTCTTCTCGCTGCACCGGAATCCTGACCTGCGCGGTCGAGATTACCGGCGCGGCGCCGGGTCGTGCCCCTCGTCTTCGTCGAGGGCGAGATCCTCCTCGGTGATCGCCCCCTCGACGATCCGGTAGCTACGCACGTCACTCATCGGCTCGGCGAGTGAGACGAGGACGTAGTGCCAGGACGGGTCAGGGGCCTGGGCGACGTCGGTCGGACTCGGGTAGGCCGCACTGTGGGTGTGGCTGTGAAAGACGCCGATCACGTCGAGGCCCCGGTCCTCAGCGTCGCGAAAGGTTCGCAACAGCGTGCGCGGGTCGATCTCGTAGACGCGTGCCGAGTCGGCGACGTTGGGGCTCGGAACGACCTCGACCACCTCGTCGGCACGCCCGACGAGCAGGCCACATCCCTCGTTGGGCAGCGCGCGGATGGCCGTGGCGATCATGGCGTCGCGATGCCTGGGCTCGAGCCTCAGCATCCCGTCACCCTAGGACCACGGACCGGGCCCCTACGCTGAGACCATGGCCCGGGCGAAGCAGATCCAGCGACGCCGCGCCGAGGCGCGTGCGGCGGTCGCCGGCGACCGCGTGGTCGCGACCAACCGGCGCGCGCGCCACGACTACGAGATCATCGACACCCTCGAGTGCGGGATCGTCCTCACCGGGTCCGAGGTCAAGTCACTTCGCGAGGGCAAGGCTCAGATCGCCGAAGCCTTCGCCCGGGTCGACGGCGGTGAGTTCTGGCTTTATCACAGCCACATCCCCCCATGGAGCTACGCCGTGGGCTTCGGCAGTCACGACCCCGACCGCAAGCGCAAGCTGCTCGCCCACGCCCACGAGATCGACCGGTGGCGCCACCTGGTGGAGTCCCAGTCCCTGACCCTCATCCCCCTGCGCGTCTACTTCTCGAGCGGCCGGGCCAAGGTCGAGCTCGCCCTCGCGCGGGGCCGTCGCCACCAGGACATCCGCCAGGCCATCGCCAAGCGCGACGCCGAGCGCGAGATGGCGCGCGCCGCGCGCCACTCCGAGCGCTACGCCTAGGGCGCCCCACCCCTGCCCCCGGTAGACTGGAGATCCGGTCAGGTCGACCGGACGAGGGGGTGAATGGTTCTCGACGTTGGTCGTTGAGGTCTGAGAAGCGAGCCGTGGTCTCCGGAGCCACGTTAAAGAGCCGGAAAACACAAATAAACGCCAAGCCTCAGCTTGCGTTTGCTGCTTAGGTAGCAACATCCGCCTGGGCCCAGCCCTACGGCTCAGTAAACGGGTGTCATAGAAGTAGGGCTTACCGCTCGGGTTCGTCAGTGGCCCGCGCGGGACACCTTCGCTGACTAAGGAGAGCCCTCGGTGCCGGTGCCAAGGGCCTCCCGACAATCTCCCACCGGCTGCGCTCGGAGAATGCAGACCATGGCACTGACGGACCGGGGTTCGAATCCCCGCACCTCCACCCGAGTTTCGCGTCGCGTCGATGCTGGTCATGCCGCTTCCCATGGCTGAGAGCTGATGGGAAGCGAACCGGCTGCGCTCGTCGACCGGCCATCGCGTCACACCCGAGCCGTACCCTTCGGACGGTGAAGCCCAAGGCTCTCCTGAACCGCCTTCTCGGTGGCACCTTCACCAACGTCTCCTTCGTAGATGCCACGAGGTTGGTGGGGGCCCTCGGGTTCGAGGAGCTGCGCGTCAAGGGGAGCCATCACGTCTACGGCCGGACGCGTATCGCCGAACAGCTCAACCTGCAGGATCGCAGTGGCCAGGCCAAGCCCTACCAGCTGCGTCAGCTCGTGGCGCTCGTTCGCCGGTACGATCTCAGAATCGAGGACGACCGATGAACGCGCCCGCCTACCCGATCACCGTGTTCTGGAGCGCCGAGGACGGCGCCTGGGTTGCCGACGTCCCCGACCTGCCTTACTGCTCCGCTACGGGTGACACTCCCCACGAGGCCGTCGCTGAGGTCGAGACGGCAATCGGAGCGTGGCTCGAGGCGGCCCAATCCAGCGGTCGCCCGATCCCAGTCCCATCCGGCAGGCTTGCTCAGGCCTGAAGCGCCAACTCGAGCAGCTGCCTGAGCTGGCGGAGCAAGCCAGCGGAGTTCGAATAGCGACAGCTCAGCACCACTCGATCCCCGCGGCGGCCCGAGCGCCCTAGGCGTCTCCCGCGGCGGGGCGGTCCTCGCTGAAGCGGCGGGCCGCGGCGGACTCCTCGGGGAGGACGTTGCGGTCGAGCACCCGCCACGCGACGACCGCCGCGAGGACCCGGCGCATGTCCCACTCCCCCACCGCGTGAGCGAAGCGAGCCACCGCCGCGTCGCACACCTCGTCGTCCGCGAAGACGCCCAACCCCCGGCCCCCGTCTCCCCCGGTGGCGAGGAGGAGCCAGCTCACGGCCGCGTCCACCCGCGCGCTGCCCCTCGCGGCGTTGGCCCAGTCGATGACCACGGGTCCCCCAGGCGACTCGATCACGTTGAGGGGATGCAGGTCGAGATGGATCAGGCACGGACCGGGCTCGACCGGCCCCGGACGTAGCCACGCCGGCGCGGGAATTGAGTGCAGGGCGACCGAGAGCCCGGCCAGCCGCTCGCAGCGCTCCACGACCGAGGCCGGCTCGGCGAACATCGCCTCGGCCATCGTGGGGCCGGGAACGTACTCCATCACGACCTCGGTGCCGTCGGCGCTCACCTCCTCGACGTCCGGCACGGGAAAGCCGGCCGCACGAGCGTGGTTCATCACGGCCGCCTCGTCGTCGAGCCGGCGACCCTCTCGGGATCTCCGCAGCACTCGTCGTCGGTCGATGCGGTAGATGTCGGCGTCGCGGCCCCGCGCGATCACCTCGAGGTCCGGACGCACGCCCCCACCCTACGGACGCCCCGGCGGACCTGCGGAGTGCCGTGTGACGGCGGTTCCCCGGACCCGCGAGGCCGCACGAGTCGGGCTATGAGTCGAGCGCACTTACCACCGCCGCGGCACGACCGCGGCCATCGCCCGGGCGATGGCCGCGTAACCCGCGTCGTTGGGGTGGATGTTGGGGCCGAAGGGCCGAGGAGCGCACATCCAGGTGTAGCGGCACTCGTAGACCACGTTGGCCGGGACCTTCTCCTTGTAACCCTGTGCCGTTACGAGGTGAGTGTCGTCCTCGTGGAACGCCCCCTCCACGTCGGCGACGGGAATGTGGAAGGACCCGTAGACCTTGGCGAACACACGGTTCATCCTCAACAGTGCCGCGACGCTGTTGGTGGCGAAGGCCTCCTGCGCGCCCTCTTTCGCCCCCTTCACGAGGTAGGGGTTGTAGTGGTTGAGTCCGACGAAGTGCACCGACGCTCCCGCCGCGCGCACCAGCGCCACTACGACCGCCGTCAGCTGCGTCCGGAGCGTGGACAGCACCGGCGTCACGCACGCCGTGTCGATGTCCACCCCCCGGAAGCACGCGTCGAGCGTGTTGAAGCCCATGTCGATCGTGACGAGGGTCCGTGCGCTGTGGTGGGCCCGGAGGAATGCCACCGCGTCCGAGAGCTGGGTGTCGGGGGCGAGGTAGCACGGGTCCGGTCCGTGCAGCATCGTTGCGAGGGACTCCCCCGGACAGCCGAGTTCGGTCAGTCTGAGATTGACCCCGCGCGACCGCTCCAGGGTGACGAGGCGATTCGCGTAGCCCCGTCGCGTCGGCTGTCCGGTGGGGACGGCCTTCGTCGGCTGGACGCCACGCGAGACCGAGGCGCCGAGGTCGAGGTAGAGGACCGTGACCGGTGCCCCACCCGCCGCGTCGGGAGGACTGACGACGACCGGGATGAGGGTGCCCAGCCCGACGGCGGCCACCGCGGCGACCACCACGCGCCCGCGAGACACCATCCTCACCCCATGAGTGTGCGGCGCGGGCCACCGCGGCACTCGGGGACCAAGGTCCTGGCCCCACGTCCTCGTGCCCCGCGGCGGTTGACCCACTGAGAGCGGCGTCCCTAGCCTCTGGGTGGCCGTCGAGTGGGCGACCCCGAGCCCGCGGAGGACCGATGAGACTGCTACGCACCCCCGACCACCGATTCGACGGGCTACCCGACTACGACTTCGAGCCCCGCTACGCCACCGTCGCGGGCGAGATCAGGGTCCACTACGTCGACGAGGGGCCACGAGGGTCCGCACCGGTGATCTTGTTGCACGGCGAGCCGTCGTGGTCGTATCTCTACCGCAAGATGGTCCCGGTCCTAGTCGCCACGGGCCACCGCGTCCTCGCGCCCGACCTCGTGGGTTTCGGGCGCTCCGACAAGCCGGCCGAACGCGCCGACTGCTCCTACCAGCGCCACGTGGAGTGGATGGAGGAGCTCTTGTTCGCGCACCTCGACGTGCGTGACGCCACCCTGGTCGCCCAGGACTGGGGCGGGCTCATCGGTCTGCGCGCCCTCGCCGACCAGCCCGACCGCTTCGCCCGGGCCGTGGTGGCCAACACCGGGCTCCCGACCGGTGACGAGCCGATGAGCGAGGCGTTCCTCGCCTGGCAGCGCTTCAGCCAGAGTGCAAAGGGCTTCGACATCGGGCGCATCGTCGCCAACGGCTGCGCGCAGCCGCTCGCGCCCGAGGTCGTCGCCGCCTACGACGCGCCCTTCCCCGACGACACCTACAAGGAGGCCGCGCGGATCTTCCCGTCGCTCGTTCCCACGACCCCCGACGACCCGGCGGCCGCGGCCAGCCGCCACGCCTGGACGGTGCTCGAGCGCTGGGAGGGACCGTTCCTCTGCGCCTTCTCCGACCGGGACCCCATCACCGCCGGCGGCGCGACGCCCTTCCTGCGACGGGTGCCCGGGGCGGCACGCGTGACCCCGGTGACCATCGAAGGCGGCGGCCACTTCCTCCAGGAGGACCGAGGTCCCGAGCTCGCCCGCACCGTCGTCGACTTCATCGCCGCGACGCCGTTGGCCCCGGGCGACTAGTCGGGGGCGACGCGCACGACCGCCGCGCCCCGGAACCGGCCGTGGGCGAGGTCGCTCAGGGCCCGGTCCACCTCGTCGAAGCCGTAGCGGGTGGTGGCGACGCGCAGCCCGGCCGTCGCGGCCGCCGCGAGGAGCGCCCGCCCGTCGGCACGAGTGTTGGCGGTGACGCTGCGCAGGTCGCGCTCGTTGAACAGGTGCCGACCGTAGTCGAGCGGGGGGATCTCGCTGAGGTGGATGCCGGCGACCGCGAGGGTGCCGCCCCAGTCGAGCGCGGCCAGGGCGTCGGGGACGAGCTCGCCCGCCGGCGCGAAGAGGATGGCCGAGTCGAGCGGCTCGGGCGGCGCCTGGTCGTGGCCACAGGCCGACGCCGCCCCGAGCTCAAGAGCGAAGCGCTGGTCGTCGGGCGAGCGCGTGACGACGTGGACCCGCGCCCCCTCGGCGAGGGCGAGCTGGGCCACCAGGTGGGCAGACGCCCCGAAGCCGTAGAGTCCGAGCCGCCCGCCCTCGGGCAGCTGGGCGCGGCGCAGCGCGCGGTACCCGATGATCCCCGCGCACAGCAGCGGGGCCGCCGTCTCGTCGTCGAAGACCTCGGGCAGCCGGTAGACGAAGCGCTCGTCGGCCACCATGTACTCGGCGAACCCCCCGTCGACGTCCCATCCGGTGAAGCGGGGCTCGAGGCAGAGGTTCTCGCGCCCGCTCGCGCAGAACCGGCACCGCCCACACGTGCGCGCGAGCCACGCCGCCCCGACCCGATCGCCCCGCTCGGTCCGCTCGCACCCCGGACCGAGCCGGTCCACGTAGCCCACCACCTCGTGCCCGGGCACCGCGCCCGCGACGTGCGGGGCCAGGTCCCCCTCGACGAGGTGGAGGTCGGTCCGACAGACCCCACAGACGCTGACCCGGATCCGGACCTGGCCGGGGCCGGGCTCGGGCGTCGGCCGCTCGACGAGGCGCAGGCCCCCCTCGTCCACCGGCCCGACGCGCGCGAGCGACCACGCGCGCATCATCCCTCGGCTGGACTCGACGGCCTCACTCACCCGGTCCCATCTCGGGCGAGTGTAACGAGCTCCTCGGCCGTGAAGACCCGCGAGCGCGTGACGAAGTGCCGGCCCTCCTCGGGCTGGAGGGAGAAGCCCTCAGGGTCGCCCTCACCGAGGTCGACGATCAACTGGGTGTGGCGCCAGGTCTCGTACTGGCGGGGGTCCATGTAGAAGGGGCACCCGCCCACGTAGCCCAAGAGCAGGTCGTGGTCCCCGATTCTGAAGTCGCCCTCGTCGAAGCACATCGGCTCGCTCCCCCCGCAGCACCCGCCCGACTGGTAGAAGACGAGGGGGCCGCGCCGCTCGCGCAGGCGCGCGATGGCGTCGACCGCGGACGGGGTGGCCGTCACGCGGTCGACGCCCGCCGAGGTGCTCGGCACCAGGGCGGCCACTAGAAGAGGCCCATCGACTTCTCCGAGTAGCTCACCAGCACGCTCTTGGTCTGGGTGTAGTGCTCGGTCAAGGTGGAGCGGTAGAGCTCGCGGCCGACACCCGAGACCTTGTAGCCGCCGAAGGCCACGCCCGCCGGGTACTGGTGGTAGCAGTTCACCCAGACGCGCCCGGCCTCGATGGCCCGGGCCATGCGGTGGGCCCGGCTGCCGTCGCGGGTCCACACGCCCGCACCGAGCCCGTAGAGGGTGTCGTTGGCGATCGCGACGGCCTCGGCCTCGTCCTTGAAGGTGGTCACCGCGAGGACGGGTCCGAAGATCTCCTCTTGGAAGACGCGCATCTGGTTGTGGCCCTTGAGCACGGTCGGCTCGACGAAGTAGCCGTTGGCGAGCTCACCGGCCATCGCCGGGCGCCTCCCGCCGATCAGGCACTCGGCGCCCTCGTCCTTACCGATCTGGATGTAGTTGGTGATCTTGTCGAGCTGGGACTGGGAGTTCTGCGGGCCCATCTGGGTCGCGACGTCGAGCGGGTTGCCCTGGGTGATCTGGGCGATCCGGGCGAGGGCGCGCTCCATGAACCGGTCGTAGATGGACTCTTGGATCAGCGCCCGCGACGGGCAGGTGCAGACCTCGCCCTTGTTGAACGCGTACAGGACGAGTCCCTCGACGGCCTTGTCGAGGAAGTCGTCGTCCTCGGCCATGACGTCGGCGAAGAAGATGTTCGGTGACTTCCCGCCGAGCTCGGTGGTCGAGGGGATGATGTTCTCCGCGGCGTACTGCATGATCAGTCGGCCGGTCACCGTCTCGCCGGTGAAGGCGACCTTGTTGATCCGCTTGTTCGAGGCCAGCGCCTTGCCGATCTCGGCGCCCGGGCCGGTGACGACGTTGACGACCCCCGGGGGGATCAGGTCGCCGATGACCTCTATCAGCTTCAGGATCGACCACGGGGTCGACGAGGCGGGCTTCACGACGGTGCAGTTCCCGCCGGCGAGGGCCGGAGCCATCTTCCACGCCGCCATGAGCAGGGGGAAGTTGAAGGGGATGATCTGACCGACGACCCCGAGCGGCTCGTGGAAGTGGTAGGCGACCGTGTCCTTGTCGATCTCGGTGCTCGAGCCCTCGAGCGCCCGGGTCTGGGCCGCGAAGTAGCGGAAGTGGTCGGCCGACAGGGGGATGTCCGCGGCCAGGGTCTCGCGCACCGGCTTGCCGTTGTCCCAGGTCTCGGCGACGGCCAGCATCTCGAGGTTCTCCTCGATGGCGTCGGCGATCTTGTTGAGGACCCGGGCGCGCTCCGCGAGCGACGTGGCGCCCCACTCGTCCTTCGCGGCGTGGGCGGCGTCGAGGGCCAGCTCGACGTCCTCGGGCGTCGAGCGCGCGACCTCGGTGAAGGGCAGGGCCGTCGTGGGCGACACGTCCTTCATGTACTGGCCCCGCACCGGCGGCACCCAGTGGCCGCCGATGTAGTTGTCGTAGCGGGGCTTGAGCGTCGCGGGGCTGCCGGGCTCGCCGGGCGCCGGGTACACCCTCGACGTGGTCTCAGTCTTCTCAGGGGCGATGGTCATCTAGTCCTCCCATCCTCACGGGGCCGTAGGGGCCCTCACGGCGGACCGTAACGGGTGGTCGCGGGTCGACGCAGTGGCGAAGGTCCCCTTCTTCCACCCCACCATGGGGGGCGTCAGCGGCCCGGAGCGGGTGGCGTGGGGCGCGGGGGCGTGACCCGACGGCGCCACGCCTCTTCGAGCAACTCGCGCACGTCGACGAGCTCGGCGCGCGAGAGGTCGACCGCGACGGCGGCCACCCGCCGTCCCCAGGGCACGGGCCGGTAGAGGTCGGGCTCGCGGGCGCAGAGCTCGAGGACGCGCTCGGCGTCGAGCATCACCCGCAGGCACGTCGCGTCCGGCGCGGTCGCGATGATCCGCCCGCCCACCCGGAACGACACGATCTCGTGGTGGGGCACCTCCTCGACGCCGGGCAGGTCCAGGGCCGCGGCGCGCGTGTCGTCGAAGGTGATGGCCACCGCGGGCGATCCTACGGCGCTGCGCCCGTCGCGGGCGCCGCGGTCGACCGTAGACTGCCGCCGGGCGCAGTCGGGCCCTCGCACACCTCTGGACCTGGAAGGACGAGACGACATGGACAGTGAGAACACGTGCCCCGTGACGAGCGCCATCGGCAACGAGACGGCGGGGCGCTCCATCGCCGACTGGTGGCCCGAGCAGCTCGACCTGACCGTCCTACACCGCCACTCCTCGCTCTCCAATCCGATGGGTGACGACTTCGACTACGCCGCGGAGTTCGCCGCACTCGACCTCGACGCCGTGCGCAAGGACCTCCGCGCCCTGATGACCTCGTCCCAAGCGTGGTGGCCGGCGGACTACGGCCACTACGGGCCGCTCTTCATCCGCATGGCCTGGCACAGCGCGGGCACGTATCGAATCCACGACGGACGCGGCGGGGCCGGACGGGGACAGCAGCGCTTCGCGCCGATCAACAGCTGGCCGGACAACGCCAACCTCGACAAGGCCCGTCGCCTCCTCTGGCCCATCAAGCAGAAGTACGGGCGGGCGCTCTCCTGGGCCGACCTCATCATCCTCGCCGGCAACGTCGCCTTGGAGTCGATGGGCTTCTCCACCTTCGGCTTCGCCGGCGGTCGCGCTGACGTCTGGGAGCCCGACGACATCAACTGGGGCTACGAGTCGACCTGGCTCGGCGACGAGCGCTACTCGGGCGACCGCGAGCTCGCCCGTCCGTTCGGCAACGTCCAGATGGGTCTCATCTACGTGAACCCCGAGGGCCCGAACGGCGACCCGGACCCGGCGGCCGCGGCGCGCGACGTCCGCGAGACCTTCGCGCGAATGGCCATGAACGACGAGGAGACCGTCGCGCTCATCGCCGGTGGGCACACCTTCGGCAAGACCCACGGGGCGGCCGACGCCAACGAGTACGTCGGGCGCGAGCCCGAGGGCGCCCCGATGGCCCAGCAGGGACTGGGCTGGAAGAACGCCTTCGGCACGGGCGTCGGCGACGACGCGATCACGAGCGGACTCGAGGGCGCCTGGACGACGACGCCCACGGCGTGGGACAACGGCTTCTTCGAGATCCTCTTCGGCTACGAGTGGGAGCTGGCGTCCAGCCCCGCGGGCGCCCACCAGTGGAAGCCCAAGGGCGGCGCCGGCGCCGACACGGTCCCCGACGCCCACGACGGGTCACTTCGCCACGCGCCGACGATGCTCACCACCGACCTCGCCCTGCGCGTCGACCCGGCCTATGAGAGGATCTCACGGCGCTTCTTGGAGCACCCCGAGGAGTTCGCCGACGCCTTCGCCCGGGCCTGGTTCAAGCTGACACACCGCGACATAGGCCCACGCTCGCGCTACCTCGGACCGCTCGTGCCGGCCGAGGAGCTCATCTGGCAGGACCCCGTGCCCCCCGTGGACCACGACCTCGTCACGAGCGCCCAGGTGGCCGAGCTCGCGCGCGCGGTCCTCGACAGCGGGCTCAGCGTCCGTGACCTCGTCGCGACGGCGTGGGCGTCGGCGGCGACCTTCCGCGGCACCGACAAGCGCGGTGGCGCCAACGGTGCCCGGATCCGCCTCGCCCCCCAGCGGGGCTGGGCGGTGAACGAGCCCGACACCCTCGAGCGCGTGCTCTCCGCCCTCGAGCGGATCCGCGACGAGTTCAACGCCCGGTCCGGGTCGACCCGGATCAGCCTGGCCGACCTGATCGTGCTCGCCGGAGGCGCCGCCGTGGAGAAGGCCGCGGCCGACGCCGGGGTCGCCGTGACGGTGCCGTTCCGGCCGGGGCGCACCGACGCCACCGAGGCCCAGACCGACGTCGAGTCGTTCGCCGTCCTCGAGCCCACCTTCGACGGCTTCCGCAACTACGTTGCGCCCGGGAACCAGGAGCGGGCCGAGGCGCTGCTGTTAGAGCGCGCGGACCTGCTGACCCTCACCGCACCCGAGATGACGGTCCTGGTCGGAGGGCTTCGCGTGCTGGGCGCCAACCACGGTCACTCACCGCACGGGGCCCTGACGGCGCGTGAGGGTGCCCTGACGGCGGACTTCTTCACCCACCTCCTCGACATGGGGACCGAGTGGACCCCGAGTGCGGGAGACGAGGCCCTCTTCGAGGGCCGCAGCCGCTCCACCGGTGAGGTGCGCTGGAGCGCCACCCGGGTCGACCTGGTCTTCGGCTCGCACTCCCAGCTGCGCGCCCTCGCCGAGGTCTACGCGAGTGACGACGCCGCCGAGAAGTTCGTCCACGACTTCGTCGACGCGTGGGTCAAGGTCATGGAGCTCGATCGCTTCGACCTGCGCTAGTCCCCGCCGCCGCGTCCGGCGTGACCGTCGGGCGCGACGGCGTGGGGCGCGGCGCGCCTCACCCGGGCGCGGACACGACGGCGGCGAAGGCGCGCTCGGCCGCCGTGCGCACTCGGCTGACGGGGTCGCCGCGCAGGCCCGCCACCTCGTCGAGCGCGCCTTCCAGGCGGTGGCGGGCCACGACGCGACAGGCCATCTCGCGCACCCGCCAGTGGTCGTCGCGCGTCGCGGCGCGCAGCGCCTCGAGAGCCGCGTCGTCCCACTGCCACAAGAGCCCGCGGGCCGCCCACACCCTCAGCCAGTAGCGCTGGTCGCGGCGATGGTCGCCCTCGAGCGAGCCCGCCGCCGGCCCCCCGAGCGCGCGAGCGAGTCCCTCGTCCCACGCGCCCCCCAGCGCTCGCGCGCAGGCCCGGGCGAAGTCGGGCTGACCCAGCTCTCGGGCCACGGCGCGCGCCCGGTCACGCGGTGCGTCGCCGGGTCTCACGACCTCTCCCCGACCGGGCCCGGCGGGGCCGCGGCGCGGCGAATCGCCGCGTAGCCGGGGCGGAGTCGGCTCGGGCGCACGCTCCATCGTGCCACCCATCGGCCCGATCCGCCCCTCGCCTCGCGGCCCGGGCCGAGGCCGGGTCATCCGGACACCGAGTCGCTCCGAAGGAGAGAGGTGAGCACGACGACCCGCACCTCGCGCACCCTTCGAGGTGTCAGCGCCCCCTCGACCGCGTCGGGCTGGTGCGCCGCCCTCGAGGGGGTCCTCGCCGGGGAGGGCCTGCGCCTCGCCGCCCAGCCCATCGTCGACGTCGCTCGGGGCACAGTCGTCGGCTACGAGCTCCTCGCGCGCTTCTCGGGCCCCGACGCCGCCACCCCCGACGTGTGGTTCGCCCACGCCCAGAGGCTCGGGCTCGGTGCGCAGCTCGACGCGCTCGTGCTCTCCCACGCGCTCGAACTGCGCGACGCCCTGCCCGAGGACACCTTCATCACCGTGAACGTCTCCCCGCTCCACCTGGGCGAACCCGCGCTGGCCGCCGTGCGCGACCGGCGCGGCGGACTCGAGCGCGTCGTCCTGGAGTTGACCGAGCACAGTGCCATCGAGGACTACCACGCGGTCGCTCGGCTCCTGGAGCCGTGGCGCCAGGCCGGGGCCAAAGTGGCGATCGACGACGCCGGCAGCGGCTACGCCGGACTCCAGTGGCTCATGACGCTCGCGCCGGACCTCGTGAAGCTCGACCGCTCCCTCGTCGACCACCTGGACGAGGACGAAGTGAAGGCCGCCCTCGTCGAGATGCTCGGCGGCTTCGCCGACCGACTCGACGCGTGGGTGTTGGCTGAGGGCGTCGAACGCCTCGCCGAGCTCGACGTCCTGGCGCGTCTCGGGGTGCCCCTCGCCCAGGGCTTCCTCTTCCGCCGGCCCACGCTCGAGTTGTGGCCCACGATCGACGGCGGGGTGCGCCGCCACCTCGAGGAGCGCCCGTCGCGGGCGGCCGATCCCGACACCGTCGGCGCCCTCGTCGAGGTGGCCCGCACCCGCCACCGGCACGAGCCGGCCGCCCTCTCGGTCACCGTGGTGGTCGACGGGCTGGGCCAGCCGACGGCCCTCGACCTGCCCGACGGGACGTGGGACCGCGTCCTCGTGGTGCGCCCTGACGAGACGGTGCGCGCCGTCCTCGAGCGCGCCCTCACCCGCGACACCCACTGGCGCTGGCACCCGCTCGTCTGCGTCGACGAGTTGCGCCGGGTCGTCGGCGTGGTGCGGATGGAGCGTCTCGTCCACCACCTGATCGACGGCACCGAACACCGAGCGACCACCCCTGAGGAGGACCAATGAAACAGTTCCGATGCGCCGACATCGTGCCCGGGTGCGAGGCCGCCGTGCGGGCCCGCCGGGCCCGCGACGTGGTCTCGATCGCGACCGGCCACCTCGAGTCCGTCCACGGGCTCGTGCCCGACGACGCACTGCGCGAGCGCGTCATGGCTGGGGTGACCTCGTCGGGACTCGCCGCCTCCCTCTTCGCCCGCGCCTGACCTAGGCGGCGACGGCCTGGGCGTCCACCCCCACGGACTTGAGGAAGGCCCGGACCTTGACGACCTGCTCCTCGGTCAGGTCGCGGGTGCGGATCGACCCGAAGGAGTAGGTCTCGCCCTCGACGGTGAGCGCCCAGTTGCCGCGGTGGGTCTGGTGGACCTCGCCGAAGCGTCCGAGCAGGCAGGTGACGTCCTGCCAGTGGATGTTGTGGTTGAGCGGGTGACTGAAGATCTTCTGGACGGTGATCTTGTGGTGATGGTCCAGCTTGAACGTCATCGGCTACCCCCTCACGAGGCCCGAGACCTTCGGGCCTCACTTGCACTATCCACCCTCGTCGCGACGGCGTCAAGGCTCGCCACGAGCTCCACGTGCTCGGTCTTGGGGAAGAGGTCGTAGGCGTCCAGGCCCACCAGGGCGAAGCCCTGGTCTAAGAGTTTTCTAAGGTCTCGCGCGAGGGTCGCCGCGTCGCACGAGACGTAGACCAGCCGGCGCGGTCGCGCGCGCGCCAGGGCGTCGGCCACCCCTCGACCGAGTCCCGTGCGCGGCGGGTCGCAGACCACGACCGAGCCCGCCGCGACGACCGAGGCCACGGCCGCCGGGTCGACCGAGGCCTCGTGGACCTCGAGCCACGGGACCCCGTCGGCGTTCACGCGCGCGTCGGCCGCGGCCGAGCGCGACGCCTCGAGGGCGTCGACGCGCCCGCGGGGCCCGACGAGGTCGGCCAGGGGCCGGGCGAAGAGCCCGACCCCGGCGTAGAGGTCGACCACGCGCTCGCCCGCGCCGGGCGCGGCGGCCGCGGCGACGGCCGCGACGAGCAGCTCCGGGGCGTCGCGGTGGGCCTGCCAGAAGGACCCCGGCGAGACCCGGTAGTCGTACCCGGCGACCCGGACCCGCGCGACGCCCTCAAGCACGCCGCGTCCGTCGAGCGTGACGGTCTCCACCCCGGCGCCGGAGTCGACGACGGCGACGGGCTCGCCCTCGCCCAGCGCGCGCAGCTCGACCTCCCGCGCGCCCGGCCAACGGTGGGCGAAGGCCGGCGCCAGGCGGGCGTCGGCCAGCCAGCACCGCTCGAGGACCTCGACCTCGTGGGAGCGACTCTGGCGCAGCCCGAGACGACCCGCCGGGTCGACCGCGCAACGCAGGCGCGTGCGCGACCCCTCGGCCGGGCTCGGCGGGCGTCGCAGGGCCCCGGACCACTCGATCCCCCCGATGCGCGAGAGCTGCTCGGCGAGGACGGACTCCTTCCAGGCCCGCTCGGTCGCCTCGTCGGCGTGCTGGAGGTCGCAGCCCCCGCAGCGCCCCGGCCCCGCGTGGGGGCACGGGGGCACCACGCGCCCGGCGGCCGCGCGCACCACCGACACCGCCTCGGCGCGCACGAAACGACGCGCCTCGTCGAGCACCCGCACGCGCACGCGCTCTCCGGCGAGGGCGTGTCGCACGAAGACCACCCGTCCGTCGGGGGCGCGCGCGACGCCGCCGCCGAGCGCCGGCCGCTCGACCTCGAGCTCGAGCTCGCTCACGCCAGTGCGGCGTGGGCGAGGAAGAGGTCGACCAGGCCCTGGGCGCGTTCGCGCGCCGCCGGGGTCTCCCGGGCCGTCCGGGCGAGGAGGGCCTCGACGTCGAGCCCGAGCTCGCGCGCGTCGTCGGGGTCCGCGGCGAGCCACTCGCCCAGCTGCTCCGCGTCGATCTCGGGGTGGAACTGGACCCCGACGTGCCGACCCAGGGCGAAGGCCTGCACGGCGCGCGGCGAGGTCGCCCACACCGCGGCGCCCTCGGGCAGGGCGCAGTGGTCGAAGTGGAACTCGAACCACGGGCCGCTCGAGAGCCCGACCCCCTCGGCGACCTCGACGTCGAACCAGCCGACCTCGCCCTGGGGGGCCCGGGAGACCTCGCCGCCGAAGAGCCGGCAGAGAGCCTGGGCGCCGAAGCAGATCCCGAGGATCGCCACGCCCTCGCGGTCGGCCTCGGCCATGAGGTCGAGCTCACGACCGAACCACGCCGCCTCGACCTCGTGGTCGTAGACCGCGCACTTCGAACCGAGGACGACGAGCAGCCCGTGGCCCTCGAGCGAGGGCGTCGCCGAGGACTCGTTGAGCAGGTGGACGTCGAGCTCGACCCCGCGCGCGGCGAGGGCCTCGCCGATCAGGCCGGGCGAGTCCTCGAGGTGGTGGCGCAGGACGAGGGCTCGGGTCACCGCTCTAGAGCGACGGGACCGACCAGCCGAGGGACTCGGCGATCTCCTTGCACGTCGGGCACAGCGGGTAGCGCGCGGGGTCCCGGCCCGGCACCCAGACCTTGCCGCACAGGGCCCGCACCGGCGTGGCGTTGACCATCCCCTCGACCACCGAGTTGCCCAGGCCGACGAACTCGCCGTCTTTGGGCGTGTAGCCCTCGAGGACCAGATGGGTGAAGCGCTCGTGGTCGCCGTCGTCGGTTCGCGGCACGCTCTCGACGCGCTCGGCCACGCGCTCGTCCACCTGGGGCATCGCGGTCACCGGGCCATCGTAGTGACGCCCCTAGGGTGATGCGGTGCCCCGGAGCCCTCGCCGCCGCGCCCGCGGACCCCGCCCGGCCCGGCCGATGGGCTGGGCGGGCTCGCACTTCACGCGCGAGGGGAACCCGAAGAACGCCTACCGCACCGAGGCCGAGGCCCGGAGTGCGGCCCAACTGGCGTGGACCTTCGACCGGGTCGAGCTCGACGCGTACCGCTGCGACTACTGCCACCAGTGGCACATCGGGCGCCGTTTCCGCGACGGGTAGCGTCGCGGTCCGCCCGTCGGGCAGTATGGAGGGACTCCGCGACGGAAAGGTCACCCATGGCGGTCCAGGCGTACATCTTGATCCAGTCCGAGATCGGCTCGAGCGAGAACGTGGTGATCGCCACGCGCGCGGTCCCGGGTGTCCTCGAGGCCTTCGAGGTCACCGGCCCCTACGACGTCATCGTGCGCTGCGAGGCCGAGAGCGTCGACGACCTCGGCAAGTTCATCGTGGGCGCCATCCAGAAGGTCCCCGGGATCACCCGGACCCTGACCTGCCCGGTCGTCAACGTCTAGCCGAAGGCCCCCGCCTCGCGCAGCGCGCGCCAGCGCGCCTCGTCGACGCCCCACCGGCTGAGCCCCTCGCGCGTGCCCGCGCCCGGGGGCTGGGGCGCCGAGGCGACCGCCGCCGGCGTCCCCGAGAAGCGCGGCGCCGGGGCCGGCTGTAGCGGGGGCCCGACGAAGGTCGCGCGCGCCACGTTGTGGGGGTGCTCGGCCGCCTCGGTTGGCGAGAGCACCGGAGAGACGCAGGCGTCGCGGTCGGCGAAGTGGGCCACCCACTCGTCGCGGGTGCGCGTCGCGAAGACCTCGGCGAAGCGGCGCTTGAGCGTCGGCCAGCTGGCCCGGTCCATCTGGGCGGGCAGCGTCTCGGGGTCGAGGCCGAGCCCGACCACGAGCTCGCGGTAGAAGGGGGCCTCGATGGCCCCGACGGCGACGAGGCCGCCGTCGGACGCCTCGTAGACCTCGTAGAAGGGCGCCCCGGTGTCGAGGATGTTCACCCCACGCTCGTCGCGCCAGACCCCGACGTGGCGCAGCGCGTGGGTGAAGGTCATGAGCGACGCCGACCCGTCGACCATCGAGGCGTCCACCACCTGGCCCTCACCGCTCGCGCGCGCGTGCAGCACCGCGGCGAGCAGCCCGGCGACGAGGTACATCGCCCCGCCGCCGAAGTCGCCCACCAGGTTGAGCGGGGGCACCGGTCGCTCCCCCGCGCGCCCGAGGGGCCACAGGGCGCCCGAGAGGCCGATGTAGTTGATGTCGTGGCCGGCGCGCTGGGCCCACGGGCCGTCCTGGCCGTAGCCGGTCATGCGCGCGTAGACCAGGCGAGGGTTGCGTGCGCGCACCTCCTCGGGGCCTACGCCGAGCCGCTCGGCGACCCCCGGACGGAACCCCTCGATGAGGGCGTCGGCCCGCTCGGCGAGCTCGAGCACGAGGTCCCTTCCGGCCGGGCTCTTGAGGTCCAGGGCCACCGAGGGCCGCGAGCGCGCGGTCAGGTCCCAGTGCGCGCCGGGGGGCGCGTCGGGGTCGCCGCGCTCGAGGCGCAAGACGTCGGCCCCCATGTCGGCGAGCCACATCGCCGCGAAGGGACCCGGGCCGATGCCCGCGAGCTCGAGGACCCGCAGCCCGACGAGGGGGCCGGTCGCCGTCGCGTCCCCTAGTCCCACCAGAGGTCGTGGGCCAGCACCCCGCGGCCGATGAGGCCGAGCTGGACCTGGCTCGTGCCCTCGACGATCGTCAGCTGGCGAGCGTCGCGGTAGTACATCTCGACCGGGTGGTCCTCCATGTAGCCCGCCGCGCCGAGGAGCTGCACGGCGAGCCCCGAGGCCCGCACGGCCACCTCGGTGGCGTAGTACTTGGCCATCGAGAGCTGGGGGACGTACTCCTTGGTGAAGTGGCCCCGGTCGGCCAGGTCGGCGGCCCGGTAGGTGAGCAGGCGCGCCGCCTCGATCTCGGTGGCGCACTTGGCGATCTCCCACTGGATCCCCTGGAAGTCGGCGATGGTCTTGCCGAAGGCCTCACGGGACTTCACGTAGTCGGTGGCGTACATGAGGGCCCCCTCGGCGAGTCCGAGCCCCCGGGCGGCGACGATCGGGCGCATCGCGTTGAGCGACAGCATCGCCAGCGCGAAGCCGCCCGCCAGGACGTCCTCGGGTCCGACGCGCACGTCGGCGAAGTGGATCTCGGTGGTGTCGATGCCGCGCACGCCCATCTTGTGGTCGACCCGGGGGCGGGTCACCCCCGGCGCGTGGGCGTCGACGAGGAACGCGCCGATGGCCCGGTGGTCACGGGCCGCGGGGTCGCCGGTCTTGGCGAAGACGACGTACCAGTCGGCCTGCATGCCCCCCGAGATCCAGCACTTGGTGCCGTTGAGGACGTACCCGCCCTCGACGTCGGGGTCGGGGACGGCCCGCGAGCGCATCCCCGCGACGTCCGAGCCGGCGCCCGGCTCGGAGAGGCAGAAGGCCGCGCGGGTCTCGCCGCGCGCGACGCCCGGGAGGTAGCGCTGCTTCTGCTCCTCGGTGCCCGCGATCATGACCGGCCCGGTCGGCAGACGGGTCAGGAGCAGCATCAGCCCGAGCACGTTCGAGTACTTGGTCACCTCCTCGATCGCCACCGCGAGGCCCGTGATGCCCGCGCCCGAGCCGCCGTAGGCCTCGGGGATGCACAGGCCCAAGAGGTCGGCGGCCTTGAAGGCGTCGAAGACGTCCTGGGGGTACTCCCCGGAGAGGTCGATCTCTCTCGCGCGCGGACGGATCCTCTCCTGGGCCAGGCGGCGCACGGAGGCCTGGAGATCGGCGAGCTCGGGGGGGAGCGTGAAGTCCATGCCCCCGAAACTAGCCCGGGGCCCGGGAGCTACAGGTCGTCGACCGAGGCCACGGCGGTGTCGTGAGGGGCGACGAGGATGTCGCGCGCGACGACCCGGGGGGTCACCCGCGTGCCCACCGGGAACTCGCCGACGGCGTCGCTGCGCACGTCGACGCGCAGCATCGACTCGCCCACCGCCACCACCAGCCGGGTCGTGGCGCCGAGGAAGCTCTGGCGCACCACCTGACCGACCCCCTGGGGCTCGGGCGTGAGCGCCACGTCCTCGGGCCTCAAGAGGGCGTCGACCGCGCCCGAGGCGGGCGCGCTGCCGCGCACCGGGCGTCCCTCCCCGAAGACCGTCACCTCAGCTCCGCGCACCTCGGCCGGGACCCGGCTCGAGACCCCGACGAACTGGGCGACGAAGGCGGTGGCCGGACGCGCGTAGATCTCGGCCGGCGAGGCGACCTGCTCGATGCGACCCTTGGACATCACGCAGATCCGGTCGGCCATGGAGAGCACCTCCTCCTGGTCGTGGGTGACGAAGACCGTCGTGATCGAGAGGCGCTGCTGGAGGGCGCGGATCTGGTCGCGCAGCTCGGCGCGCACCAGCGCGTCGAGGGCCGAGAGGGGCTCGTCGAGCAGCAGGACCCGCGGCTCGATCGCGAGCGCCCGGGCCAGGGCGACGCGCTGCTGCTGCCCGCCGGACATCTGGTGGGGGTACTTCTCCGCCTGGTCCGCGAGGCCCACCATCTCGAGCAGCTCGCCCGCCTTGGCCCGACGGGTCGCCGTCGGCTGGCGGCGCATGCGCAGACCGAAGGCGACGTTGTCGAGGGCGTCCATGTTGGGGAAGAGCGAGTAGCTCTGGAAGACCATGCCCATGTCGCGCCTCTGGGCGCTCACCCGCGAGAGGTCGGCACCGCCGACGACGACCCGCCCCGCGTCGGGCCGCTCGAAGCCCGCGAGCACCCGCAGCGCGGTCGTCTTGCCACACCCCGACGGCCCGAGCAGGGCCATGAACTCGCCGGGCTCGATCGAGAGCGTGAGCCCGTCGAGGGCGCGGACCTTGCCGAAGGTCCGCACGAGCCCCTCGAGCAGCACCGGCGCGCCCCGCGTCGGCGCGGGAGCGGGGCTCTGGACCATCGGTGCGTCCTCCGTCTGGGTCACGGGTTCCTCCTAGCCACGCGCACGACGCCGCCCGGAGCGATCGAGCGACACAATAACCGTGAGCACGACCCAGGTGACGACCAATCCCGCCATCGCCGCGGCGATCTGGATGTGGCCGTTGGCCGCACCGTTGAACTGCACGATCCACACCGGCACCGTCGTCCACAGGTCGAGGCTCGCCATGGTGTACTCCCCGAAGACCATGGCGAGGGTCAAGACGGCCGCCGAGACGAGCGCGGGGCGGATGTTGGGCAGGACGACCCGCAACATCGTCGAGTACCAGCGCCCCCCGAGCGAGCGCGACGCCTCCGAGAGGGTCTTGAGGTCGATGGCGAGCAGTCCCGCGTCGAGGCTGCGGTAGATGAACGGCATCGCCAGGATGACGTACATCAGGCTGAGCAGGTACGGCGAGGCCTTGAGCCAGAGCGGCGCCACCGCGAGGACCCCGGCGATGAGGACGATCGGCGGGATCACGATGGGCAGGACCGTGATCACGTCCATCATGCGGCGCAGCCGCGGCAGGCGCAGGTGCACGTAGATCGTCGTGGGCACCATCAAGAAGACGGCGACGAGCACCGTCGCGATCGCCAGCCTCGTCGAGAGCCACAGGGCCGCCGTGAAGCCCTGGGCCTTGGGCAGCTCCTTCAGGGTGCTGAGCGAGTAGTGGCCGTCGACGCCCTGGAAGCTGAAGCGCAGCCCGGCGTAGATGGGGATGAGGAAGTAGGCCGCGGTCAGGACGAGCACGACCCCGCGCCACCAGCGGATCCGCCGGCGCGCGCGCCCGGTCGAGAACGTCGGGACCGGCGCCGTCTCCTGGGCGAGCAGCTCCAGTCCGGCGCTCGGGGCGTCTAGTGGAGCCATCGGCTGGCCCGCCTCTGGACGTAGTTGTAGAGGATCATCACGGCGGCCAGGATCACCAGCATCCCGAAGGCGATGGCGTAGCCGATGTTCTGGTAGTTCGAGAAGACGTTGCCGTTGATGAAGTTGCCGATCTGGATCGGCGAGAGGGCGATGATGCCGGTCGTGAGGGACTGGGCCGTCGCGTAGGCCGCGAAGGCGCTCCCGAAGAGCAGGAGCATCCCGCCGAGCACCGACGGCATGAGCACGGGGATCCCCACGTGGCGCCAGTAGCGCCAGCTGGAGGCGCCCATGTTCTCGGCCGCCTCGCGCCACGAGGGACGCAGGCCCACCAGGGCCGGCGTGATCACGAGCACCATGAGGGGGATCTGGAAGTACATGTAGACGACCGCCACGCCCGAGAAGGTGTAGAGCTGGAAGCCGAGTGAGGCGAGGTGGACGTGGACCGCCGCCAGCCAGAGCGTCAGCACTCCCGTCGAGCCGAGGGTCGCCACGAACATGAAGGTGAGGTTCACCCCGCCGAAGTTCGCGAGCACCCCCGAGGCCGTCGCGGTCATCCGGCGCAGCCACTGGCTGCGCGAGGTGTGGATGGCGTAGGCGACGAAGACGCCGAGGATCCCCGGGATGATCGAGGTGAGCAGGGCCAGTTTCAGGGAGTTCTCGAAGCCGATCAGGTAGATGCCGTGCACGACGGCGGCCACGTTGGCGGTCGTCCACCCGCCGTTGTTGCCCCGGAACGCGTAGTAGAGGACCCCGAGGGTCGGTATCCCGATCCCCAGGGTCGCGTAGAGCAGGAACGGGGCGACCCCCGCCGCCGGGGCCGCCCGGCGCCACCAGGGGCGGCGCGTCTCTATTGAGGCGACGGCCCCGACCCCCGACGCCGCGGCGTCAGGGGTCGGGGCCGTCGCCTCGAGAGTGTCCATCAGGATCGAGTCTCGCGGCCTAGGCGCCCGAGCCCACCTTGGTCGCCCACTCGGAGTTGACCGTGTTCGCGGCACCGAGGATCTGGGCGGTGGTCGGGTACTGCGGGGTCACGCCCTTGGGGATCGGGGGCAGCTTGGCGACGTAGCCCTTGCTCGCCGTGCCGTGGGCCTCCATGTAGGCGAGCTCCGCCGGACGGGCGAGGCCGGCCAGCCAGAGGTTCTGTCCCTGGGTCGAGTAGAGGAACTCCTCCCACAGGCGCGCCGCCGCCGGGTCCGGGGCGTTCGCGCTGATGGCCTGGGTGTAGTACTCACCGAGCACCGCGTCCGAGGGGAGGACGACCTTCCATCCCTTCATGGTGATCCCGCTCGCCTGGAGGTAGTCCCACCAGATCACGATGTTGGTCGCGCCCTGCTGCACCGTCGCCGCGTCGGCGATGGTGGGAACGAACGCGCCGTTCTTGTTGAGCGTCGAGAAGAAGTCCACGCCCGGCGAGACGTTCGAGAGTGATCCGCCGTTGGCGATGGCCGCCGCCTGGACCGCCGCGAGCGCCGAGTTCGACACCGTCGGGTTGTTGTTGATGCCGATCTTGTAGCCGTTCGCACCCGTCTCGGTGAGCATCTGCTTGAACGAGGTCGGGCAGGCCTTCACGGTCAGGGTGTCGCAGCCGATCGCCACGTAGCCGCCGTAGTCGTCGAACCAGTAGCCCGCCGGGTCCTTGAGGGCCGCCGGGATGGCGGACCAGGTCTGGACCTTGTAGGGGGCGAGCAGGTGGCTGTGCTTGGCCGAGATCGCGTAGCTCGTGCCCACGTCGATGACGTCGGGCGCGCTCGAGCGGCCCTTGTCCTGCTGGAGGGCCTGGATCTCCTGGGCACTCGAGCCGTCGGGGTTCGCCGAGTTGATCTTGATCTTGTACTTCTTCTCGAAGGTCTTGATGATGTTGCCGTAGTTGGCCCAGTTGTTCGGCAGGGCGATCACGTTGAGGACGCCCTCCTTCTTGGCCGCCTTCACCAGAGCGGCGAACGAGGTCGGCCCGGTCTTGGTGAGGTGGGTGACCTTCGCCCAGTTCACGCTCGAGGCGCCACTCGCGACCGCGTTGCCGGCGGTCACGGCCACGCCCGAGAGCGCCGCCACCGTCGCGCCGGCCGCGAGGACCGCCTTCGTCCTTCTCAGTGCCATCCGCACTTCCTCCCTGTCGGAGCCACCGGGTTGGCGGCTCCGCGTCAGACTAACCAGGCCCGCCCCGCCGGGCAATTCACGTCGCGCGCGCCCCCTCGGGCGAGCGCGGCGCCGAGAAGCCAGACGCCAGACGGCCTCTCGGCGCCACTCCCCTCGCGGGACCACTCGCGTTAACGCCCTCGTCGCCGGCGTGTCGCCGAGATTTCATCGGCGTCGCCCCCGGCCGTGCCCCGGGCGGCGTCGTCGACTCTCAGGGACCTATGACAACATGACACCCATGGCCGGCCCGCGACGAGGTGAGCACGTCGACGCGCTCGCCTCGACCACCTTCGACGTGGTGGTGATCGGAGCCGGGATGACCGGGGCGGGGGTGGCGGTGGACGCCGCCGCGCGCGGGCTGAGCGTCGCCCTCCTCGACAAGGGCGACCTCGGCTCGGGCACCAGCTCGAAGTCCTCCAAGATGGTCCACGGGGGCCTGCGCTACCTCCAGCAGCGCGAGTTCCGCCTCGTCTACGAGAACCTCCACGAGCGCCAGCGACTGCTGGCGAACGCCCCCTACCTCGTGAGTCCGCTGCCCTTCCTCATCCCCCTGTTCGGCTCCAACGGCGTCGCGAGCAAGACCCTCGTGCGCGGGTACGCGTCGGCGCTGCGCCTCTACGACCTGAGCGGGGGGTGGCGCATCGGGCACCGCTACGCGCGCGTGACGAGGGACGACGTACTCGCCCACTTCCCGACGATGCGCACGGACCGGCTCGTGGCGGGCTTCCTCTACTACGACGCGCGCGGCGACGACGCCCGGGTCGCCCTGGTGCTCGCGCGCACCGCCCAGCGCTACGGCGCACGGGTGGCGAGCTACGTCCGCGCCACGGGCGTGGCGAAGTCCGCTGGTCGAGTCGAGGCCGTCGTGGCCCGAGACGAGCTCACCGGGCGGGAGCTCACGATCGCCACCCGCAGCGTCGTGAACGCCACCGGCGTGTGGGCCGACGACGTCTTCACGATGACCGAGGGGCGCCCCTCGCGGCGCGTCACGCCCGCCAAGGGCGTCCACGTCGCGGTCCCGCGCGACCGGCTGCCCGCCGACATCGCCGCCGTGCTCGCGGTGCCCGGCGACCGCCGCAGCGTCTTCGTCGTGCCCTTCGAGGACGACCCGTTCACCTTCGTCGGCACCACCGACACCGCCTACGACGGGCCCCTGGACGACCCTTGCGCCACCGCCGAGGACGTCGACTACCTGCTCAGCGCGGTCAACGCCTCGACCTCCTCGGACCTCGGCCGCCGCGACGTCACCGGGGTCTGGGCCGGGCTGCGCCCCCTCCTCTCCCCGCCCGAGGGCCGGCGGCTCAGCGAGCGCACCGCCGACCTCTCCCGTCGCCACCAGGTGACCGACGCCGGCGACGGCGTGGTGCACGTGACCGGGGGCAAGTGGACCACGTACCGCAAGATGGCCCAGGACGCCGTCGACGCGCTGCGCGGCACGCTCGGGCCGCTCCCGCGCTCGCGCACCCACGACCTCGAGCTCTACGGGGTCGACGACTGGCGGCCCGAGTCGCCCGAGGAGGCCCGCCTCTACCACCGCTACGGCGCCGACGCCCCCCGGGTGCTCGAGCTCGCGCGCGAGGGCGACGAGCTCGCCGCCCACCCGGTGGCGGGGCTCGCCTACCTCGGCGCGGAGTTCCTCTTCGCCGCGCGCGAGGAGATGGCCACCTCCCTCGAGGACCTCCTGTGCCGCCGGACCCGCGCCCACCTGCACGACGCGCGCGCCGCGCGCGACGGGGCCGAGCGGGTCGCCCGCGTCGTCGCGGGCGAGCTCGCCTGGGACGAGTCGCGCGTCGCTCGAGAGGTGGAGACCTACCGGGCCCTGGTGGCGCGCGAGCTCGCCGCGGCCGGCCTCGAGCCCTGATGGAGCCCGTCGCACCCGTCCCCTACCCCGAGACCCTCGACGAGGCGCCCGCGGCCGGACCGGCCGGCCTGCTCGCCGAGCTCGCCGAGGCCCGCATCCCGATCGAGACCGGCGCGCGCGAGCGCGCCGAGCACGCCCGCGACTGGTGGCCCCCGGCGATCCCCGAGGCGGCGGCCGGTCGGGTCGAGCGCTGGCCCGGGGCCGTCGCGCGTCCGCGCACCAGCGAGGAGGTCGCCGCCGTGCTGGCGGCCTGTGGGCGCCACCGCGTCCCGGTGACCCCCCAGGGGGGGCGCTCGGGCGTCGTC
>JAKBNI010000108.1 GCA_021831125.1 Actinomycetes bacterium | reverse complement strand
GGAAGCTGGGGATGTCGTCATCGCCACCCACGTCGAAGAAGTCGTCGTCGGAGGTGGAGGTGAAGATGTCGCTGCGCGGCCCCTCGGTCATGACGGGCTGGGCGACGGTGGTGGGGGCCTTGGGCGACACCTGGTCGAAGCCCGCGGCGATGACCGTGACCCGCACGGCGTCGCCCACCGACTCGTCGATCACGCTGCCGAAGATGATGTTGGCCTCGGGGTGGGCCACCGAGTGGACGATCTCGGCGGCCTGGGTCACCTCGTTGAGGGTGATGTCGGGGCCGCCGACGATGTTCATGAGGATCCCGCGCGCGCCGTCGATCGAGGCCTCGAGCAGTGGCGAGGTGATCGCCGCGCGCGCCGCGTTGACCGCACGGCCCTCCCCCGTCGACATGCCCACGCCCATGATGGCGGTGCCGGCGTTGCGCATGACGGTGTTGACGTCGGCGAAGTCGGTGTTGATCAGCCCCGGCACGGTGATCAGGTCGGTCACCCCGCGCACCGCCGAGAGCAGGACGTCGTCGGCGATCTTGAAGGCGTCGAGCATCGAGGTGTCGGGCGCGGTCACCGAGAGCAGGCGGTCGTTGGGGATGACGATGAGGGTGTCGACCTTGTCGCGCAGGTTCTGGATCCCCTTCTCGGCCTGGGTGGCCCGGCGCTTGCCCTCGAAGGAGAACGGCCGGGTGACCACGCCGATGGTCAAGATGCCCAGGGAGCGGGCGATCTCGGCCACCACCGGGGCGGCCCCGGTCCCGGTGCCGCCACCCTCGCCGGCGGTGATGAACACCATGTCGGTGTCCTTCAGGGCGTCCTCGATCTCGGCCCGGTGGTCCTCGGCGGCCTGGCGACCGACGTCGGGGTCGCTGCCCGCGCCCAGGCCTCGGGTGAGCTGTCGGCCGATGTCGATCTTGAGGTCGGCCTCGCTGAGCAACAGGGCCTGGGCGTCGGTGTTGGCCGCGATGAACTCGATGTTCTTGAGCCCGGCCGAGATCATCCGGTTGACCGCGTTGGCGCCCCCGCCCCCCACGCCGATGACCTTGATCACGGCGTTGTAGTTGCTCTGGGTCAGGCTCATCAATTCCCCTTGTCTGTGTTCGGTCAGCCCCCAGGGCGAGGGGCAGTCCCCGAAGGCTACTCAGCCCCCCCAAAGGGGTCAAATGCCTACCCCGTGGGAGGCGTCACGGCGAGCTCCCCCGGAACGGTCACGTCGATGACGTCGCCCGGCACCAGCGTACTGTGCGCGATGACCGACGCCACGGCGACGAACTTCGCGTGGAGGTTGGTCGCGAGCCCCAGCTCGAAGCGCACCGGCGTGGTGAGCACCAGCGTGACGTGGCCCAGGCGGTCCTCGCTGACCGTGCGCACCTGGGCGGCGAAGGCCCGCGGCAGGCGGCTCGCGACGTAGGCGGCCGCACGGCCCCGGGACGCGAAGGGCCAGGACCCCCCCGCCCCGGCGACCACGAGCGTGGGCAGGTTGGCCCGCAGGGGCGCCGGCCCGAGGTCGCGGCCGGCGGCGCTCACGTAGTCCAGGCGGCGGCCGGGTCCGTAGGCGACGGCCACCGCCGTGGCCTCGGTGACCGAGACCACCACCGTGTCCGGCCAGTGGCGCACCACGCGCGCCCGGGCGACCCAGGGGAAGCGCGACAGGTCGCGCTCGAGGGCGCCGGGGTTGACGTCGATCATGGCGGGGTGCTCGCCGAGGCCCGTCGCGGCGAGGACCTCGGCCCTCGTCTCGTGGTGCAGCCCCGTGATCGTGACGTGGCGGACCTCGAAGATCGGCCGGTGGAGCAGCCACCGGCCCCCGAGGACGACGCCGGTCACCACGAGGGCGAGCACGAGGACCACCAGCGTCGAGCGGCGCATCCGGGGCCGCCGGGGCCGCGGGCGCGCCCGCTCGGGCTCCGGCGCCGGGGTCCCACGGCGCGCGCGCGTCGCGACCGGGGCGCGCCGGCTCACGCGGGGTCCCCGAAGCCGAGGAACCGGTTCTCGCACACCAGGGCCACCCCGGTGGCCTCGAGGACCCGCGCGCGCACCTCGACGATCAGCCCGTAGACGTCCTCGGCCCGCCCGCCCTCGTCGGCCTGGATGAAGTTGGCGTGCTTCTCGCTCACCCGGGCGCTGCCCCGGCGCCACCCCTTGAGCCCGGCGGTCTCGATGAGCCGCGCCGCGTGGTCACCGGGCGGGTTGCGAAAGACCGACCCGGCGTTGGCCCCCCCGGGCTGGTGCTCGCGGCGCCACCGCACCACGGCGCGCACCTCCTCCTCGGCCACCGCCGGGTCCCCCCGGCCAAGGCGCAGCGTCGCCCCGAGCACGAGTTCGCCGGCGCCCAGCGCGCTGTGGCGGTAGCCGAGCCCGAGGGACGCCGCGTCGCGCGTCAGCGTCGCGCCCTCGCGCCAGAGCGTCGCCGAGACGAGCGACGCCGCCGTGTCCGACCCGTGACCGCCGGCGTTCATGGCGACGGCGCCCCCGACGGTGCCGGGCACCCCGACCGCCCACTCGAAGCCGGTCACGCCCGCGCGCGCGAGCCGACGCGCGGCCACGGGCAGGTCGAGGCCGGCGCCGAGCTCGACGAGCACCGCTCCCGCCTCGTCGCGCCAGTCCAGGCCGGCGAACTCGCCCTCGAGCACCACGGCGCAGACCGCGACCTCGCCGTCGGCGACGAGGAGGTTGGAGCCGTTGCCGACCGCCACGAGGTCGAGCTCGAGGTCGGCGAGGTGCGGGCCGAGCTCGACGAGGTCCTCGCGGCGCGCGAGGGTGACGAGCACCCGCGCCGTGCCGCCCACGCGGTACGTGGTGCGCGTGCCGAGGGGCGCGTGCTCGCGCACCCGGGCGCCCCCCACCTCGACCAGACGCGCGAGGCTCACCCCAGCCCCCCGGGCAGCGCCGCGATCACGCGCCCCACGTCGCCCGCGCCCAGGACGAGCACCAGGTCGAGGTCGGCGAGGGACGAGGCGAGGACCTCGGGAACGCGGTCGAGGTCGGCGACGTAGCGGACCCCTCCGACGGCACCGCGCTCGACGAGGGCGCTCGCGACGCGCTCGCCGGTGACCCCCTCGGGGTTGGGCTCGCCGGCCCGGTAGAGGTCGGTCACCACGACCAGGGCCGCACCGTCGAAGGCCGGGGGGAAGCTCTCCTCCAACGCGAGGGTCCGAGTCACCCGGTGGGGCTGGAACACGACGCCCACCCGCGCGTAGCCGAGCTCCCCGGCCGCGGCCAGGGTCGCGGCGATCTCCCCCGGCAAGTGGGCGTAGTCCTCGACCACGTCGACCCCGCGCCACGCGCCACGACGCTGGAAGCGCCGCGGCGCGCCGAGGAAGTTCGAGAGCCCCCGCTCGACGGCGCGCGCCTCGACGTCCAGGGTCCGCGCGAGCACGGCCACCACCGCGGCGTTGGCCACGTTGTGCCGACCGGTCACCCTGAGGTCGACCTCGAGCAGCTCCCCGGGTCCGACCAGGGTGAAGCGCGAGCCGTCGCGTCGCAGGGCCACCCCCTCCACGCGCCACGCGCGCCCGGGGCCGGCCCCGACCGACGTGGCGTGGTGGGCGTGCCCGAGGGCCCGGCGGGCGCCCGCGTCGTCGGCCCAGGCCACGACCGGGCCGGTGGTGCGTGCGACGAGGTCGGCGAAGGCCTCCTCGAGCCGCTCGAGAGTGCCGTAGTGGTCGAGGTGGTCGGGCTCGACGTTGGTCACGGCGAGCGCCGCGGGTACGACCCCGGCCATCGTCCCGTAGCTCTCGTCGACCTCGAGCACGAGCCCGTCGCTGCCGTAGTGGCCGTTCGCGCCGACCCCGAGCACCGGCGCCCCGAGCAGCCAGCCGGCGTCGCGCCCCGCCGCCAAGGCGACCTGGACGAGCATCGAGGTGGCCGTCGTCTTGCCGTGGGTGCCCGCCACGCCCCAGGTGGGTGTGGCCGCGGTCACCTGGGCGAGAGCCGTGGGGCGGTCGACCCGCTCCAGGCCCAAGGCGGCGGCCGCGGCGAGCTCGGGGTGGTCCGGGGGCACCGCGGGTGACCAGACCACCGCGTCGGCCGCGGCCAGGTGGGACGGGTCGTGGCCGAGCGAGACGGCGATACGTCGAGCGCGGAGCTCCTCGAGCACCGCAGACGGTGCGCGGTCGCACCCGCTCACCAGCGCGCCGCGCTCGGCCAGCCACAGGGCCAGGCCGCTCATGCCCGCCCCGCCCACGCCCATCACGTGCACGCGCCGACCCGGCTCGAGGAGACTCACCGCGACACCCCCTCGACCACCTCCGCGATCGCCGCCGCCGCGTCCGGGTGGCCCAGCGCGGAGAGGGCGCTCGCCATCGACGCGCGCGTCGAGGCCGGCTCCAGGGCCGTGAGCGCCGCGGCCAGGGCGTCCGCGTCGCACGACGCGTCGTCGACGACTCGCACCCCGCCGACCGCGGCGAGGGCCTCGGCGTTGCGGCGCTGGTGGTCCCCCGGCGCGCCGGGCAGCGGGACGACGACGGCGGGGATCGCGAGGCGGGCCAGCTCGGCCACCGTGACGGCCCCCGCCCGGCAGACCGCGAGGTCGCACAGGCCCCAGAGCTGGGCCATGTCGGCGAAGGGCACCACCCGGTAGTCGAGGTCGCCGGTGACGCGCCGGGCGAGCACGCGCGCGTAGTCCCGCTGGCCCGTGACGTGCACGATCGCTAGGTCGCCGCGCGACGCCCAGCGCGACGCGAGGTCGGCCACCGCGTCGTTCACCCGACGTGAGCCGAGCGAGCCCGTCATCACCACGACCACGAGCCGGTCCGGTCCGATCGGGGGGTCGGCCGCGGCGCGAGCCGCGGCGCGGGCGACGTCGCTGCGGTCGACGGCCTCGATCGCGGCACGTAGCGGCGTGCCCGTCACGACCGCGTCGTCCGCGGGGAACCCGAAGGCGACACAGCGCCGCGCCGCCGCCCGTCGGAAGAGGCGGTGGACGGCGCCCGGCACGGCGTCGAAGTCGACGAGGACCAGGGGCACGCGCCACGCCACCGCCGCCGCGCAGGTCGCGAACGACGCGTACCCGCCGACCGAGACGACGCACCGGGGCCGCCACCGGCCGACCAGCGTGAGGGCCCTCACGAGAGCCCCGACGAGCCCGAGGGCCGCCGCGGCGCTCACCGCCAGGTCGTAGGGCCGCATGGAGCGCCGCAGGCCCCGGCCCGGCAGCAGGGTCAGGGGGACCGGACCACCGCCGAGCAGGCGTCCCTCCTGGCCCCGGCGGCTGCCGACATAGCGGATCTCCTCGGGGGCGAGCCCCCGGGCGCGCAGCGCCTCGGCGATGGCCTCCATGGGAAAGACGTGGCCCCCGGTCCCGCCGCCCGTGACGATGACGGGACCGCGCATCACCCCTCCGGTCTATAGCGGCGCGGCGCGGGGGCGTGCGGCGCCCGGGTGCCGGGGCGCCGGGCCCGGGTCG
>JAKBNI010000107.1 GCA_021831125.1 Actinomycetes bacterium | reverse complement strand
AGCTCGTCGATCGAGGCGAGACTCGCGAGGTAGACACCGACGCGAAGTGCGTCGTGCAGGCTCCCACCGGCGGCGTCTGCCACCGCCGCCAGGTTGTCCAGCGCACGACGTGCCTGGTCAGAGAATGTGTCAGGCACGCCGCCCGTCACGGGGTCCCGAGGCACCTGGCCGGCCACGTAGAGGCACCCGCGGTGGACGACACCCTGGGAGTAGGAGAAGGCGGGTCGCGGGGCCGACGCGGTCGACACGGCTCGTCGGCTTGGGTCGCGCACGCGGCGAAGTTAGCAGCCGGGTCAACCACGCGTTCGCGGAGTGCCGTGTCGACGTCGAGCGTGACTCGCCGGCGCTCGCGCGACGACCGCCACCGCCCACGCCGCACCGATCCCCCGTCGTGAGGTCGAGCCTCCAACGAGTGGGTCGAGCGTCGTCAGCCCGGTTAGAGGTTCTCCTCGAGCTCGAGCAGGACCGCGTGGCGGTCCTCCTTGGTGGGCATCGTGAAGTAGGGGTTGCGCTGGGCCCAGTAGTAGGCCATCGGGATGAGGCCCAGCGCCATCGACCCCAGGCCCACCCACAGGTCGGTGGCGTTGAGGGTCGGGATGACCTTGACGAACATCACCCCCATGAAGAGCGCCCCCACCAGGGGCCACAGCCCCATGAAGACGAAGTTCGACGCCGAGCGCAGGATCTGGCGCCGGTAGAGGACGACGACGGCGAGCCCGGCGAAGCAGTAGTAGATGCAGATCTGCAGGCCGATCGAGTTCACCCCCGCGGTGAGGATGTTCGCGATCGAGCCGAAGGACTGCGAGCCCACGAAGAGCAAGAGCGAGATGACCATGACCGTCATCGTCGCCACGAGCGGGGTCTTCGCGCTGGGCGCGATGCGCCCGAGGGCCTTGGGCAGGGTGTGGTCGCGGCCCATCGCGAAGAGGGTCCGGGTCACCTGGATGAGGGTCGTCTCGAGCGTGGCCACCGTCGAGAGGATCACCGAGATGACGATGAGCTTGCCCGGCGCGCCGTGCCAGACCTTCTGGCCGAGCACGCTCAGGATGTCGGCGGCGTTGTTCGGATTGGTCAGCTGGTGGGTCGTGAGGACCATGTTGGTCGCCACGGTGAAGACCTCGAAGAGCACGAAGACCGTGACGATCCCGATGATCGCCCCGAGGCCCGGGGTGGTCTTGGCGTTCTTCGTCTCCTCGTTCAGGTTCGCCGTCACGTCCCAGCCCCAGTAGTAGAAGGCGGCGACGAGCGCCCCGGCGAAGAAGCCCGACGACCCGTGGAAGATGCCCGGGGAGAACCAGTGCCAGGAGAAGGGGTTCGCGTGGGCGTGGAAGATCGCGAGCAGGGCGAAGAGGACGAGCAGCGCCAGTTCGACCGTGGACATGATGATCTGCACGGTCACCGTCACGGTGACCCCGGCCGCGACGGCGGCGACCATCAAGAGGAAGAAGAGGCAGCCCACGATCGTCACGAGCGGCTTGTTCGACGCCATCGAGTTGGAGAACAGCGACACCAGGTTCGAGCCCACCGGCAGCGTGGCGATCACCATGAAGATCAGCGCCGAGACGACGAGGGCCCACCCCGAGAGGTAGCCGAGCGCCGGGTGCAGCGCGCGACGCACCCAGGAGTAGCTGGCGCCGGCGTTGGTCTCGACGCGTCCGAGGTAGGAGAAGGCGAAGACGATCCCGAACATCGCGACGCCGCAGTACAGAAGGGCCGCCGGCCCGCCGAAGGCGACGGCGCCGAAGAGCACGGCCGTCGTGCCCGCGATCGAGTAGGCGGGCGCCACGCCGGCGACCCCCATGATGACCGAGTCGAAGAGGCCGAGGACCCCGGCCTTGAGGCTGTGCTCGTGCGCCGGCGCCGCCGGCGTCTCCAGGGCCTCGCTCATGGCTATCGCTCTCCCTCGGCGACGGGCGCCGCGTCCGGCCCGTCGTCGACGAGTCCCGGGGCAAGTTATACACGCTCCACGATTCTCCGAAGGGCCGTTCCCCGCCAGTAATCTGGAGGGATCACCGGGCCGTTCACGGTGCGGCGCCGTGGGGCCCGCGGCGCGAGCGCCCACGAGCGGAAGACACCGTGGCACTGATCCAGAGATTCGACGAGTCCGGGGCCCCCCCGATCACCGCCGCCGAGATCAAGCACCGCTGGATCGAGTTCCACCGCCAGGTCCGGCTCATGTCGGGCACCCGGCTGCAGCGCACGGCCGGTCGGATCCTCGGCGAGAACACCCTTCGCTACAAGGCGGCCCGGGCCGTCTTCGGGCCCCCGCTGCGCGCGCTGCGCCGCCTGCGCGGCGAGCGCGCCGAGAAGCGGCGCGTGGAGAGGCTGATCGCCCGTCGCGAGGACGTGGTCTTCCCGGTGAACTACCGGCCCCGTGTCGTCGACTACGCGTCGGAGCTGGCCACCCTCGCGACGGACCTCGCCGACGTGCAGGTGGTGGCCCTCGACTCCGAGCGGCCGCCGGCCGAGACCGTCGCCGCCTTGAACGACACCCTCAACTCCAGCGCGACCGAGTGGCTCCTGCTCGCCGACGCGACCACCACCGAGGTCGAGCGGCGCTACAGCGCGGCCGTCCTGCTCGCGGCGGCCACGGCCGGGGTGGACGTCGTCTACGCCGACGAGGCCGGCCCCCACCCCTTCGCCCCCCTCCTGAAGCCCCCCGCGGTGGGCCCGCACACCCTGTTGAGCTACGACGTCGTCGGCCGCCCCGCCCTCGTACGCGTGGAGACGGCCTTCGCGGTCGGGGGATTCCGAGCCGAGGCCGGCGTGGCCTTCGAGCACGACCTCTACCTGCGCCTGGTGGAGGCGGGTCGCGCCTTCTCCCACGTCGCCCGGGTGCTGCCGGCCGGCCGGCCGGCGGCGGCCTTCGAGGACCCGCGCCTGGGCGAGGACACGGCCGCGGTCGTGCGCGGGGCGCTCGAGCGGCGGGGCTGGAAGGGGACGGTGAGCGCCGACCGGCTCAACGGGCTCGTCCACTGGACGCTCGCCGCGCCCGACCCGGCGCCGCGGATCGACATCGTGATCCCCACGCGCGACCGCATCGACCTGGTGGACCGGTGCCTCAAGTCGATCGAGGAGATCACGACCTACCCCAACTACGACGTCATCATCCTCGACAACGACTCCGCCGAGGCCGAGTCCAAGGCCTACTTCGCCGAGACCCGCTACCGGGTCGTGCCCTGCCCGGGGCCGTTCAACTACGCCAAGATCGTCAACCGCGGCGTCGCCCACTCGAACGCCGACTACGTCGTCACCCTCAACAACGACACGGTGGTCGTGACCCCCGACTGGCTCGAGCGGCTCATCGCGCTCGCCTCACTGCCCGACGTGGGCATCGTGGGGGCGTGCCTCTTGGACCAGGACGGCAAGCGCGAGCACGAGAGCATCGTCATCTCGCCCTACCCCCAGCACCTGCGCACCGACTCGAACTACCCCCACGTCGACTACTTCTCGCGCGCCACCAAGGACGTGGCGGCCGTCACCGGCGCCGTCCAGATGGTCGAGCGGGCGCTCTGGGAGAGGCTCGGGGGCATGGACGAGGAGCTCACGGTCGTCATGAACGACGTGGACGTCTGCCTGCGGGCCCTCGTCGAGGGGCGCTACACGCTCTACACCCCCGACGTGCGCCTCTACCACCACGTCGGCTCCTCGCGGGGCCGGCTCGACCCGATCGAGAACCGGAACCGCTTCATCCGCCGCTGGGACGTCTTCGGGACCTTCCGCGACCCCTTCTTCCCCGAGGCGATCGTCCTGCTCGGGGAGAAGATGTTCTACCTGCCGCGCTAGCCCGGCGGCGGTCGGGCGCCCAGGTAGCCTGAGACGGTGACCTCGGCCCGGGCGCGCGTCGCCGACCTCATCCGCCGCGTCCCGCCCCCGGTCTGGCCCCTGGTGGCGATCGTCGCGGTCGTGCTCGTCGGCAACGGGATGTTCGTCCTGCGCCTGGCGAACAACGACCCGATCTCTTGGACCGCGGGGATCTCCCACCAGCTGTGCCGGATCACCTGCGGGCGCCCGATGATCGACCCGAACGTGGGCTTCGTCACGGTCTCCGAGGGCCACCTGGCGGCGATGGACCTGCTGCACGGCCACTGGCCGTGGTGGAACTACTTCGAGGGACTCGGCCAGCCCCTCCTCGGGGAGATGCAGTCGGCCGCCTTCTTCCCGCTCACGCTGCTCTTCGCGCTCAACTCGGGCCTCTTGTGGTTCCACGTCGTGCTCGAGGTGATCGCCGGGGTCTCGACCTACTACCTCGCGCGACGCCTGTCGGTGCCGATGCTCGCGGCCACCGGCGTCGCGATGGTCTTCGCGCTGAACGGCACCTACGCGTGGCTCGGCAACGCCGTGCTCAATCCGGTCGCCTTCTTGCCGATGCTGCTGCTCGGCATCGAGATGATCCTCGACTCGACCTCGAGCGCCACCCAGCGCGGGTGGTACGTCGCGGCGATCGCGCTCGCCCTGTCGATCTACTCGGGATTCCCCGAGGTCGCCTACCTCGACGGCCTCTTCTGCCTGGCCTGGGCGGTGGTGCGGGTCTTCTCGCTGACCCCGGCGCGCCGGCCCCGGGCGCTGCGGCGCCTGGCCACGGGGGGCGTCGTCGGGGTCGTGCTCTCCCTACCGGTCCTCGTGCCCTTCGAGGACTTCTTGAAGGTCGCCTACATCGGCAGCCACACCGCGGCGGTCGACGGAGTCAGTCGCCTGCCGGGCTACACGTTCTCGATGTTCTTCGACCCCTACGTCTACGGGACGATCTTCTCCAACCCCAACGTCGCCAACGCGTGGGCCGGGATCGGGGGCTACCTCACCACGACCACGCTGGTGCTCGCCTTCGTGGGCCTCTTCGGCGCCCGCCACCGGCCCCTACGGGTCCTGCTCGCGCTCTGGAGCGTCCTCGGCCTCGCCGGGGCGCTCGACTTCGCGCGCACGCGCGACCTCTGGAACCTGATCCCGCTGGTCAGCTCGTCGTCGTTCCCGCGCTACATCATGCCGAGCGTGGAGATCGCGATCGTGGTGCTCGCGGCGCTCGGCTTCGCCGACCTGATCGCCCAGGCCCGCTCCCGCCGGCTCCTGCTCACCGGCACGATCGCCACGACGCTGCTCATCGCCTACTGCGCCCTCGCGGCGCGCTCGCACAACGCAGGGGTCGTCCTCACCCACAAAGACGCCGTCATCCAGGTCGGGCTCGACCTCTTGCCCTTCATCGCCCTGGCGATGGTGCTCGTCGTCTCGTTCCTCGCCCTCTCCTCGCGCTGGCGCGTGGTGCCGTGGCTGCTCGCGGTGATTATGGCCGGCGAGGCCGTGGTGCTCTTCTTCGTCCCCACCGCCGAGTCGCCCAAGCAGATCACGATCGACACCGCGCCCATCGCCTACCTCCAGGCCCACCAGGGCGAGGGGCGGTTCTTGGACCTCG
>JAKBNI010000106.1 GCA_021831125.1 Actinomycetes bacterium | reverse complement strand
GGGTCGGCGCCGGCGGCCGCGGCGTAGCGGGCGAGCGCCGCTCGCGCGGCGGCGAGCAGCTGCTCGGGCCGGCGCGAGGGCGCCGTCGTCCAGAGCAAGCCGTCGATCACGAGCACGATGGCCGCCGCGAGGGCGGTGTCGATGATGCGCGTCACGAAGAGGGACTGGGCCGAGGCCGCCAGACCCAAGAAGACGAAGACGAGCGGGGTGAAGGCGACGACGGCCGCGACGTTCCCGCGCCGCTGGGCGGGGGGCACGATCGCCGCCATGACGCAGCTGAGCACGATGAGGTCGACCTGGGAGTGGCCCACCAGGGCCACGAGCGCCGCCACCCCGACGCCCAGGATGGTGCCGAGGGTGCGCGCGAGCGCGCGGGCCATGAGCGGGCCGAGGTCGGGGCGCAGGATGAACACGACCGACATCGGCAGCCAGAAGGCGTGCGGTCCGTGCAGGGCGACGCCGAGCAGGTTGGCGCCCACGACCGCGACGGCGAGGATCATGCCGAAGCGCAGCCGCTCGCGTACCGGCACCTCGGGCCGGGTCGCCCGGTGGGAGGAGACGACGGCCCCGGCGCGGGCGAGTTCCTCGGGGCCCGGGGGGGCGAGGGCCCGGCGCACCGCGGGCGCCAGCGCCTCGTCGCCGGCGAGTCGATCGAGGTGGTCGAGCGCGTGGGTCGTCTCACCCTCGCGCAGGTGGCGCGCGACCTCCCCGAGCGCCTCGACCAAGGACGCGTCGGCGCCCTGGCCCCGACCCTCGAGATAGGAGACGGCCTCCCCGGCGCGCAACGCCACGACAAGGGCGCCGAAGAGGGCGTCGCCCACGGCCGAGCCGTTCGGCCGGCTCACGACGTCCTGGGCCAGGTCGAGGCTGGCGACGGCGCCGCCGCGGCGGGCGTAGAACTCGGGCGAGCCCACGGCGCGCGCGAGCTGCGCGAGGTCGTCGAAGGCGGCCGCGAGCACCGCGCGCTGGTTGGCCCGCCGCCGGCGCAGGTTCATCAGGCGCGCGACCACCCAGACCCAGAGCGCCCCGACGGCCATCAGGCCCGCCGTGATGAGGACTCGTCCGACGGGATCGAGTCCGACCCCGAGGGTCGCCCCCACGATCAGGTAGGCGCCGGCGGTCGCCCCGAAGGTGGCCTCGACCAGTCCGGCGACGAGGGCCACGACGGCGTAGCACAGCGCCACCGCGAACGTCGAGTCGACGCGCGTGGCGACGGCGCCGCCGGCGCAGACCCCGACGGCCGCGGTCGCCGCGACCGCGAGCATCCGCGGGCCCCGTCGGGCCCACTGGTCGAGGCCGTCCTGGCTCACCGCCCAGAGCGCCCCGATGTCGAAGAGGATGGCGTCGAGGTGGCGGCCGGTGGCGAAGCCCACGACGAGCGGCAGCGAGAGGCACAGTGCGGCGCGCGCGCTCAGCGCCACCTCGGCCGAGGCGAGGCGCCGGGCGAGGGGGCGCGCCGGGGGTGAGGGCCGTCCCGCGCGCTCGCGCACCGGCTCATCCTACGGGCGCCGACGTGGCTCTCGGTGGGAACACCCCGTTAGTAGGGTTGTGCGTAGTGGCACAGGCGCGACACGCAACTCGGTCCGCCCGGGCAAAGTCCTCCCGACCCCGGTCGCGACGCGACGAGAGACCGACCTCCCCGTGGGCGCGGCACCGGCGTGACCTGTGGGTCGTGGGCCTCGTGGTGGCCGGCCTCTTCGTGGTGCTGGCCGAGGCCGGCGCCCTGGGCCCCTTCGGTCGGGCGATCGGCCGAGCCCTGGCCGACCTCCTCGGGGTGGGGCGATTCGCGCTGGGCGTCTTGCTGATCGGGCTCGGGGCGACGCTGGTGTGGCGCTCCGACGAGCTCGACCGAGCCCGACTCGGCTGGGGCGTCGGGCTCGGGCTGGTGACGGTGAGCGGCCTCGCCGACCTCGCGAGCGGACGTCCCGGCATCCACGCCACCGCCTCGGCTCTCGCGGACGGCGGTGGGTGGCTCGGGGTACTCGTCGGTGGCGGCCTGGCACGCGGTGTCGGGGTGGCCGGCGCGATCGTGGTGCTCGTGGCCCTCGCGGTGGTGGCGGTGATCGTCGCGACGGGGGTCGGCCTGGGGGCCCTCGCGCGCGGCGCCGTCGCAGCGACGCGACTGGTCGGGTCGGGACTCGCGCGGTGGTGGTCGCGCGCCTGGCGCGTGGAGGAGCCGACGCGACGCGCCGTGCGCACGCGCGCACGCTCCTCGCGGGTTGAGGAGGTTCCCGACGAGGACGTCCCCGACGAGGGGCTGTTCGACGAGGGCTACGACGACGACCTCGAGGGGGCGCCCGCCCCGGTGGCCTTCGACTACCTCGACGACGAGTCGACCGGTTACGACGAGGGGGGCGGGGACGAGGTCGGCGACGACGCGTCGCCCGAGGCACCGGGTCCCGAGTCCACCCGCGAGGTGACGACCGTCGCCGCCCCGGTCCACGCGGGGGAGTGGGAGCTGCCGCCGCTGTCGCTGCTTTCGCGAACCCGTGACCAGCGCCACGATCGCAGCGCGGCCGAGGCGGCCGGCAACGAGCTCGTCGAGGCGCTCGCCGCCCACGGTGTGGAGACCTCTCTCGTGGGCTTCACGGTCGGGCCGACGGTGACCCGCTTCGAGCTCGAGCTCGGTCCCGGGGTGAAGGTCTCGCGGGTCACGTCGCTCAACCGTGACATCGCCTACGCCATGGCCTCGCCGGACGTCCGGATCCTGGCGCCGATCCCGGGCCGCTCGGCCATCGGCGTCGAGGTGCCCAACCGCCAGCGCACCCTCGTCGCCCTGGGCGACCTGCTCGCCTCGGAGGAGGCCCTCGCGGCGACCCACCCCCTCGACGTCCCGGTCGGCCGGGACATCTCCGGTCGGACCGTCGTGGTGAACCTGGGCGAGATGCCCCACGTACTGATCTCCGGGGCGACCGGAGCGGGGAAGAGCTCGGCCATCAACTCGCTCATCACCTCGCTCGTGGTGCGCGCGACGCCCGACCAACTGCGACTGCTGCTCATCGACCCCAAGCGGGTCGAGATGGGCCAGTACAACGACCTGCCCCACCTGCTGGCGCCGGTGGTGGTCGACCCGAAGAAGGCCGCCGGTGCCCTGCAGTGGGCGGTGCGCGAGATGGAGCGTCGCTACGACCTGCTCGCCGAGGTCGGCGCCCGCGACATCACCGGCTACCAGCAGATGCTCTCGCGCGGAGAGCTGGGGGGCGAGCCCCGCGTGGCCGACGAGGTGGCCGACGCCATCGAGAGCGCCACCGGCGTCGCCGTCGATCGCACGGCGACGCCCGAGCCCGAGAGCCTTCCCTACGTCGTGGTCGTCGTCGACGAGCTCAACGACCTGATGATGGTCGCGGCGCGCGACGTCGAGGACTCGGTGGTGCGCATCGCCCAGATGGCCCGCGCCGTCGGCATCCACTTGGTGCTCGCCACCCAGCGTCCGAGCGTCGACGTCATCACCGGGGTCATCAAGGCCAACATCCCCAGTCGGATGGCCTTCGCCGTCTCGTCGATCGCCGACAGCCGGGTCATCCTCGATCAGGCCGGGGCGGAGAAGCTCATCGGCAAGGGCGACATGCTGCTCGTCACCGCCTCGAGCAACGTGGCGCGTCGCCTCCAGTCGCCGTGGGTCTCCGAGGACGAGGTGCGCCGGGTCGTCGAGGCCTGGCGCCGACAGGGGGGGCGCACCGAGACGGTCGTCGCCCTCGAGGCGCCTCTCGGGCGCGGGTCCGCGGGTGGGCCGGGCGGTGACGACGACGACGAGGTGCTGCGCCAGGCGCGCGAGCTCGTCATCCGCACCCAGTCCGGCTCCACCTCGATGCTCCAGCGCAAGCTGCGCGTCGGCTTCGCCCGGGCGGGTCGCCTCATGGACCAGCTCGAGCAGGAGGGCGTAGTCGCTCCCGGCGAAGGGTCCAAGTCGCGCAAGGTCCTCGTCACCCTCGACGAGTACGAGCAGTCGCTGTCGTCCTAGAGCGTGTCACGGCGCGCGGGTCGCGAGACCGTCTCGTCGGGCGTGGCGCTGCGCGGGGGCGCGGCCCTGGTCGGTGTGGCCCTCGCCGCGGCGCTCGTCGTCGGGTTGAGCGCCCCGCTGGTCGGCCGACCGGCACACCTCACGCTGGTCGTGCGGCCCCCGGGTCCCGCGGTGACGGCCCTCGCGTGGCCCGCGCAGGGCACGGCGGCGCTCTACGTCCCCTCGGCGGGGGTGTCGGTCAGCCACCACGACCGGGTGGTGCCGATCGCCAGTCTCACCAAGATGATGACCGTCCTCGTGGCCCTGACGCGCCTGCCCCTGGCGCCGGGGGCCACCGGGCCGTGCCGGGTCGTCGGCCCGGCCCAGGTGGCCGGGTACGAGGCGATGGTGGCGCGCGATGAGTCGAGCGTGCCGGTCGTGGCGGGCGAACGGCTCTGTGAGGACCAGCTCCTCGCGGGCACGTTGGTGCGCTCCGCCGGCGACTACGCCTCGATGCTCGCGACCATGGCGGCCGGGTCACCGGCGGGCATGGTCGGGCTGATGAACGAGCGGGCCCGGGCGATGGGGCTCGGCCACACCCGTTACGCCGGGGTCGCCGGTCTCGGGGCCGCCACGGTCTCCACGGCGCGGGACCAGGCACGGGTCGCGGCGGCCCTGATGCGCTACCCGGTGGTGCGCGCGCTCGTCGACCTCCCGAGCGTGGCCCTGCCGGTGGCGGGCACCGTCGCCAGCTACACGCCCTTCGTCGGGGAGGGTTCGGTGGTCGGCGTGAAGTCGGGGCGGACCGCCGCGGCCGGGGGGTGTGACGCGATGGCCGTGACCTTCCGCGTCGGCGGACGGGTCCACGTCCTCTACGCCGTGGTGACCGGCCAGCGCACGGGCGACGTCCTCACCTCGGCCGGTGAGGCCGCCCGCGCCCTCGCCGCCTCGGCCCTCGCCGCCCGGCGCACGCTCACGTGGCGCCCGGGCGACACGCTGGCCCGGGTGGGCTTCGGCCAGGGCACGGTCGTCGCAACGCTCCGGCGCACGCTGCGCCTGTCGTGGTGGCCCGAGCCCGGGGCCATCGCGTACCGCGTCGTCGCGCGTCCCCTGCTCGAGGTGCACCGGGGCGAGGTGGTCGGTCGGCTCGTCATCTCGGGCGAGGTGCACCGCACGATCGAGCTCGTCGCCGCGTCGTCGCTCGCACGGCCGTCGTGGCTCGAGCGCCTACGCTGAGCGGGTGCGCGCGCGCGTCCCGGCCTCCTCGGCCAACCTGGGTCCCGGCTTCGACACCCTCGCCGTCGCCCTCGCGCTCCACCTCGAGGTGGAGCTGACCCTCGGCGGGCCGCTCACGGTCGTGACCGAGGGGGAGGGCGCGGGCCTCTTCGACGACGCGCGCCACCTCGGGGTCCGGGTGGCCCGTGACGTGCTCGGCCACGAGGAGTTCTCGTTGCGCGTGCGCTCGGCGATCCCGCTCGCGCGCGGCCTGGGGTCGTCGGCGGCGCTGGCGGTCGCCGCCG
>JAKBNI010000105.1 GCA_021831125.1 Actinomycetes bacterium | reverse complement strand
GCGGGGCGAGGGCGTCGGCGCGTGGTGCAGCGCCCCGACCACGAGGGTCGCCACCGCGATCGCCCCGGCGCCGAGCAGCAGGGTCGCCGTGCGCGGACCGAGGAGGGGACGACGGGCCACGCGCGAGCCTACGCCGGACGCGCGATCAGCCAGAGGGCGAGGCCCGCGCCCATCGCGGCGACCACCCAGCGCAGCGGCGCCTCGGGGGTGCGCCGGGTGAGCGCCGGGCCGAGGGCGCTCCCGGCGAGGAGCCCCAGCCCGAGCGCGAGGGCCGGTCCGAAGCGCACCGGGCCGAAGAGGAGGAAGGCCACCGCCGCGACGAGGTCGGCCGCCCCGAGCACGAGGTTCTTCAGCGCGTTCGCCCTCGCCAGGGTCTCGTCCAGCACCACCAGGGCGAGCGCCAGGACCATCACCCCCGAGCCGGCGCCGAAGTAGCCGACGTACACCCCGACGAGGAAGAGCGCGACTCCGAGCGCCGCCGGGTGGGCCGCGGGGCGGCGGCGCACGAGGAGGGGCTTCGCCGCGAGCGCGAGGGCCGCGGCGAGCAGCAGGTAGGGCACCACCCGGGCGAAGAGCGCCGCGGGCGTCGTGAGCAGCAGGGCCACGCCCGCGGCGCAGCCCGCCACCGTGAGGGGCACCCAGCGCCGGGCACGAGGGCCCTGGCCGCGCAGCTCGGGCCGCGAGCCCAGGGTCGAGCCGATGAGTGACCCCGAGAGCGAGACGGCGTTGGTGACGTTGGCCGAGAGCGGCGCGAGCCCGACCGCCAGCAGCGCCGGGTACGAGACGAGCGTGGTGATCCCGCCGGCCGCCCCGACGACGCCCGCGAGCGCGCCCGCGCCCACGAGCAGGGCGTCGCGCGCCAGGGCCTCCACGACCCCGCGGGGCGCCTAGAAGCGGACCACGCCGCGGACGTTTCGTCCGTCGCGCAGGTCCTGGTAGCCCTGCTCGACCTCGTCGATCGTGTACTCCTTGGTGACGAGCTCGTCGACGGGGAACTTGCCCTCGTGGTGCAGGCGCAGCAGTCGGGGGATCTGCAGCTTGGGGCTGAACGAGCCGAAGACCGTGCCGCGCAGCTCCTGGTTCATCATCGAGAAGAGCTGGGTGTTGAGCTCGATGGTGGTGAGGTCCTTCGCCCCGAGCGAGGTGAGCACGACCACCCCGCCCTTGGCGGTGATCGAGCGGGCCTCCTCGACGAGCGCCGAGGTGAGGGTGTTCACCGTGACGATCACGACGTCGCAGTTCTTGCCCCAGGTCAGCTCGGGCAGGATGTTGAAGGCCGCGTCGAGGGCGCTCGTGGCGCCGTGGGTGGCGCCCAGCTTCCTCGCCCGCTCGACCTTGGACTCGTTGGTGTCGATGGCGATGACCGCGCGCGCGCCGGCCTCGATCGCCCCGAGCAGCGCCCCCGAGCCGACCCCGCCGCAGCCGATCACCGCCACGACGTCGCCGTGGCGCACCCCACCGCGCACCACGGCCGAGCCGTAGCCGGTGGCGATCCCGCAGCTGATGAGGGCGGCCGCGCGCAGGTCGAGCCACGGGTCGATCTTCACGAGGGAGGCCTCGGCGACCACGACGTACTCGCTGAAGGCCCCGACCTGGCACATGCGGTTGAGGTCCTCGCCGTTCCAGTGGTGGCGCCAGGTGCCGTCGGCGATCTGGGGCCCGGCCACGATCGTGGCCATGAGGTCGCACAGGTAGGGCCGTCCCGACAGGCAGTAGTCGCAGCGCCCGCAGCCCGGCACGAACGACACGGCCACGTGGTCACCCGGCGCGAAGGCGCTGACGCCCTCTCCGACCGACTCGACGACCCCGGCCCCCTCGTGGCCGGCCACGATCGGAAAGACGGTGTCGCGACCGGTGAGCAGGGTCAGCAGCTCGGGGTCGAGCCCGATCCCGCCCTTGCGCAGGGTCTCGTCGGAGTAGCACATCCCGGCGAAGGCCATCTTGACCTTCACCTCTCCGGCGACGGGCTCGTCGATGTCGATGAGCTCGGTGCGGAACGGCCCCCCGGCCTCGGTGACGACTGCTGCCTTGGCCCTCATGGCGCCCCCTCTCGCGGCCGACGCCGCTGCGCCCGTACTCTACCGAGGCCCCGTGGGGGGCCTAGTTGCAGAGCGTCGTGCCCGAGGGCGTCGTCGTGCAGATCGTGGTCACCGTGACCGGCGCGGGCGTCGTCGTGGTGGCCGGCGGGGGCGTCGTGGTGGTGACCGGGGCCGGGGGGGGCGAGGTCGCCGGGGGGGCACCCGGCGTCGCGCCGGCGGGGCGCGAGGTCGGGGTCGTGGTGCTCGAGGTCGCCGGGGGGGCGCCCGGGGTCGTCGGGGCGACCGAGTGGGCCGGGGAGGCCGTGGCGATGTGGGTGACGATCAGCGCCGAGGCGAGCCCCGCCGAGACGAAGAGGGACTGGGCGAGCAGGCGCACGCGGCCCATGCGCTCTTCGACCGGCCAGCGCCGGGTCCGGACCGGCTCGAGGACGTCCTCGGGCTCGGGCGCGAGGTCCGACTGGGGCTCGGCGTCGAGGGCGGCCTCGAGCGGCGCGACGACCGGGTCGGGCCGACCCCCGGGCTCAGTTGTCCCCACCGCTCGAGCTCGCGTCGCTCCCGTCGTCCCCGGAACGGGTGCCCGAGGGGGAGGTCACCGAGACGACGTGGAAGCCGGTCGCGGAGGGGGCGGCCGGGGCGACCGAGGTGGTCGTGGTCGGCGGGGTCGTGGTGGTGGTCGGGGCCGCCAGCGGCTGGCCGGCGTTGGTGGTGGCGCTCGCCGGAGGGCGGGCGTCGATGACCCCGCGCGCGACGCCGAAGGCGGCGATGACCGTCACCCCGGCCGTGATCACCCAGGTCGCCACGGACTTCACTCGCTCCATACGGTCCTGCCTTCCTCGTCACGACCCCGCGACCGAAACTATGGCCGCTGTCGATAAACGCTACCTAGGAGGAGTCCGTCAAAGTCCTTAAAACCAACAACCCTGGGCCTACATCCGCTCGGGCGCCTCTATCCCGAGCACCGAGAGGCCCAGGCGCAGCGTGCGCGCGGTGAGCTCGCACAGGGCCAGGCGCTCGGTGCGGGTGGGCTCGGCGGCCGAGAGCACCGGGCACGCGTCGTAGAAGGCGGTGAAGCGCTGGGCCAGGTCGAACAGGTACGTGCAGAGCCGGTGGGGCTGGAGGGTCACGAGCGCCGAGGAGAACGCCTCGGGCAGGGCGAGCAGTCCGGTGGCGAGGTGGCGCTCGGCGGGCGAGGCCAGGGCGAAGGCGACGTCGCCCCACTCGACCGGGGCCTCGAGGCGACGGAAGATCGAGCGCACGCGCGCGTGCGCGTACTGCAGGTACGGCCCGGTGTCGCCCTCGAAGGCGACCATGCGGTCGAGGTCGAAGGCGTAGTCGTGGGTGCGATCGGTCGAGAGGTCGGCGTACTTGATCGCGGCCCGGGCTATCTGGGTGGCGAGGTGGAGGCGCTCCTCGCCGGACATCTCCCCGCGGCGCTCCTCGAGCGACGCGACGGCCCGGGCGATGGCCTCGTCGACGAGGTCGACGAGGCGCACCGTCGCACCGGCGCGCGACTTGAACATCTTGCGGTCCGGGCCGAGCACGTGGCCGAAGTTGACGTGCTCGCAGCGCACCCCCTCGGGCAGCCAGCCCGCCTCGCGGGCGGCCTCGAAGACCATCGCGAAGTGCTGGGACTGCGGAGTGCCCACCACGTAGAGCAGCTCGTCGGCGTGCAGGGCGCCCACGCGGTCGCGTACCGCCGCGAGATCGGTCGCGGCGTAGCCGAAGCCCTCGTCGCTCTTTCGGACGATGAGCGGCAGCGGCTCGCCGTCGCGGTTGGCGAATCCCCGCGGGAAGACGCACTGCGCCCCGTCGCTCTCGACGAGCAGCCCGGCCGCCGCGAGGTCGGCCACGACGCCCTCGAGCATCGGGTTGTAGTAGGACTCGCCGACGACGTCCTCGGGTGAGAGGGTGACGTCGAGCTTGGCGTAGACCTCGCCGAAGTAGCGCACCGACTGGTCGACGAGGACCCGCCAGAGGCGCAGCGTCTCGGGGTCGCCGCCCTGGAGGGCGACCACCCGGAGTCGGCTGCGTTCCTTGAAGGCCTCGTCGACCTCGAACTTCTCGCGCGCGCCCCGGTAGAAGGCGTTGAGGTCGCCGATCCCGAGTGTCGTGATGGCCCCGGCCTCGCCCAGGTCGACCAGGTGCTCGATCAGCATCCCGAAGGGCGTCCCCCAGTCGCCGACGTGGTTGCGGGCGATCACCTCGTGGCCGGCGAAGCGGTACATTCGCGCGAGCGCGTCGCCGATCACCGTCGAGCGCAGGTGACCGACGTGCATCTCCTTGGCGACGTTGGCCGAGGAGTAGTCGATCACGACCCGGTGGGCCGGCGCGGCCGGCTCGACGCCCAGGCGCGCGTCGCCGAGCAGCGTCCCGAGGGCGCGCGAGAGGTACCCCGTGGTGAGGGTGACGTTGATGAAGCCCGGCCCGGCCACCTCGAGGGTCGCCACGTCGGCGAGGTCGAGGCCCGCCACGACCTCCGCGGCCACCTCACGCGGGGGCCGGCCGAGCGCCTTGGCGAGGGCCATCGCCCCGTTGGCCTGGTAGTCGGCCCGCTCCGAGGCCCGCAGCACCGGGTCGGCGCCGGGCCCGAGGCGCCCGAAGGCCGCCGCCAGGCGCGCGTCGAGCAGGTCGTAGGTCGAGGTCACGACCCCAGTCTCGCACGGCTCCCCGCGCGCCCCACGCGCCGTGGGCCGGATGGGGCGGGGCGCGGCAGAATGGGGGCATGACCTCCTCTGCCAACTCCTTCGGCGCGAGGAGCACCCTCGAGGTCGACGGGCGCTCGCTCACGTACTACTCGCTGCACGCGGCCGACCTCGGCGTCGACGTCGCCCGCCTGCCCTTCTCGATCCGGGTGCTGCTGGAGAACCTCCTGCGCCACGAGGACGGGGTCAAGGTGACCGCGGCCGACGTGGCGGCCCTGGCCCACTGGGCCGACGCGCCGACCCGCCACGGCGAGGCCGCCGGGGAGGACGCGCGCGAGATCGCCTTCTCCCCCGAGCGGGTCCTCATGCAGGACCTCACCGGCGTGCCGGGGGTCGTCGACCTGGCGGCGATGCGCGACGCCATCGTGGCCCTCGGGGGCGACGCCAAGCGGATCAACCCCCTCGTGCCCGTCGAGCTCGTCATCGACCACTCGGTGATCGTCGAGCGCTCGGGCACCGCGCGCAGCTTCGACGAGAACGTCGACATCGAGTACCAGCGCAACCAGGAGCGCTACGCGTTCTTGAAGTGGGCCCAGGGGTCCTTCGAGCACTTCCGGGTCGTCCCGCCCGACACGGGCATCTGCCACCAGGTCAACCTCGAGCACCTGGCGCGCGTGGTCTTCGAGCGCGAGGGCGTCGCCTACTTCGACACCCTGGTGGGCACCGACAGCCACACCACGATGGTGAACGGCCTGGGCGTGCTCGGCTGGGGCGTCGGCGGCATCGAGGCCGAGG
>JAKBNI010000104.1 GCA_021831125.1 Actinomycetes bacterium | reverse complement strand
GTGGGGCGCCCCCCGGCCGGCCGGGGCGGTGCGCGCGGCCCCGGGGTCCCGATGCCTCGGCCACGACCGGGTCGGGTCCGCGCGAGCGGTCGTGGGCGATGTTGTAGAGGAGCCCGACCGCGAAGAGCTCGGCGATGAGCGCGGTGCCGCCGTAGGAGAAGAACGGGAGGGGCACCCCGGTGACCGCCCACCACCCGACCACCGAAGCGACGTTGATGACGGCCTCGACCATGATCCAGGTCGTGATGCCCACGACGACGAGCCGGTAGGTGCCGTGGGCGCTGCGCTGGGCGATGCGCACGGCGGTCACGAGGAAGGCGACGAAGAGGGCGAGGACGCACAGGGTCCCCACGAGGCCCAGCTCCTCGCCGATGACCGTGAAGATGAAGTCGGTGTGGGCGTTGGGCAAGAGCCCGTACTTCTCCCGGCTGTGCCCGAGCCCGAGACCGGTGAGGCCTCCGGCCCCGAGGCCGATCTTGGACTGGAAGAGCTGGTAGCCACTCGTCAGGAGGTTCGCGTTGGGGTGCAAGAAGGCTGTCAGGCGCTGGGCCGAGTAGGGCTTGATTTTCGTGAAGGCGACGAAGCCCACGAGCGCCGCCCCGCCGACCACGACGAAGAACCGCCGTGGCAGGCCGACCATCCACAGCATCACCAGCGCGAGGCAGAACACCACCGACGCCGTCCCGAGGTCCGGTTCGGCGACCACGAGGAGACCACCGACGAGGATCGGCCAGCTCAGCACGAGCACCCGTCGCCAGTCCCCCAGCTCGCGGTGGTGACGCTCGATCAGCCACGCGACGAACAAGATGGTGAAGAGCTTGAAGAGCTCGGAGGGCTGGAGCTGGATCACCTTGAGATTCAGCCACCGGGTGCCACCGTTGGACGACGTGCCGACCAGGCGCACCGCCACGAGCAGCCCCACCCCGACGTAGGCGAGGGCCGGCGCGCTCTTGATGAGCCGATCGAGGCGGACCCGCGCGGCGAGATAGAAGGCGACCATCCCAAGGGCGAGGTAGGCGACGTCGCGCACCATGATGGCGAATACCGAGGTCCCCGCGGCGGCGGCCTCCCCCTCGCTGGCCGAGGCCACGAAGATCGTGCCGAGGGTGACCATTGCCGCCGTGATCCCGAGCAGCGTGCGCCCCAGCGCACCGCCACGCTCGAACGGCTTGAGGAAGCGTCCCTCCGGCATCAGACGACTCTCGCGATCTTGAGGAAGTCGCCGTAGAAGATCCCGAGCCCGAGCATCGCGAGCAGGCCGGCCAGGATCCAGAAGCGGATGATGACCGTCGTCTCGGGCCAGCCCTTCATCTCGAAGTGGTGGTGGAACGGCGCGATCTTGAAGATGCGCCGACCGAAGACGCGGAAGCTGACCACCTGAAGGATCACCGACAACGTCTCGGCGACGAAGAGTCCGCCGATGACGATCAGCAGAAGGTCGAGGTTCATCAAGAGGCAGAGGGCGCCCAGTCCCGTCCCGATGGCCAGCGACCCGGTGTCGCCCATGATGATCCGCGCCGGCGCCGCGTTCCACCACAAGAAGCCCAGGCACGCACCCACCAGGGCCACCGCCACGAGGCCCAGGTCCAGCGCGGCGTGGAGTCGGTAGATGCTGTAGTGGCGGAACTGCCAGTAGCCGATGATCGCGAGCACGCCGAAGCAGAACGTGGCCGACCCGGCCGCGAGGCCGTCGAGGCCGTCGGTGAGGTTCACGGCGTTGGAGGTCCCCACCACCACAAAGACCGCCAGCACGAACCACCCGACCGCGCTCAGCCCCCAGCCCGGCAGGGAGAAGCGGGTGAACGAGAGGTCCGTCGAGGTGTGCACCCAGGTCAGGGCCAGCACCGCGAACGCCCCGGCGATGACCAGCTGGCCGGCGAACTTTCCACGCTTGTTGAGGCCCAGGTTGCGCGCGTTGCGCACCCCGAGAAGGTCGTCGAGGAAGCCCAGCGCCCCCGAGGCCACGATCACCGCCAGCGCGAGGACTCCGGCGCGCGTGAAGGTGATGGCCGTGCCGACGTGGCCCATGACGTAGCCGACGGCCGTCGCGCCGACGATCACGACGCCCCCCATCGTCGGGGTGCCCGCCTTGTGCTGGTGGGTGGCCAGGTCCTCCAGGATGCGCTGGCCGATCGAGCGCGCGCGCAGGGAGCGTATCCACAGGGGCGTCACGAACAGGGCGAGGAGGAAGCCCACCCCCCCGGCCTCCATCAGGCTCAGCATCCGCTCACCTCACGTACTCCCGGGCGACCTCGCGGTCGTCGAAGGGCACCACCGAGCCGCCCACGCTCTGGGTCGTCTCGTGGCCCTTGCCGGCCACCACGACGACGTCCCCCGGGCCGGCGGCCTCGATCGCCGTGGCGATGGCGCGCCGACGGTCCACCTCGCGCACGAGGCTGACGCCGGATCCGATGCCCGCCGCCACGTCGTCCATGATGGCATCCGGCGACTCCGAGCGAGGGTTGTCCGAGGTCAGGACCACCACGTCGGACCGGGCGGCGACCGCGGCGCCCATCTCGGGTCGCTTGGTCCGGTCCCGGTCGCCCCCGGCGCCGAAGACCGTGACGACCCTCGAGGCCGGCTCGAGCGCGCGCACGTCGTCGAGCAGGCGCGCCAGCCCCTCGGGGGTGTGGGCGTAGTCGACGACCACGGTGACCTCGTGGCCGTGGACCACCTCGAAGCGCCCGGGCACCGGCGCCACCTCGGTGACGGCCCTCGCGAGCCCCCCCTCGTCGAGGCCGAGGCTGGCCGCGACGGCCAGGGCGACGAGCACGTTGTCGACGTTGTAGTCGCCCACGAGGGGCGAGTTCACCAGGTGGCCGCGCCAGAAGAACGTGGAGCCCGACAGCGAGCTCACGACCTCCTCGGCGTCGGCCCGGCCGACCGGGGTGACGGGCAGGGTCGTCTGGTCGGCCAGACGAGCCCCGTAGGGGTCGTCGGTCCAGATCACCGCCCGGCGCGCCCGCTCCGGGGTGAAGAGGGAGGCCTTGGCCGCGAAGTACGCCTCCATCGTCCCGTGGTAGTCAAGGTGCTCGTGGCCGAGGTTGGTGAAGGCGGCCACGCAGAAGAACAGCCCCTCGACCCGGTGCTGGTCGAGCGCGTGACTCGAGACCTCGAGGGCGACCACCCCGTCGGCCACCGCCGGGTCGAAGGCGTCGACCTCGCGGGCGAGGGCCCGGTAGAGCTCGGGGGCCGCCGGCGTGGTCCGCGCGCCCGTGAGCGTCCCGATGGCGCCCGCGTTCCATCCGAGCCGTCGCGCCAGGTCGGCCACGAGCGTCGTGACCGTCGTCTTGCCGTTGGTGCCGGTGACCGCGACCAGCTTCGCTCGGCTCTGGGGCTCGCCGACCACCACGGCGCTGGCGTGGGCCACCAGGGCGTCGATCTGGCTCGCCGGCACGACGAGGACCGGAACCGCCACGGGCACCGGACGGTCGCTCACGACGGCGACGGCGCCGCGGGCCACGGCGTCGGCGGCGTGTTCGGCCCCGTGGCCCTGGGTCCCCTGGAGGGCGAAGAAGAGGGTACCGGGCTCGCAGACCCGCGAGTCGATCTCGACCCGGGTGACCTCGAGCGCGGCCGTCGCCACGTCGAGGGTGAGGTCGTCGAGGACGTCGCCCAGCTGCATCAGGTCACGTCCGAGGACATCGTGGCCGTCGTGGCCGGCAGGGGGTGCTGGAAGACGCCGCTCGAGGGGATCCCGTAGTGGTGCAGGGCGTAGGACATGACCTGCTGGAAGACCGGCGCGGCGACGGTACCGCCGTAGATGTTGGTCAGCGGGCGCTCGACGACCACGATCATCGACAGCACCGGGTGGTTGGCCGGGGCGAAGCCCACGAAGCTCGCGTAGAAGAGGTTGGTGAGGGTGTCCTTCCCCGGCGTCGGGATGGTCGCGGTGCCCGTCTTTCCGGCGACCTCGTACCCCGGGATCACGGCGTAGGTGCCGGTCCCGGCGAGCACCACCTGCTTGAGCATGTTGACGAGCGTCTGGTCGCTCCCCGGGGTCAGGACCTCGTGGGTCGCGCTCGGGGCCGTAGGGCGCACGGTGCCGTTGGGCTCGACGAAGCCCCGCACCAGCTTGGGCTCGACGAAGACGCCGTCGTTGGCCACCGTGTTGAAGGCGTCGAGCACCTGGATTGCGGGCACCGCGTCGACCTGGCCGATGGGCAGGGCGACCTCGTCGCTCGTGTACCAGTGCGCGGCGTCCACGAGCAGTCCGGGCGTCTCGCCCGGGAAGCCGACGGCGGTCGTCTGGCCGAAGCCGAGACGCTGGACCTGGGCGAGCAGGCCGGCCTCACCCACGCGTAAGCCGATCTTGTAGGTGCCGATATTCGACGACTGGGCGAGCACCTGGGTCGCGGTGAGGTGGATCAGGCCGTGGTTCTCCGCGTCGTGGAAGACCCGGCCGCCCACCACCACCGAATTGGGGATGGTGAAGACGGTCCTCGGGGTGATCTTGTTCTCAGAAAGGGCGGCCGAGAAGGTCACCACCTTGAACATCGAGCCGGGCTCGTAGGCCTGGGTGAACGGGAGGTTGTTGAGGGTCTGTTGAACCCCGGGGACGCCCACGCTGCGGCCCCACGACGGGATCGGCCCCAGGATCCCCGCGTGGGTCTTGGTGTTGACGAGCGAGACGTCGGCCAGGATCTGTCCGGTGTGGACATCCATAACGACCGCCTCCCCCGCGAGGCCGTCGAACTTCTTGAGGTCGACGGCCATGTCGCGCTCGGCCACGTACTGCAGCGACGAGTCGATGGTCAGCTCGAGGCCCACGCCCGGCGTCGAGCGCTTGATGACGGTCGCCGTCGTCGCCGGCAGGGCCACGCCCGAGGCCGACATGAACTCTCGGGTGATGCCGGTCTGGCCGGCCAGGAGGGACTGATACTTGTACTCCAGCCCCGCCGTTCCCGCGCCGCTCGCGTTGACCCCGCCGATGACCGCCGTAGCGAGGGTCGGGTCGGGGTAGGCGCGCACCGAGGAGTCCTGGACGACGATGCCGGGGAACGCCAGGCCGGCGATCTTGTGACCGTCGGCGAGGTCGAGGGCGTTGCTCAAGACGACGTAACCGTTCTTCTCCGACAGCTTCGCGGTGAGCTTGGCGACGGGCACGTGAAGGAGAGGGCTCAGGGCAGCGGCCTCGGTCGCCGGGTGCGTGATCTGGAAGTCGTCGGCGATCACGAGCGAGGTCGGCTTGGAGATCGCCAGGGTCTGGCCGTTGCGGTCGAAGATGCCCCCGCGCAGGGCCGGCGTCGTGACGTCGACGCGCACCTGGGCGAGCGAGAGGCGCGCGTAGTGCGCGTGGTCGACCACCTGGAGGAAGAACAGCCGCACGCCCAGGGCGACGAACGCGCCGGCCAGAACGGTGCGCAGCACGGCCAAACGCCGGCCCCCCGGTGGGGTCGGCGAGGCCCCTCGCGCGCGGGGCCGGGAGTGGGTGGAGGGGTAGTAGGCGGTCACCGCTGCGTCCGAGATGTGACAGGTGCGTATCCGGAGAACTTCGGCAGAGGCAGTGGCGCATCAAGTGACGTAGAGGAGACCTGGGTGATCGTGGCCGGATAGACGAGGTGGAGCGCTCCGGCGT
>JAKBNI010000103.1 GCA_021831125.1 Actinomycetes bacterium | reverse complement strand
GCGTCGAGGGGGCGTAGCCCAATCGGTAGAGGCAGGGCGCTTAAACCGCCTTCAGTGAGGGTTCGAATCCCTCCGCCCCTACGCCGCTGGGGCGGGGTGGCGCCATTTAGTAGCGTTGTAGGGTGGCCAAAAGCACCTCGGGCAAGCTCGTCAGCCGCGTCGGCGCGGCCGGCGGCGGTAAGACCTATCGCAAGGCGCGTCCCGCCAACTTCTACGGGGTGCTCACGGTCATCGTGATCCTGGGCCTCGCCCTGGTCGCCTACTCGCGCTACCAGTACCAGAACCCCACCGCGGCCCACCACGCCGCCGCGACGCCGCCGCTCGTGGGCAAGACGTACTACTTCGCCCTGGCCGCGGACAACTGCGGCACGGCGCTGCCGGCGTTGAGCACGGACCCGACCTTCAAGGGCAGCTACCACGTCGAGTCGAACAACGTCGTGAACCTCACCCCGCTGACCAGCGCCAGCGCGGGCAAGAACGCGACGCTCGCGAACTTCGCGGCCAACTACCCCGGACTCGCCCTCACCTCGAGCTCGCTCGCCATCCCGGGCACGAACGGGGTGAAGAACCCGGCGACCACCTTCGCCAACGGCGCGACGTGCGCCAAGGGCACCAAGTACGCGGGGAAGAAGGGCGAGGTGGTGTACGCCTACTGGAAGACCCTGGCCCAGACCACCCCGACGCTCACCACGGACCCGGCCTCGATCCACCTGGGCCACGAGGTCCGCGTGACCCTGGCCTTCGTGCCCAAGGGCGTGACGCCGCTCGCGCCCTCCAAGGCCACCGTCGACACGATGGTGGTGCTCGCGACGACGCCCACGACGACGACCACCCTCCCGGTGACCTCGACCACGGCGCCCACCACCTCGACGACCGCCGGCCCGACGACCTCCACGAGCGCTCCCACGACCTCGACCACCGCGCCCACCACCACCACCACGTCCAAGGGCTGATGCTCGCCATCATCCTGGTCGGGGGGAAGGGCACGCGGCTGCGCCCGCTCACCTACGAGACGCCCAAGCAGATGCTCCCCCTCGTCGGGGTGCCCATGATCGAGGGCGTCTTCGCCTCGCTGGCCGCCCACGGGGTGACCGAGGCCGTGCTCTCGCTCGGCTACCTGCCCGACCGGTTCACCGAGGCCTACCCCGACAACGTGATCGCCGGGCTGCCCGTGCGCTACGCCGTCGAGTCCGCCCCGCTCGACACGGCCGGGGCCATCCGCTTCGCCGCCGAGAGCGCCGGGGTGCGCGACACGTTCCTCGTGGTGAACGGGGACATCGTGAGCGACCTCGACGTCTCGGCGCTCGTGGCCCTCCACCGCGAGCGCGCGGCCAGCGCGACCATCGCCCTGCACCCGGTGAAGGACCCCTCGCACTTCGGGGTCGTGCCGACCGACGGCGACGGGCGAGTCCTCGCCTTCGTCGAGAAGCCGCCGGCCGACGAGGCCCCGACCAACATGATCAACGCCGGCTACTACGTCTTCGAGCCGCGCGCCCTCGACCACGTCGCGCCCGACCGGCCCGTGAGCGTCGAGCGCGAGACGTTCCCCGCCCTGGCGGCCGAGGGCTCGCTCTACGCGCTCGGCGACGACGCCTACTGGCTGGACACCGGCACGCCCCACGCCTACCTCACGGCGAACATCGACGTCCTGACCGGGCGGCGGGCCGCGCGCCCCCCCGGCGTGGTCGAGCAGGCCTGGTGCCACCCGTCGGCGACGGTCGACGCGAGCGCCACCGTGCGCCGCTCGGTCGTCGACCACGAGTGCGTGGTCGGCGCCGACGTGCTGATCGAGGACTCGGTGCTGTTGCCCGGCGCGGTCGTCCAGAGCGGGTGCGTGGTGCGCTGGTCGATCATCGGGCCCGAGGCCGTGGTGGGCTCGGGCTCGACGCTCGGCCCCACCTGCGTGGTGGGCGCCAAGGAGCACGTGGCCGCCGAGTCCCAGCTCTCGGGCGACGTGCGCCTGGGCGGGGTCTAGCTAGCGGAAGAGGTCCTCGCCGGGCCGGCGCACCAGGGAGTCGGCGACGCTGCCCGGTCCGAGGAACGAGGGGTCGAGGCCGCGCACGAGGGCGAAGGGGGTCCCCGCCGCCTTGTGCAGGACGAGGTTGGCGGCGCCGGCGACCTCGTCGGCGATCGCCACCTCGGTCGCCTCCAGGAGGCGGCCGTGGGCGTCGTGGGTGCCGCGCAGGTCGAGGACCGGCCGCAGGCCGGCGACCCCGAGCGCCACGTCGGTGACCCCGTGGCGCCACGCCCGCCCGAAGGTGTCGGTCACCACGACGGCCACCTCGAGGCCCGTGCGCCGGGCGAGCTCGCCGCGCAGGCGCCGGGCGCTGCGGTCCGGGTCCACGGGCAAGAGCACGGCCGTGCCCTCGTCGGCGTTGGAGAGGTCCACGCCGGCGTTGGCGTTGACGAAGCCGTGGCTCGTCTCGGTGATGCGCAGCGACCCGCGCCGGCGCAGGACCCGGCGGGCCTCGGACTCGACGAGGGCCGCCTTGGCCTCGGGGGTGTCGGCGAGGGGGACGACGCGCCCTTCGGCCTTGGCGACGACCTTGGAGGTGACGACGAGGACGTCGCCGGCCGCGAGGGCCTCGCCGGCGCCCTCGAGCGCGTCGAGGACGAGCGTGGCGAGGTCGTCCCCGGCGACGACCCGCGCCTTGGTCGCCAGCGCCACCAGGCGCAGCGCGCTCACGAGAGGACCGCCTCGGCGAGGGCCCGGGCGCGCGCGGGGTCGTCCATGACCGTGGTGGTGACCCGCACCTCGTGTCCGGCCGCCTCGATGCGCCCGGCGAGCCCCGCGTCGATCTCGTCGATCACCCAGGTGGCCACGAGCTCCCCGTAGTGGGCGGCGACCCCGGCCGCCGAGGCCTCGAGGCCGAGCTCGCGCATCAGCCGGTCGGCCGGCCCCTTGAGGGCGGCGCCGCCCACGAGCGGGGAGACCGCGACGACGTCGCCGCGCCGGGCGAGGGCCTCGCGCACGCCGCCCAGGGCGAGGATGGGGTCGATCGAGAGCAGGGGGTTCGAGGGCGCGACGACGACGCGCTCGGCCCGCTCGATCGCCCCCAGCACGTCCGGGCCCGGGCGGGCCGTCGCGACCCCGGTCACCGAGACCGCGGTCACGCGGACCTCGTGGCGGCGGCGCACGAAGTACTCCTGGAAGGCCATGGGGCCCTCGAGGGTCTCGAGGGTGGTGGCGACGGGGTCGTCGCTCGCCGGCAGGAGGGTGGCGGCGACCCCGCGCGCCCGGGCGATCTCGGCGGTGACCTCGGTCTTGGTCGCACCCTCGGCGAGTCGTTGGCTCCGGTAGAGGTGGGTGGCGAGGTCGCGGTCGCCCAGTCGGAACCACGCCTCGCCCCCGAGTGCCGCGAGCTCGTCCATCACCCGCCACGACTCGCCGGTGAGCCCCCAGCCGCGCGCCTCGTCGTTCAGTCCGGCCAGGGTGTAGGTCACGGTGTCGACGTCGGGGCAGATGGTGAGCCCGTGGAGAACGAGGTCGTCGCCCACGTTGATCACGGCCGTGAGCTCGGTCGGCTCGACGACCGCGCCGAGCGCGCGCAGCAGCCGCGCGGCGCCGACGCCGCCGGCGAGGACCGTGATCACCCCTGAGACACTAGGGGGGGCTGGGTAACATCGGGTGGTGAGTGACGCCGCGCCGAGGTGGCCCGGCGCGCCGGCCCACGTCGTCCTGCGGGTGCGCGACGGTCGCGTCGAGCGCGTGGAGGAGTCCGGTGATCTCGACGAGCCTCGGCCCTGGGCGTCGGTCACCAAGCTCGCCGTCGCCCTCGCGGTCGCCGTCGAGGTCGACCTCGGGCGGCGCGCCTACGAGGAGGTCCTCGGCCCCGACGGGGCGACCCTCGCCCACCTGCTCGCCCACGCGAGCGGCCTCGGCCTCGAAGAGGGCGACCGCGTCCAGCCCGTCGGGACCCGCCGGGTGTACTCCAACGCGGGCGTCGAGCGCGCGGCGCGCGCCGTCGCCGGCGAGGGGCTCGAGGCCGCGTGGCTCGCCGAGCGCGTCTTCACGCCGCTCGCGATGTCGAGCGCCCTCGAGGGCCGGGCGGCCGCGGGGGTCGTCGGCTCGACGAACGACCTGGTCGCCCTGGCGGCCGCGTGGCTCGCGCCGGGACTCGTGGGCGAGGCCACCCTGGCCCGGGCGACCACGCCCTACCTCGCCGACCTCGCCGGGGTCGTGCCGGGCTTCGGCCGCTTCGACCCCTGCCCGTGGGGACTGGGACCCGAGGTCGCCGGCGTCAAGCACCACTGGATGGGCGCGTGGCCGCCGGCGAGCTTCGGCCACTTCGGCCAGAGCGGGGCCCTCCTGCTCGCCGATGCGACCGAGGGGCTCGCCGTCGTGGCGACGAGCACCGTGGCGTTCGGGCCCTGGGCCGTCGCGCTCTGGCCGCACTGGACGAGCGCCGCGCGCGAGCGGGCGCGTCGCTGATGGCGACCCTGCGGGTCGCGCTCGACCTCGACGGGTCGCTCGAGTCGCTCGGCGACTCGATGACCGACTTGGCCGACGCCCTCGAGGCGACGGGCGAGGTGACGCTCGTGCGCTGGCGCTCGCGCTCGGCCCCCGGCGCGCCCGGCGAGGCGCGCGTGGGCGCGCGCGCGCTCTGGACGCCGGGCTGGCGCCGCGCCCTCGGGCCGGCCGTCGACCGACTCCTCCCCGGCGTCGACCTGGTGCACGTCGCCGGACGTCTGACCCCGCCCACCCGCGCGGTCCCGCTCCTCGTGTCGGTCGACGACCTGCGGCCCCTGCGCGACGAGAGCCGCGAGCACCAGCGGGTGCGCGCCCTCGGGCGCGTCGTCGCCCGCGGGGCCTGGATCGCGGCCTCCACGCGCGCCGCGCGCCACGAGGTGCTCGCCGTCTTGGGGGCCGACCCCTCACGGGTCGCCGTGGTGCCCCCGGCCGTCCCCCGGGTGGAGGTCGAGGGGGAGGGGCGGTCCCTCGTCGTGAACGTCACGGGCGTCCTCCAGCCCGTCCTCGACCTGGCCGGGACGCTGGTCGACCTCGTGACACCGCTCGGGGGGCGGGTGGTCGTGCTCGCGAGCGACCAGGCGGCGGCGCGTCTGCGCGCCCTCGGCGACGCGGTCGAGGTGCGGCCCCGTCGTGAGGCGCGTCGCGTCCTCGCCGACGCCCGCGTCGTCTGGCACGTCTCGGACGGGGCCCGCTTCCCCTCCTTCGCGATCGCCGCCCTGGGGGCGGGCGTGCCCACCCTCGCGCGCGCCACGGCCGTCAACCGCGAGCTCCTGGCGGGGGCGGCCGCCCTCAGCGCGAGCGACGCCGAGGTGCGCGCGCTCGTGGAGGAGCTCTGGACCAACGAGGCCCGTCGGGCCGTCGCGGCCGCGGCGGGGCGGGCCCGGGCGAGCGACTTCGCCCCGGCCCGGGCGGCCGAGGGCTACCTCTCGCTCTACCGCGAGGTCGTGCGAGGCTTGGGGACGTGACGCGCACGGTCGCCGTGACCCTCGAGCAGCTCTACCGGCCCCAGCCCGGGGGGATCGCGACCTACGTCCACGGCCTGCTCAGCGGACTGGCCGAGCTGGCCGACCCCGCCTGGCGCGTGGTGGGCGTGGTGCCACGCGGGCCCGAGCCGGCCGAGTTGGCGGGCGAGGCGGTGGCCCGGGTGCGCGCCCCCCTGGGCGTGCGCGCCCTCACCCGGGTCTGGGACCGGCTCCCTCTCGGGGTGCCGCGCGGGGCCGACGTGGTGCACGCCACGACCCTCGCCG
>JAKBNI010000016.1:21814-34110 GCA_021831125.1 Actinomycetes bacterium | reverse complement strand
GCTCGCGGCAGCCGACGCCCGGTCGCCCCGGCGGCGCCAGAGGGCGGCGCGCACCACGCGCCCGCCGTCGAGCGGGGCCCCGGGCAGCAGGTTGAACCCGCCGAGCAGCAGGTTGGTCCACCCGAGCCAGCCCGCGGCGGCCGAGGCCACCGTCGAGCCCTGGTGCGGCTGGAGGGCGAGGGTGAGGAGCCAGAAGATCCCGGCGAGCACGAACGAGGTGAGCGGACCCACCACCGCGATGCGAAAGTCCGCCCCGGGGCTGAGCGCCTCGCCCTCGAGCTCGGACACCCCGCCGAAGAGCCAGAGCGTGATGCGCCGCACGCCGACGCCCTCGCGTCGGGCGACCACCGCGTGGGACGTCTCGTGCAAGAGCAGGCTCGCGAAGAACAAGACGGTCGCGACCGAGCCCACGATCCAGTACTCGGCCGTCGGACGGCCCGCGACGTAGGCGGGCAGAACGAGGTCGGAGAGCTCCCAGATGACGAGCGCCACGATGAAAAGGACGCTCCAGTTGACGCCGACCGGGATCCCCGCGATCCGCCCGAGGCGGATGTCCTGTTCCATGGCGTCCCTCCGACGTCGGGTCCCCACGGCAGTCTCGCGGAAGCCGGGCGGGCCCCCCAGGGACGAAAGCCACGACCTCACCGGGGTCCCACGGCCTACGATCGACCGGTGGCGAGTGACGAGGGTGCCGCGATCCAGGACTTCTATCCCGAGCACCTCGCCCACTGCTACGGGTGCGGTCGGCTGAACGAGCACGGCTACCGGCTGCGCACGCGCTGGGAGGGCGAGGAGGCGGTGACCCGCTTCACGCCGAGCCCCTTTTCGACGAGCTTCCCCGGCTTCGTCTACGGCGGGCTGCTGGCCTCGATCCTGGACTGCCACAGCATGGCCGTCGCGGCCTCGGGGCTGTACCGAGCCGAAGGGCGCGAGATGGACCTCGACACGCCGCCCTTCCACCGGTGCGTCACGGGCACTCTCACCGTGCGCTACGAGCGGCCGACGCCCCTCGGGCCCGAGCTCGAGGTCCGTGGGGTCGTCGAGGGCGTCGACGGCCGCAAGGTCCGGGTCCGCTCGTGGGTCGTGGTCGAGGGCCAGGTGAGCGTGCGCGCCGAGGCGATCGCCCTCGACATGCCCGAGGGTCTCGTCGGGGCCTAGGGCCCGCGACCGGGCTCAGCTCGAGCCCGAGTGCTCGGCGTCGAAGCGCTCCGCGCACGCCGTGGCGCAGAACCAGTAGTCGGCTCCCTCGTAGGTCCGGTGCGCCGCCGCGCTCGCCGGGTCCACGCTCATCCCGCACACCGGGTCGACCACGAGGGCACGCCGCGGCGGGGGAGCCACGGTGAGGGCGACCGGCTGGGGCACCATGGGCTCGTAGCCCGCGCCGGGCCGGCTGAAGCGCTCGGGGTCGGCGTCGAAGCGCTCCGCGCACCCGGGGGCGCAGAACCAGTAGTCGGCTCCCTCGTAAGTCCGGTGCGCCGCCGCGCTCGCCGGGTCCACGCTCATCCCGCACACCGGGTCGACCGCCGCGCCGGAGGCCGCGGGCGCGACGGCGCGACGCGAGACGAATCGCTCGGGGTCGGCGTCGAAGCGCTCCCGGCACTTGTCGGAACAGAAGTAGTACGTCGTCCCCGCGTGGCGGGAGGCCGCCGGCGCGTCCGCGGTGCGCACCTGCATCGCGCACACGGGGTCGATGGCGTAGCCGACCCCCCCGCCGAGCCGGGCCCGGTGGCGCGCGAGCCACCAGGCGCCCGCCGCCACGAGGAGGAAGGCGACGTCGAGGAACGTCGTGTAGTTCCACGAGACGTGGGCGTGGGCGACCGTGAACACCGTGCGCGCGGGTGTCAGGTGGAGGGCGGCGAACACCCCCTCGGTAAGGAGGCCGGCGACGGCCATCACCGCGTAGAAGACGAGGAGCATCCTCACCATGACCCGGGTGCCGTAGAACTTCCGGTAGATCACGAGCAGCGGCATCGAGATGAGGTCGGCGAAGATGAAGGCGATCACCCCGCCGAAGGAGATCCCGCCCGACCACAGGGCCGCCGCCAGGGGAACGTTGCCGATCGAGCACACCCAGCTGACGACGGCGATGAGGGGTCCCACGAAGGCGTTCTCGAGCGACGACCAGAACCCGTGACCGCTGACGAAGAGGGCGCTCCAGAACCCGTGGGGCACCAGCACGGCCAGTAGCCCCGCCACCACGTAGCCGATCGCGAGCTCCTTGCGCAGCATCGTCGCGTCGGCGAGGGCGTAGCTCGCGGCGTTGGACCAGCCCGCGGCGGTGCGCGGACTCGACGCGGGTGCCCCCTCCGTGTCGGCGTCGAGCCCCTCGGCGTGCTCGGCGCACGTCGGGGCGCCCCGGTGGCCGTCGCGGCCGCCTGCTCCCGGCGCCGACGGCCCGGCCGTGACCCGCTCGAGCGCCGCGGCGCTCTGGGACTGGGCGCGACGGCGCGCGACCTCGACCATCCCGGCCGAGAAGGCCGTGCTCCCGAGCAGGGCCAGCAGGGCGATCATGATCGGCCCGCCGATGAACTCGGCCACCATGAACTGCCAACCCAAGAGGACGAGCATCACCACGCCGAGCTCCACCACGAGGTTGGTCGAGGCGAACATGAAGACCATGGCACTGGTGAAGTCCGCTCCCTTGGTGATGAGCGACTTGGTCATCGCCGAGGCGGCGTAGGAGCAGCTCGACGAGACCATGCCGTACCCCGAGGCGCGCGCGACACTCGCCGGGCCGTGGTCGCCGAGGCGACGGCGCATCTGGTCCTTCGAGACGAAGGCTTGGACCGCGCCCGAGAGCAAGAAGCCGAGCACGAGGGCCCAGAGGGTCTCCCAGAACATGAACAGGCCCTCGCGCAGCCCTCGACCGACGTCGACCACGACGGTCGCGACGGTCGCCTCGATCATGAGCGCACCAGTCGGGCGATGGCCTCGCTGGCCTCGCGGAGCTTCTCGGCCTGCTCGTGGCCCCCCTCGCGCACGGCGTTGGCCACGCAGTGGGCGAGGTGATCGTCGAGCAGCTCGAGGGCGACCGCCTGCAGCGCGCGCGTCGCGGCCGAGACCTGGGCGAGGACGTCGATGCAGTAGCGGTCCCCTTCGACCATCCGCGCGATGCCACGCACCTGGCCCTCGACGCGTCGCAGCCGCTTGAGGACCGCCTCCTTCTCCTCGGCGTACCCCGGAGCCGTCACGGTCGACCTCCTCTAATACCCCTAAGGGGTATGATACGACTCCGCCCCGGGGTGCCCCGCGTGCGGTCGCCCCGTGGCCGAGCCCCGCCCCCGCCTAGGGCGAGGTCACGCCCCAGGCGTCGCGCAACTCCTCGCTGATCTCAAAGCGCGGCCGCCCCGGCCCTCGCTCGACGTCCTCGAGCCCCGCGACGACGCGGCGCCCGAGCAGGGCCGAGAGGCGGTGCTGACCGGGCAGGCGCGTGAGGAATCGCTCGACGGGGCCGTCGAGACGTCGCATCGCGCGCAGGAGGTGCCGCGTCCAGTTCGCCGGCCCCACCCCGAGGAGGTCGGCGTCGGCGTCGCCCAGGAAGTGACGCACGCCGCTCTCGGGGAGCCCGCGCAACCACCCCAGCCCGACGAGCTCGCGCACGGCGGCGGTCGTGCTCGCCATGAGCTCGCGTCCTCCCTCGCTGGGCGCACGCTGGTCGGCGAGGATCGCGGTCGCGATCGCCCGAGCGTCGGCGGCCGAGAGGGGCAGGAGGTCCGCGCGCACGCCGATCTGGGCGCCCACCACGTTCCACGCGTGCACGTAGGCTCCAGCCTCGCGCTCGCCGAGGGAGACGCCGAGGCGCTCGAGCGCGTCGAGGCCGAGTGCGCTGAAGGCGAGCAGGGTCCCGAGGAGGTCCTCCTGGTTGAGGGGCACCCCGAGCGCGTCGTCCCACGCCTCGGTGTCCGCCGCGCCGAGGTCGCCCAGGGCGCCGGGATGGGTGAGGCCGTAGCGGACGGCGGCGTGCATGAGGCGGACGTGGCGCACGGCTCGCTCGCCGCGCTCGCCGGGAACGAGGGCGCCCGGCGCCATCGCCTCGATGACCATCTGGCCGGTCTCGAGGATCCGGCGACGTGGGTGGCTCACGAGTCGCGCGGTACGCACGAGCGGCACGGTCCCCTTGGCGCAGAGGTAGGTCGCGGGCAGTGAGGACAAGAAGAGTCCCACGGACAGCTGCAGCCCCCAGCGGCCGAACACCTCTTGACCCTCGCGCACCCTCGCCTCGTCGGCCCAGGCGGGCCAGGGGGGGCGCTCGCGGACGAACGCGCCCACGCCGGGGAACGCGTCGTCGTCCATGTCTTGCTCGTGGCTGCTCGCGAGCCGAGCGTAGGGCGCGGAGCCCTCGTCGGCGGCGTGGAAGAAGGTGGCCACCGCCTCGTCGGCCGGGGGGTCGCCCACGGAGCGCAGGGACTCGAGGAACGCCGGGGTGAAGCGGGCCGCGCCCGTTGGCTTGCTCACGCGGGCTCTGGGGGAACGGTGTCGGCCTCGAGGGCGGCGCGAGTCGCGGCGTCGAAGGGCTCGGCGAGCAGGTCGAGAGCGTGGTGGCGTGACACGAAGAGGTTGGTGATGAAGTTCATCCGCTCCTCGAAGCTCTCCCAGTCCCGCGCGGCGCTGCCGCGCCCGGAGGCGTCGGCCCGGTCGAAGCGCGAGCGCAGCGCGGCGAGATCGGTGACGACGGGATCGACGACGTCGACCGGGACGAAGGGGCCGGCCGGTGCCGGCACGTCGTGGTCGAGGCGCCAGGTGCCCTCCGGGCTCTGCCAGACGCCGTAGGCCTCGGTCATGATCGTGCCCCAGGCGTCGCCCAGGGCGCGCGCGACCGGCTCGAGGGCTCGGTCCAGGTCGGTGCTGGCGTCCGCCACGGCCGGGTCGTCCCTCTCGAGACGCGCGCGCAGCCGGGCCGTGGACTCGTCGACGCCCATGTCCATCGCCCCGGCGATCGCCGGCTGGAGGTGGTTCTGCTCGTGCCCCCCCAGCCGGAGCGACCCGGCGAGGACGAGCTGGCTACGCCGCGTCGGGTCAGGCTCGTCGAGGGCGTCCAGCCAGTGGCCGTAGCCGACGGCCAGCCAGTTCTCCCCGTCGAGCTCGGGCGCGCCGGCGCAGGCCGCGAGCACCGCCGCGCGTGCCTCGGGCGAGGCGGCGTCGTGGGCGAGGAGGGTGGCCGCCGGTGGGGCGATCTCGGCGAAGACCTCGGTGTTGCCGTTGGACAGGTTGACCGCCATCTCACCGAGCAGCTCTCTCACCACGTCGAGGACGTGCTCGGGGCGCAGGCCGTCGAGGAGGTGGGCGACGACCGCCGACAGCCCGTGGTGGCGGGTGGAGGCGGCGAGGGCGCCCATGAGCCCGTCGGGTAGGCGCACCCGGTCTCGCAGCCACGCGGGCATCGCCTCGCCGCGCATGCTCGCGCCCACCGTCGCCGACGCCCAACAGCCGAAGGTGCACCAGTTCACCGTGTCGGGCGCGAGGCGGGTGGCGAGGGCGCGCGACAGGTCGGCGTAGGTCTGGGTCACCCAGTAGTTGCGCAGGACCCGGTCCGAGATGGCCACCACGTCGGTGACGTGCTGGGGGGTGGTGGCACGGTTCATCACGCCTCCTCGAGGATCGCTCGGGCGTCGCTCTCGATCTGGGCGGCCCGACAGGCGCGGGCGTGCTCGAGGGCGGACGCGGCGAGGCGCCGGGCCCGCTCGCCCTCGCCCCGCCGTGCGAGTATCCGGGCCCAGGCGACCCCGGAGAGCGACTCGAGGGTCGGCGCGTCGGCTCGACGGGCGAGCTCCAGCGCGGCGGCGAAGTGCTCGTCGCACGCGAGGTCCTCGCCGGCCGCGTCGCAGAGCAGCCCCAGGAAGTGGTGGCCGGGCGGCTCGGGGGCGAGCTGCTGGAACAACTGGCTGGCGAGGGGCTCGAGGCGCGCGCGCACCAGGGCGAGCTCGTCGGGACGGGCCCCAAGAGCCCAGGCCATGTGGGCCCACGAGACGAGGACCAGACCCGCGTTGACCCCCACGTCGAGCTGGCCCGCCAGGGTCGCCGAGGACGTCGTGTCCCATCGGGCGCGCGCCTCCTCGACCCGCCCGGCGAGGAAGAGCTGGCGGGTCACCCACGGGCCCAGGTAGTCGGCGACCTCGCCTGGGAGGGCGCTGAGGAAGCCGTCCATCACCTCGGGCAGGCGGCCGCGCAGGTAGTTGAGGTACATCAGCTGCGACCCCGAGAAGATGTAGGCGTCGAGCTGGCCCGCGGCGGCCCCGAGCGTGTAGGCCTCCTTGATGAACCCGGCGGCGTCGTCGAGACGTCCCGCGAGCAGGGCGCGGCTCGCGCGCACCGAGGCGAGTTCCCAGCGCACGCTCGCCAGGTCGACCTCGTCGTTGAGCTCGGCCACGCGCCCGACGCAGCGGTCGAGCTCGGCGATGTCGGCCCGCTCGGTGTTGGCGGCACAGAGCAGGCGGGCCGCGTGCAGTTCGAGCAGTCGGTCACCGCTCTCGCGCGCCAGGCTCTCGAGTTCGGTCCCCTCGACCAGGCGTCGCTCGAGATGCTCGGGTCCGCCGAAGACGTACTGACGATGCACGAGGACGCGCGCGAGCACCGACGCGTCCCCGCTCTCGCGCGCCAGGGCGAGGGCGTCCTCGGCCAAGACGTAGCGGCGGCGCTCGACGTCTCCGAAGCTCAGCTCGTTGGCCAGTCGCGCGAGCAGGAGCGCGCGCGTCGCGCGATCCTCGGCCGAGCACGACGCGAGGGCGGCCTCGAGCGCCTCGACCCGACCGGCGTCGCGTTGGCCCCAGGCGGTGAAGTAGCCGCGAGAGTGGGCGAGGGCGGCTCGACTGAGCAGGGCGGGATCGCCCAGCGCGCGCGCGGCGACGACCGCCGCGGCCTGGGCCAGGGGGGCCTCGGGGGAGGCCGCCAGGCTCGTCGCCTCGGCCCGCAAGACGGCGAGCTCGGCGTCGAGGGCCGGGTGGGGGGCCAGCCGCGCGAGGCGCTCGGCGCGTTCGAGCATCTCGAGGGCCCCGGCGAGCGAGAGCGAGCGAAGCGAGGCCGCCACGGCTACGGCGGCGGCGCGCACGCCGCGCGCCGGGTCGCCGAACTCGCCGGCCTCGCTCCAGTGGTAGGCCTGGCGCCGGGCCCGCTCGTCACCGTCGAGCCCCCCCAGCGCGGAGAGGCCGTTCGCGAGTTCGGCGTGCAGCGAGCGCCGCCTCGCCTCGCCGAGGTCGCCCTCGAGCACGTCGCGCACCAGGGCGTGGGTGAACTCGTAGCGCAGTGGGACACCGCCGAGGGCGCGCACGATGCCCGCGCGCGTCGCCTCGTCCAGGGCCTCGACGGTGTCGGCTCGCCCGGTGCCGAGCACCTCGGCCACGAGGGCGATCTCGAAGCGATGTCCGGCCAGCGCCGCGACGTCGAGCGCGGCGCGGGTCACCGGACCGAGTCGCGCGAGCTGGCGCTCGAGAACCTCGGTCAGTCCCCGCGGCAGCTGGGTCGGGATCACCTCGTCGCCCTGGCGGGCGCGCAGCACCTGGGTGACGAAGAGTGGATGGCCCGCCGTGATCGACCACAGCTCCTCCACCCGGGCCCGGTCGAGGTCCTGGCGCTGGGTCACCCGGGCCACGAGGTCCGAGACCTCCTCGGGGGCCAGCCCCCCGAGGGCGAGCTCGACGTCGCCCACGTCGTAGCGGTGGCGATCGGCGAGGACCCGAGCCACCTCGGGGTTGGCCCCCGGGTCCCAGGGCCGCAGGGCGAGCACGACGAGGAGGCGCGACACCGGGGTCTCGCGCATCACCCGGTCGAGCAGGTCGAGGCTGGCGCTGTCGGCCCAGTGGAGGTCGTCGAGGACGAGGAGCACCGGGTCACGTCGACAGAGCGCCTCGAGCCCCGTGCGGGCGGCCTCGAGGAGCCGCCATCGGGCCGACTCGGGGTCCGCCAGGGGGGCCTCGACGGCCGACCCGAGCCGACGGGCGAGGCCGGGCAGGACCCGGCCCAGCTCGCCCGCGACCGGGCCGAGCAGTTCGGCGAGCTCCTCGGCGGGGCAGTGGTCGACGATGTGGCCGAGGGCCTCGACGAAGGGCTCGTAGGGCGAGGCGACCCGCTCGTCGCAGCGACCGTACAGGACGATCGCCCCCTGGTCGGTCGCCTCGATGGCCAGGCGGGCGAGCAGGGTGGTCTTGCCCGAGCCCGGCTCGCCGGTCACGACGCCGACCCGGCCCCGGCCCGCGAGCGCGTCGGACCACGCCGCGCGAAGCTGGGCGAGCTCGTCGCCGCGCCCCACGAACTCGACGGACCCCCCGGCGCGGGCGAGCGCCCCGGGCAGCCCGACGAGGGAGCGCATGCGCTGGCCGAGCAGGATCGGCCGGGCCACGGCGGGCTCGGCCGACGCCGTGACCGTGACCTCGACGGGCTCGCCCGTCTCGACCGCGGTGCGCCGGGCGAGGGTGAGGGCGAGCTCGCTCACGAGCACACCGTTGGCCCCGGCCGCGTCGCAGAGGCGCGAGGCCTCGTTCACCGGGTAGCCGAGCACGTCGCCACCGGTGACGTCGACCTCTCCGACGGTCACGCCGATGCGAATCTCGACGGTGACCTCGGCGGCGACGTTGCGCCGACGCAGGCGGTGCTGGAGCTCGACCGTGGCCTCGACCGCCTCGCTCGGGGCCCGGAAGACCGCGAGGATGCCGTCGCCGAGGCCCTTCACGACGACGCCGTGGAAGCGGGCGAAGGTCCGGCGCGTCAGCGCGTCGACCTCGCCGTGGACGGCGTCGGCGCGAGCGTCGCCGAGCGCCCGGCGCTGCTCAGTGGAGCTCACGATGTCGGTGAAGACGAGCGCGTAGAAGCCGAGCCCGTCGTCCAGGACGTCACCGCTCCCGGTGGCCCCGTCCTCGCCTGAGTCCGCCACGTTCCCCCCGTCGACGTCGAGGTGTGAGGTGGAGCCTAGAAGACCTTCGAGACCCGTCTCGGGCCCGTCGTGCGGCGGGTCACGCCGGGACCCTAGGCGACGTAGAAGGTCTTGGCGTTGGTGAACTCGCGGATCCCCAGCACCGAGAGCTCGCGTCCGTAGCCCGAGCGCTTGATGCCCCCGAAGGGCAGCTCGGGCGTCGAGGCGACGAGGGCGTTGGCGAAGACCATCCCGGCCTCGACCCCGGCGATCGCGCGCTCGATCTCGTTGGGGTCGGTGGCCCAGATCGATCCGCCGAGTCCCCAGGGCGTGCTGTTCGCCACGCGGATCGCCTCGTCGAGGTCCTCGACGACCTCGACGACCGCGACCGGTCCGAAGAGCTCCTCACACCCGGCTCGCGAGTCCTTGGGCACGTCGGTGAGGACCGTCGGTGCGTAGTAGAAGCCCGGTCCGTCGAGGACCCGACCACCGGTGCGCACGACGGCCCCCTTGGCGACCGACTCGCGGACCTGTGCGTCGAGCTCCTCACGCTGGGCCTTGCTCACGAGCGGCCCCATCCCGGTCGCGGGGTCCATCGGGTCGCCCACGACGACCGCGCCCATCGCCGCGGTGAAGCCCTCGATGAACTCCTCGGCGCGCTCACGCACCACGATGAAGCGCTTGGAGGCGATGCAGCTCTGGCCGTTGTTCTGGATGCGCGCGGTCACCGCCAGGGGGATGGTCGTGGCCATGTCGGCCGAGCTCGCGACGATGAAGGCGTCGGAGCCGCCGAGCTCGAGCACGCACTTCTTCAGCGCGGCGCCGGCCTGGGAGGCCACGGTCTTGCCGGCCGCCTCGGATCCGGTGAGGGTAACGGCCGCCACGCGGTCGTCGGCGATGAGCTCGGCCGCGGCCTGGTGGGAGAGGAAGAGGGTGATGAAGACGCCCTCGGGGAAGCCGGCGCGACGGAAGAGGTCCTCGAGGAACAGGGCCGAGCGCGGGACGTTCGACGCGTGCTTCAAGATGCCCACGTTGCCGGCCATGATCGCGGGAGCGGCGAAGCGCACGGCCTGCCAGAGGGCGAAGTTCCACGGCATGACCGCGAGCACCGGGCCAAGCGGCTCGTAGCGCACGCCGCTGCGGCTCGCCGGCGAGGCGATGATCTCCTCGGCCAGCATGCCCTCGGCGTGCTCGGCGTAGTAGCGCATCGTCTTGGCGCACTTGAGGACCTCGGCCTTGGCCTGGGCGTGGGTCTTGCCCATCTCGCCCGTGAGCATCGCGCCGACCTCGTTGACTTCGTCCTCGAGGATCTGCGCGGCTCGGGCCATCAGCTCGCCGCGATCCTTGAAGGGGGTGTCGCGCCACGCTCGGAACGTGCGCGCCGAGAGCACGACGGCGGCCTCGATCTGCTCGGGGGTGTGGCCCTCGAACTCGGCGACTACGTCCCCGGTGGCGGGGTTGACGGACGTGAACGGCATGGCTCTTCCTCCTGGCGCGCCGCGAGAGCGGCACCCACTTCTCTACTCGCCGCCCGGTCCCCGCGCGAACCCGGGGGGGCTGAACGGTTTTCACCCCGCGCGGCGCTCCCGTCGCCTGGGTTGTCCCCGTCACGCTAACCGCGCCCGCCCGGGTCGGGCCGGGCCGACGGTCGGACCTGCTCCCTGTTGCCCACTCCTCGGTCGATTGCTGGGTCCGCTAGCGCCAGTCGAGCGCCAAGGAGGCTGCGGGGACTCCTTGGAGTGGTGCAGACGGGTCGGAAACCGAAGGTTCCGCGGGTCCGCACTCGAGATGGAGGCTCGTGGGGATGCCGTTCAGCGGGCGGACCTCGCTATCCGCCGTGACCGGCGCAATGGCCACGAAAGGTGCCCGTGGGTCGATCTCCGACGATCGGACAGGGAGTGGGCCCTCGCACCGCGCCGCATTCGGCGAGTCCGGTGGCGCTGCCTGAAGGAGCGGCAAGGGGGCGTCGATGCTCGCGGTTGGTGCGTCGTAACGAGGCGGGCGCATTCGATCGCTGGACGGGCAATTGCCCCTCGGGGGCCGCGACGTGCAGCGGATACGACGACTCGTGGCGCCCGGGTGCGGTCGTTCACCGGATCAACGGCGGGGGGCGGGGGCGTGGGGCGTTCGCCTTCAGGTGAATCGAGGTGATTCGTTCGCTGAGTCCGCGTCATCTAGTATCAGAAAGAAAATTCTTTGTTATCGATGAACAGGAGATATGCGTGAGGTTTCGTCGGGCACTCATTGGGGGCATCGGGGCTTGTGCACTAGCCATAAGCCTGACCGGGATCCTTCCCACGGTACCGAGTGCCGGGGCGACAACCGTCACGACCAACTACGCCTACGTGGCGAACAACGGGAGCGGCTCTGTTTCGGTGGTGAACCTGACGACCGACGCCGTCGTCGACACGATCTCCGGCAATGGCCTGAGTTCGCCCGTGGACGTCGCAGCGACGCCGAACGGGGCGTACGTGTACGTCACGAATCAAGGGAGCGACACGGTCTCGGTCATCTCGACCGCGACCAACACCATCACCGCGACGGTGACCGTCGGCTTCCAGCCCTGGGGCATCGCCGTGAGCCCGAACGGCCAGGACGTCTACGTGGCCAACTACAACGGTGACAACAGCTTCAATTCAAGCGACCCCAAGGAGACGTCGGTCTCGGTAATAGCCACCGCGACGAACACGGTCGTCGCGACCATCGGCCTCGGTGCGGCGTTTCCCGAGGGGCTGGCCGTCTCGCCAAGCGGTGACTACGTCTACGTGGCCGACTACGGCACGAGCGCGATCTCGGTCATCTCGACCGCGACCAACTCGGTCGTGAGGACGGTCACCACGGGCGCCTTCACCCCGGTGAGTGTCGGGGTGGAGCCCGACGGCAAGTACGTCTACTTCGGTGACTACCAGGGTGACCTGATCGGAATGCTGAGCGTGTCGGGGAGTGGTCCGAGCGCTGACACCTTCTCCACCCTGTCCGGCCTGTACATGACCCAGATCACGGCCTTCGCTTTCAACAGCACGACGGTCGTCGGCCCCGAGGGCCAGAACGGCTCGTACGCGGAGTACTTCCCCTGGGGCCAGACGTCGGTGAGCTACACCAACGTGCCGGCCATCCAGGGACTGTCGAGCCCCCTGGGAGCGGCCGTATCACCCGACGGCAGCACCTTCTACGTAACCAGCTACAACCTGAACAACATCTCGGTGCTCCCGGCGTCATCGCTGGTGATTCCACCCGGCTCGACGCCTGTTAGTCCCACCGCCACGATTCCCGTCGGCGTTGGGCCTGAAGGCATCGCCATCGTCGCGTTGACCCAGAGCCAGAACTCGATCACCGTCACCTCGACGGCTCCGGGCCACGCCGTGGTCGGCGGGCAGACCTACACCCCGAGCGCCACCGCGACCTCGGGCGACACCGTGACCATCGGCCTCGACGCCACCTCGACGGGGTGCTC
>JAKBNI010000016.1:0-21804 GCA_021831125.1 Actinomycetes bacterium | reverse complement strand
CGATCACCGTCACCTCGACGGCTCCGGGCCACGCCGTGGTCGGCGGGCAGACCTACACCCCGAGCGCCACCGCGACCTCGGGCGACACCGTGACCATCGGCCTCGACGCCACCTCGACGGGGTGCTCGATCAACGGCTCGGGCGTCGTCAGCTTCACCGGCGTGGGCACCTGCGTCATCGACTTCAACGACGCGGGCAACGCCAACTACGCCGCGGCCACCCCGGTCCAGCAGTCCTTCAGCGTCGGCCAGGGCACCTCGGCGATCACCGTCACCTCGACGGCTCCGGGCCACGCCGTGGTCGGCGGGCAGACCTACACCCCGAGCGCCACCGCGACCTCGGGCGACACCGTGACCATCGGCCTCGACGCCACCTCGACGGGGTGCTCGATCAACGGCTCGGGCGTCGTCAGCTTCACCGGCGTGGGCACCTGCGTCATCGACTTCAACGACGCGGGCAACGCCAACTACGCCGCGGCCACCCCGGTCCAGCAGTCCTTCAAGGTCAATCCTGCTCCTTTGGTCCTTGGGGGTGGCGCGTCGGCCGGCCAGCCCAACTCGATCACCGTCACCTCGACGGCTCCGGGCCACGCCGTGGTCGGCGGGCAGACCTACACCCCGAGCGCCACCGCGACCTCGGGCGACACCGTGACCATCGGCCTCGACGCCACCTCGACGGGGTGCTCGATCAACGGCTCGGGCGTCGTCAGCTTCACCGGCGTGGGCACCTGCGTCATCGACTTCAACGACGCGGGCAACGCCAACTACGCCGCGGCCACCCCGGTCCAGCAGTCCTTCAGCGTCGGCCAGGGCACGAACGAGGTCGCACAGGTAGGTCGATGGGCCACGGTTCTCCCCTCGGGTGCGGACAGCACCGCCGTCATGAGCGCGTCGCGCATCGGAGGGTCGGCGAAGGGGTGCGTCGTGCGGGGCGACCACGTCACGGCCGCGGGTGCCGGGACGTGCGTCGTGCTCGAGATCGTTCGCGAGTCGTCGGGTTCGGGTACGACGTCAATGGTCATCACTGTCGACTTCCACGCGCGGGCGCGGGTCGAGGGCGTTCGCCCGGACGTCGTGCGCCAGACCACCCAGACCATCGTGATCGTCGGCCAGGGACTCTTCGGTACCCCACGGGTGACGAGTCGAGGGGCGGGGATTCGTGCGACGATCGTTCGTGCCACGCCGAAGGAGCTCGTTGTGCGGGTCAGCCGTTCACCGAGTGCGTCGCGGGGGCTCCACATACTTCGCCTGGTCCTCCCTGACGGTCAGGTGCTCACGGTGCGCTACGTGATCGCCTAGGGGGAGGTTCGCGGCGCCCCCGCGGGAGCGTCTATCGCGGCTTGCGGGCCCCTCGGTCGAGGGGGCCGCAAGCCGGTCGGGTCGTCTCGGGATCGGCCCTCGCGGGGCCCCCAGGCGCCCAGGGCTCATCGCACGGCGGGACCGTAGTCACGAGGGCTGACCCGTCGACCCCGCGACGTTCCTGGGGGCGTCGTGACTTCTGGGGCTCACGTTGTCAGCGGGGGTCGTGGTTGGAGTCGGCTGGGAAGGCGTGCCAGTTTTGGGCGGCGACCTGCAGGACGTCCCACGGGCTGCCGAGGGGTGGGGTGTAGGAGAGGTCGAGGTCGCCCACCTGGTCGACCGCGAGGCCCGAGAAGATTGCGGTGGCGGCGGTGTCGACGCGCTTATGGACCGCGCTCGCCACCGCGCCCACCATCTGGACCCCCAGGAGGCGCCCGGTGGAGCGCTCTCCGGTGAGCCGGACGCGGACCGGAGTCGCGCCGGGGTAGTAGGCCTTGTGGTCGTCGGCAACGGTGGCGACGGTTCGCGGGTGAAGGCCCGCGGCGCGGGCTTCGTCGTCGCGGACCCCCGTGCGCGCGGCGACGAGGCCGAAGACGCGCACCACCTGGGTGCCGACACTTCCCGCGAAGGCTCGCTCGCCGCCGATCGCGTTCTCGCCCGCGAGGCGGCCCTGCTTGTGGGCGGTGGTGCCCAGGGGCAGGTAGGTCTCGCCGAGCAGTGCGTGGTGGGTCACCACGCAGTCACCGGCCGCCCATACGTCGGGGAGCCCGGTGGCCATGCCCCGGTCCACCCGGATGGCCCCGCGCGGCCCGAGGGTCGCGCCGGCGTCGCGCGCGAGGGCGACGTCGGGGGCGACGCCGGTGACGACGAGGACCATCCCGGCGGCCACCTCGACCGCGAGAGGCTCGCCGTCGCGTTCGTGGCGGCGGGCCTGGACCACGAGCCCCGCGCCGTCGCGCTCTATCGCGGTCACCACCGTCGAGGTCAGCACCTCGACGCCGTGGTCGGCGAGCTCTGCGGCGACGACGTCGCCGAGCTCGGCGTCGAGGGTGGCGAGGACTCGGGGGAGGGCCTCGAGCACGCTGACCGCCACTCCGCGGGCGGTGAGGGCCTCGGCCATCTCGAGACCGATGTACCCGGCCCCGACGACGACCACCCGCGAGGGCGATCGCTCCTCGAGGGTCGAGAGGACCGCGCGGGCGTCGTCCATGGTGTGCAGGAGGTGCACCCCGTCGCGGGGCCCTAGCTCGTCGAGCCCGGCGATGGGCGGGCGCACCGGGACGGCCCCGGTGGCGACCACCAGGCGGTCGTAGGGAACGGCGCGCTCGAATCCGTCTGCGTCCGTCGCGATGACGACGTGGGCCGCCACGTCGATCGAGCGGGCCGTGGTGCTGGAGAGCAGGGCGATCCCGAGTCCCTCGATCTGTTCGCGGTGGCGGTGCGCCAGGTGGCGCCAGTCGGCGACCTCGCCCGCGACGAGGTAGGGGATGCCGCAGATCGAGAAGTTGGGGTACTCGTCGGCCAGCATGACCGAGACCTCGACCGACGGGTCGAGCTCGCGCGCGCGCAGCGCGGCCGATATGCCGGCGTCGCTACCTCCGAGGGCGAGCAGGTGCACGGGAGCCTCCCGGGTTGACGAGGTGGGTGGGGAAGAGGCGGCGGGCCCACAGCGAGACGTAGACCAGGCCGACGAGGACCGGGACCTCGATCAGGGGGCCGACGACGCCGGCGAGGGCCTGGCCGGAGGTGACCCCGAACACGCCGATGCACACCGCGATGGCGAGCTCGAAGTTGTTGCCCGCGGCGGTGAAGGCCAAGGTCGCGGTGCGCTCGTAGGGGAGACCCGCGACCCGGCCCCACGCGAAGGCGCCGGTCCACATCAGGGCGAAGTAGGCGAGGAGGGGGAGGGCGATCCGGGCGACGTCGCCCGGGTGGGCGGTGATGGTGTGGCCCTGGAGCGAGAAGAGGATGACGATGGTGTAGAGCAGGCCCACCAGGGCCAGAGGGCCGATCCGGGGGAGGAACCGGCTCTCGTACCACTCGCGACCACGCGTGCGCTCGCCGATCCGGCGGGTGAGGAAGCCCGCGACGAGGGGGACGCCGAGGAAGATCGCCACGGTCTCGGCGATCTGCGCCATCGAGAAGTGGACGCCGACGCTCGAGAGGCCCAGCCAGTGCGGGAGGACTCGTAGGTAGAAGTAGCCGAGGAGGGCGAAGGCGACGATCTGGAAGAGCGAGTTGAGCGCGACGAGCACCGCCGCCGCCTCGCGGTCGCCGCCGGACAGGTCGTTCCAGACGAGCACCATCGCGATGCAACGAGCGAGCCCGACGATGATCAGCCCCGTGCGGTAGGTCGGCTGGTCGGGGAGGAATACCCAGGCCAGGGTGAACATGACCGCCGGTCCGATGACCCAGTTCAAGAGGAGCGACGAGACGAGCAGGCGCCGATCGCAGGTCACCGTGTCGAGCTCGCCGTAGCGCACCTTGGCGAGAACGGGGTACATCATGACGAGCAGGCCCACGAAGATGGGCAGCGACGTGCCCCGGGTGACCTGGATCGCGTTCAGGTGCGTGTTGAGCGACGGCACCGCGCGCCCGAGCGCGATGCCGAGGGCCATCGCCGCGAGGATCCAGAGCGGTAAGAACCGGTCGAGGACCGAGAGGCGACCGACGACGGCGTGGGCGGCCTCGGAGGTCGCGTCCGGCTCGGCCGAGGAGGGCCCACCACGTCGACGCCCCGCCGCAGCGGTCGTCGGGTCACCGGAGCCCACGGGACGACCCTCGGCATAGATTCACGATCATCAATGACTAGTATTGCATTCATGACGGTCGATAGGTCTCGTGCCCGACGTCGAGTCGAGGTCCGTCGAGACGAGGACCCTGTGGAGGGATCCCCGGACGAGACGTGCGTCGCCACGGTCGTCGAGGTGCCGCTCGACGAGGCCGAGGCCGTCCGCCTCGCCCGACTCCTCGGAGCCCTCGCCGACCCGGTCCGGCTCCGGCTCCTGTCGATACTGAACGAGCGGGGCGCCGCGTGCTCGTGTGACCTCGAGGTCCCCCTGGGACGCAGTCAGCCCACGATCTCGCACCACACGAAGGTCCTCGCCGAGGCCGGCGTCGTGGTCGCCGAGAGGCGAGGGCGTTGGACGTGGTGGTCGATCAACCCCGAGAGCTCGGGCATCGTGAAGCGAGCCCTCGGCGCGTGACTCGCCCCACCGGCTGAGGCCACGACGCGAGCGAGTCTCCGTGGACCGGGCCCCTGTCGCGGGGTCCGGAGCGAGCCCCTGACGTGCCTGAACGCGCGACGACTCGGGTGCGGCTCCGGCGAGGTCGCCTCGCCGCACTTCGCGCAACCCCGTAGTGGGCCCGAACGCGGGGGAGGCTCGGAGTAGGGTCGGTGTCGAGGTCGCGTCGAGCGTTCGCCCCTCGACACCGGTCCGGTGTCGAGGGGGAGCACGCGCGAGGGCGACCGCGACGCCGCCACCGCTGACGACGCCCAGGAGACGCCCAGGAGAGGAGTCGACGTGGCCGACAAGTCACCCCACCGACACAACACCAAGAAGGTCGGCAAGTCGCTGAAGGAGAAGCGCAGCGAGAAGCACGCCAAGCGCGACACGAAGCGGGGCTTCTTCGGGGACCAGGGCTCGGGATCGGGCTCGTCGAGCTGACGCGTCAGCGAGGCAGCGCAACTCTCGTGGGACTCTGACACCGCCCACCCACCTCGGAGCGCGAGGGACTCATCAGGCGAGTGAGGACCCCGACGGCGGCCGGGCCCGAGCGGCGGGCGGCCGGCGACTAACCCGTGGCCGGTGGGCCCCACCCCGTTTCGGCGTGGAACCACCCGAGCTCGCGGGCCTCGGGGACCCGCCCTGGAGCACGGCTTGGCGTGATCTCCGATCGCGGCCGGGCTAGGGGGCACCCGAGGACGCCTGATCAGGGAAGGCGAGGGGGCCAGGGCCCGCACTCGGGTCCGGCCCGGGTGGGCGCCTACGACGTGACCCCGTGGCTAGCGCGTACGCTGTCAGAGGCGGGAAGAAGGAAAGGGTCCTTCTGGCGCCTAGTGAGATTGAGTGATACGTGGCACAAGGCACAGTTAAGTTTTTCAACGCGGAGAAGGGCTTCGGATTCATCTCCCGCGAGCAGGGTGACGACGTGTTCGTTCACTTCTCGAACATCCAAGGCGAGGGCTACAAGACCCTCGAAGAGGGTCAGCGAGTGGAGTTCGACCCGGCGCCCGGTCGGAAGGGCGAGGAAGCCCAGAACGTCCGCGTTATCTGAGTAGTCCCCCGGCGAGCGGACTCGGCGTCGATCTGACCCGAGTCCGCCCCCGGGGACAGCCGAGGCGGCTCGGGGCGTCGCTGGGCGTCCGTCGGTCGGGAGACCCCTGTCCGCCGCTCGCGTCAGCCAGAGAATCTCCCACTTGAACCGGGCTCGCCGGCCCCACCCGTTGCGCCCGCGCGACGGGTCCATCGATGGACTAATGGAGTCGTCCCCCGGGACGCCCTCGCGATGCCGCGCCCCCGGCACCGGCACCCGGGGCGGTGTCCGTCCCGCGCAGGGCCCGCGACCCTCGTGAGGGTTTGAGTCGCTCGCGCTCGGCCGAGCCCCCACTCGGATCACCCGAGTGCTCCCGGGACAGCGTCAATCGTGTCACCCGCGCCGCGCGGTGCGGAATCGGGAGATCCCGGCGAAGGGATCCCCACGCCACTAGGACGAGACGGACGAGCACGGCGTTGTAGGGCACGCCAGGGTCATCGACGTCCCCGTCGGGGGAGGAGACGCTCTGGCGGCGCCGCCGACGTCGATCGTGATGAGAGCGGGGAATCGTCGCCGGCCACGTCGGGGCGATCGGGCCGGGTCGCACGGGGGTGATCGCCTGGCAATGATCGCGGCCCCGCGATGGTGACTTTCGGCGGTACCCCTCCGAGCGCGCCGTCCATTACAAGAGGGGAAGAGCGGTACGCGAACGCGAGGCGGTCGACGGTGACCACTGATGACTTCCTGGACACGAACGACTTCACCCCGCGTGAGCTGGGCGACATCCTCTCGCTCGTGCGCGTCCTCAAAGACGCCGACCGAGACGGGTGCGTGCCGGCGCTCCTCCAGCGACGCTCCCTAGGCATGATCTTCGAGGAGCCGTCCACGCGCACCCGGGTCTCCTTCGAGGTCGCGATGGCGAAGCTCGGCGGACACGCCCTCTACCTGAGACCCGGCGAGATCCACCTGGGGGTCCGTGAGTCGATCGCCGACACCGCCCGGGTCCTGTCAACGATGTGCGACGTCATCGAGGCGAGGGTGGTGAAGCACGACACGCTGGTCCAACTGGCCGCCGCCTCGACGGTGCCGGTGATCAACGGGCTCTCCGACTACAACCACCCCACCCAGGCCCTGTGCGACCTCTTCACCATGATGGAGCACCTTCCACCGGGCAAGACCCTCGAGGACTGCACGATCGTCTTCGTCGGTGACCGGACCAACGTCTGCTCGTCGCTGATGCACGCCGCCTCGAGCTTCGGGATGTCCTTCGTCCACGCGGGGCCCGCGAACTACCTGGCGCCCCCCGAGTGGGTCGAGATCGCCCGGCGCAACCAGGCCGACGCGGGACACGGCACGACCACGGTCACCACCGACGTCGAGGACGCGGTGGCGGAGGCGGATTTCGTGTACACCGACACCTGGTGGTGGATCGGCCAGGAGGCGGAGGTCCCTGCGCGCCGTGCCGCCTTCATGCCCCGCTACCAGGTCACCACGGGGCTCATGGACCGCGCGCCGGCGACGGCTCGGTTCATGCACTGCCTGCCCGCCTCCCGGGGTGTCGAGGTGACCGACGAGGTCATCGACTCCGAGCGCTCCATCGTGTTCGCCCAGGCGGAGAACCGCCTCCACGTGGAGAAGGCCCTGCTCGTGTGGTTCACCTACGCCCGGGTGCCCCACGACCCGCCGGCGGAGCTCGCCGCCCACCACGCCGCGGCGATCCAAGCCTACCTCGCCGAACACCAGGGCGAGTTCGTCGGTGCCCATCGCACCGGCTGACGAGAGGAGAGACGACATGACCATCCACGACACCCGGCGCCCCGCCCCGCCGGCCCCCACAACGAGGATGGTCCCGCCACACCCCCGCGAGCGGGTGCTCAGCTTCCTTGACGTGACGCTGTTCATGGTGGCGGCGATCCTGGTGGTCGACCAGCTCACGGCGACGGCGTCGATCGGCGTCTCGTCGATCGGGTGGTGGGTGGTCACCATCGTCTTGTTCTTCGTGCCCAGCGCGCTGATCATCGCTGAACTCGGCACGGCGTACCCCTACGAGGGGGGGATCTACGACTGGGTCCGGCGCGCGTACGGGCCCCGGTGGGCGGCGCGCACGACGTACTGGTACTGGGTCAACGTGGCCATGTGGATGCCGTCGGTCTACCTGCTCTTCACCGGGGTGATGACCGGGCTCTTCTGGCACGGCGCGTCGACGCTCTCGCAGTCCCTCGTGGCGATCGTGCTGACCTGGGTGACGGTGCTGGTGGGCATCCAGACGCTGCGGGTCGACAAGCGAGTGACCGGGGGAAGCGCTCTGGTGAAGGGGGCCATCATCCTCGTGATCGGGATCGGCGGCGTGGTGGTCGCCGCCCGCCACGGGACCGCCAACGGCTTCTCTCTCCACGCGATGCTGCCGAACCTCGGAGTCGCCAAGCTGTACCTGCCGGTGCTCGTCTACCAGCTCCTCGGCTTCGAGCTCGTCTCCTCGCTGTCGGGCGAGATGCGTCGGCCCCGCCGGGACGTGGCCCGCGCGATCGGCCTGTCGGGCCTCGCGCTGAGCGCCCTGTACGTGCTCGGCACCCTCGGCATCCTGCTAGTCCTGCCGGTCGAGAAGATCGGCCTGACCGCCGGGCTGGTCGAGTCGTTCAAGGCGATCTTCGGATCGAGCTCGCCGCTGCCCTGGATCCTCGGCGTCGCGGTCATGGTCGCCTACTTCGGCAACATGGTCACCTGGTCGCTGGGGGCGAACCGGTCGGCCGCGGAGGCGGCCCAGGTCGGAGAGATGCCCCGGATCTTCGCCGTCGAGTCGAGGCGGGGCGCGCCGTTGTGGGCGTTCATCCTCACCGGGGCGGTCTCCACGGTGGTGCTCCTCTTCGCGGGTCTCTTCCTCAAGAGCCAGGACAACCTCTACTACGCGCTCTTCGCGTCGTCCTCGGTGGTCTTCCTCCTGCCCTACGTGCTCATGTTCCCCGCCATCATCCGACTGCGCGCGAGGGACGCCGGCGCCCCGCGGCCGTTCCGGGTGCCCGGTGGTCGTGTCGGGCTATGGGTGTCGGTCGTCCTCGCGACGGGTTCGGTCGTGGCGACGCTGGTCCTGTTCTTGTGGACCCCCGGGTCGCCGGTGGACTGGGCCTACACCGGCCCGCTCCTCATCATCGTCGCCACGGCGGTCGTCGTCGGCGAGGCGATCGTGGGGTGGTGCCTGCGGCACGGCCGCTCCCGGCCCGCCGTCTCGGACGAGGAACGGGTCGCGCTCGCCGCACCCGAGGACCTCGACGGGGCCCGATGAGCCGGACCCTCTCCACCACCCCCCGGGCCGACGGCTACCGGATGCCCGGGGAGTTCGAGCCCCACGACGAGACGTGGATGATCTGGCCCGAGCGCACCGACAACTGGCGCCTGGGCGCCAAGCCCGCCCAGGCGGAGTTCGCCGCGGTCGCCGAGACGATCGCGGTGAGCGAGCGCACCACGATGGTCGCCTCGAAAGAGCAGTGGCGCCACGCCCGGGACACGCTGAGCCCCGAGATCCGGGTCATCGAGATGTCGACCAACGACTCGTGGATCCGCGACTCGGGTCCGACCTTCGTGATCGACGGCCGCGGCGGACGTCGGGCCGTGGACTGGATGTTCACCGCCTGGGGCGGCCTCCGGGGCGGCCTCTACTTCCCCTGGGACCAGGACGAACTGGTGGCGCGCAAGGTCATCGACGTGGAGGGCGTGGACCGGTACCGCGCGCCGATCGTCTTGGAGGGCGGCTCCATCCACGTCGACGGCCAGGGCACCCTGCTCACGACCGAGGAGTGCCTGCTCAACCCCAACCGCAACCCCGACCTCTCCCGGGAGGACATCGAGGGGTTCCTGTACGAGTACACCGGGGCGACCACCGTCATATGGCTCGGGCGCGGCGTCTACGGGGACGAGACGAGCGGTCACGTCGACAACCTGGCGTCGTTCGTGCGCCCCGGTGTCGTGGCCCTCACCTGGACCGAAGACCGCCACGATCCCCAGTACGAGATCTCGCGCGACGCCCGGCGCCGGCTGGAGACGGCCCGCGACGCCCGGGGACGGGCGATCGAGGTGGTGACGATCCCGTCACCTGGACCGCTCTATCTGACCAAGGAGGAGGCCTGGGGCATCGACGAGGTGGAGGGGACCAAGCCCCGCACCCCCGGGGATCGGCTCGCGGCCTCCTACGTCAACTACTACACGGGCACGACCCGCATCGTCTTCCCCCTGCTCGACGAGCGGACCGACGACGAGGCACAGGCCATCTTGCAGCGTCTCTACCCCCACCGCGAGGTCGTAGGCGTGCCCGCCCGGGAGATACTCCTCGGGGGCGGCAACATCCACTGCATCACCCAACAGGTCCCCGCCGTCTGAGGGGCCGCCACCAATCATCGCCTCACACGCGACGGGTGGAGCATCGCGGCGATGGTGTGAGCGGGCTCTCGTCCGCCAACGAGCGGCGCCCCAACCCCCGCTCGAGCTCGGACCCCGCGGACCGTCGCCTCACGGATCCGCCAGTCACCCGACACGTGGCTGAGGGGTGCCTACGTCCGGTCGCTAGGACTCATCGGGGCTAGCGCTGCGTGTCGGCTTCCATCCGGGCCGGGGAATGGCCGCGAGGAGCTGCTTGGTGTACCCATTCGACGGGTCGGAGAGAACGGACGCCGTCGGCCCCGCCTCGACCACGCGGCCCCGGCGCATGATGACCACGTTGTCGCTGACCTGACGCACAACGGCGAGGTCGTGGGAGATGAAGAGGTACGAGACACCCGTGGCGTCGCGAATGTCGCTCAGGAGGTTGAGCACCTGGGCCTGGATGGAGACGTCGAGGGACGCGACGGCTTCGTCGCAAATCAGGACGCGGGGCTCGCTGGCCAACGCTCGGGCGATGGCCACGCGCTGACGCTGGCCACCCGAGAGGGCCCTCGGGAGCGACTCGGCCTGACGTCGGTCGAGACCGACCTGATCAAGGAGCTCGGCCACGCGCGCGTCACGCCGCTCGCGGCCCCAGTCGAAGTGCAGGCGGAGTGACTCGTCGAGACACCCGCGCACGCTCATGCGCGGGTCGAGCGACGAGTAGGGGTCCTGGAAGATGATCTGGACTTCCCGCGCGCGCCGACGCCGCTCGCGCGAGGTCACGTGGCGCCACGAGCGCTCCTGACCCGAGACCCAGATGGTGCCACCCGTGGGCCGCTCCAGCCCCACGACCATGCGCGCGACCGTCGTCTTGCCCGAGCCGGACTCCCCGACGACAGCCAGCGACTGGCCCGGCGCTACCGAGAACGACACGTCGTCGACGGCCACGAGGGCCCTGGCACGCTGACGGCGCGCCAGGGGGTGGCCGAGCAGCGCCGAACCCGCGGGACCGGGATCGGCGCGAGAGGCGCGCACGCGGTACACCTTGCGGAGCCCGCGGACCTCCAAGATCGAGTCCTCAGGCACTCGCCGCTCCAGGGGTCGCGATCGAGAGGAGTTGGCCCCGCAGCTCCTCGGCTCGATGGCAGGCGACCCTTCCGGTGTCGAGGTCGCGCAGCTCGGGCCGCTCACTGAGGCAGCGCGCGACGGCGAAGGGGCAGCGCGGAGCGAACGGGCATCCCGGGCCGATCTCGAAGGCGGACAGCGGTCGCCCAGGTATCGCCGCGAGCCGCCGCCGTGGCGAGACGGGATCGGGGCGCGACGCCAAGAGGCCGGCCGTGTAGGGGTGACGAAGATCTCGGCGGAGGTCACCCGTCGGCACGTCCTCGATGAGGAGACCGGCGTAGAGGACCGCTATGCGGTCACAGACCGCGGCGGCGAGCTCCAGATCGTGGGTCACGAAGAGCATGGCGAGGCCGCGCTCGCGTCGGCGCGCGTCGAGGATGACCATGACGTCGGACTGGGTCGTGACGTCGAGGGCCGTCGTGGGCTCGTCGGCCAGCAGGAGGGTGGGCGAGACCGCGAGGGCCGCGGCGATCATGACGCGCTGAAGCAGCCCGCCGGAAAGCTCGTGGGGGAACTGGCGGAACCGCCTCTCCGGGTCGCTCACCCCGACCGACGCGAGCAACGCGGTCACCGTGGTCGTGGCGCTTTCACGGCGCTCACCGCGTTCGACGAGCGCCTCGACGAGGAAGTCGCCGACCGTGCGGACCGGGTTGATGTGAGCCCTAGGATCCTGGAAGATCATGGCGACGTCGTGCGTGCGGAAGTGGCGCAGGGCCGGGCGGCCCATCGCCAGTACCGAGTCGCCCGCGTAGCGGATGTCACCGTGGACCGCCGCCCCCTCGGGTAGCAGGCGGATCACGGCGCGCGAGACCATCGACTTGCCCGCACCCGACTCGCCCACGAGACCGACGGCCTCGCCCGGTGCGATGGGCAAGGTGACATCGTGGAGGACCCGGCGCAACACGCCCTCCACGGGCAGGTCGACGGCCAGGTGGTCGATCTCCAGGACGCTCACGCGCGAACCACCCCCTTCTGACGCGTAGCCAGTCGGTCACCCAAGAGGTTGAAGGCGACCACCGTGACGACGATCATCAGCCCGGCCAGGAGCGACTCTTGGGGGTGGCCGGCGAGTATCGCGGACTGGCCCGTCGAGACCATGACGCCCCACTCGGGTGTCGGAGGTTGGACCCCCAGGCCAAGGTAGGAGATCGCAGCCAGGTCGACCAGGGCGTAGCCGAACGAGAGCGCCGCCTGTACGAGGAGAAGGGGCATCACGTTGCGCAGGATGTGGCGCGTGCAGATGGTGCGCACTCGCAGTCCCTCGACGTAGCAGGCGGCTACGTAGGGCAGATTGCGCTGGCGAAGCGCCTCGGCGCGAACGACGCGCATGAGGTAGGGCGTGTAAGAGATCGAGAGCGCGACGACCGGGGCGAGGAGACCGGGCCCGAACATCGCGACCGCCAGCATCGCGAAGATCAGCCCAGGAAAGGCGAAGAGGATGTCGGCGACGCGGCTGGCCACCCGGTCGAACCATCCCCCGTACCAGGCCGAGAGGATGGCCAGCGCAGTCCCCACGAGGGTCGCGATGACGATGATGAGCGCGGGGCCGAGCAGACTCAGCCGCGCGCCGTAGATGAGTCGGCTGAGGAGGTCACGTCCGAAGGAGTCGGTGCCCAACAGGTGCGCGGCGCTCGGTCCCTGGTTGGTGGCCAGGATGTTGGCGTAGTTGGGATCGTCGGGCGCGAGGAGGGGAGCGAAGACCGCCATGATCACCAGTAGCGCGATGACGGAACTCGTGGAGACCAGGACCCAGTCGAGGCGTCGGCGCGAGGGCGCCTCGGTCGGAGCGACGAGGGGAGCCTCGACCCGCGCCATCAGGCGCGGCCCGCTCGAAGTCGTGGATCGAGCACGAGGCTCCATACGTCCACCAGTCCATTGACCACGACGAAGGTGGCCACCAGTATCAGCGAGACGGCCTGGACGCTGGCGAAGTCCTTCTGCAGGGTCGACTGGACGAGGAAGGAGCCCAGCCCGTTGATGCCGAAGGCCTGTTCGACGACGACGTCACCGGCGATGAGGCCCGCCACGGTCAGTCCCGACACGGTCGTGATGGGGATCATCGCGTTGCGCAGGACGTGTCGGACGATCACGTGACGCGTCGAGATTCCACGACTTCGCGCCGTCTCGACGTGCTCACGACCCAACTCCTCGCGTACCGCGGCCTTGGTCAGCTGCGCCGTGTAGGCCGTCCACGAGATGGCCAGAGCGACGGCCGGCAGCGTCAGGTGCCAGAGTTGGCTCAGCCACCCACTGCCGGTGCCGAAGACCGGGAACCAGCCGAGCTTGACCGAGAAGACGGTGATGAGGGCGATCGCCGCGACGAACGAAGGGATGCCGAGCCCCACGCTCGTCACCACGGTGATGACCGCACCGGCGCGCCGGTCGAGCGCCCCGAGCAGGCCGAGGACCACTCCGCCCGCGATGATGAGCGCGGCGGCGTACAGCACCAGGAAGACCGTGTTGCCCACCCGTCCCGCCAGCAGCGTGGTCACTGGCTCTCGATAGACGAAGGACTGCCCGAGGTTGCCGTGCAGGACAGCGACGAGCCAGTGCCAGTATCGGGCGAAGAAGGGCTCGTTGAGGTGCTCAGATCGCTCGATCGCCGCGAGCACCGCCGGCGTGGCGTGTCCTCCGGCCAACAAGGTGGCTGGGTTTCCCGGGGCCAAGAAGAGCGCGCCGTAGATGCCGACGCTGGCCATGAGGAGGGTCACGACGAGCGAGACGGCCCGCTCACCGACGACTTTCCACATGCTCGCTCTCCTTGGACCCCCGGGGTCGCCCGGCCCCTAGATCACTACTTTGCCGCGCCCAACTTGGCCAGGCAGGGCTCGTAGATGTAGGCGAACGACGCCGGCGCACCGGTGATGGACTTGTTGAGGAAGAGTGACTCGTCAGGGTTGACGACCGGTATGACGATCTTGTCGGCCATGTAGATCGACTGGGCCGCCGTGATCAGATTGGCGCGCTTCGTCGCGTCGTAGGTCTGCTGGGCCTTGACCAGGTCGGCGTTGACGGTCGCGTTGTTGTAGTTGGTGTAGTCGAACAGGGCGCCCTTGGGGAACCATAGCCCGAGGTAGTCGAGCGGGTCCGGGACGTCAAGGTAGCCCTCGTCGACCAGCATGTCCACGCCCTTGCGATACGAAGCGACGAAGAACGCGTTGGAGAAGGCCAGCGGCTGCATCTCGTCGAGCTTGATGTTGAGCCCAATCGATGCTCCGGCCTGCTGGACCGCGGTGGCCAGTGCCAGTTCGGTCTGGTCGCCCGAGAGCAGGCCCAGGGTGATCGGCGCGGCGTGGTCCGGTACTGACTTGACGAGTGACTTCGCGCGGGCGATCTGGGGTGAGCTTGGACCCAGCTTGGCGTAGGCGGCACGGTAGACCGACGTCGCCGCCGGATCCCACGCGGTGGGCGGGGTCAGCGCGAGGTTGGGCGTGGCCGCGCCACCGTAGACGACCTTGGCGATGGCCGAGCGGTCGAGCGCCAGCGAGAGCGCCTCGCGGACCTTGACGTTGCCGATGGGGCCGGTCGTCGACGTCGGTGCCAACTCGGTGATCGAGAGGCTCGGCCCGAAGTAGAGCGTGCCCGAACTCGCGGTGCGAAGCTCGGGATAGCTGGTGGCGGGCACTCCGTAGGCACCAGCGATCTGACCCGAGAGCAGAGCGCTGGTGAGCGTCGAGGAGTTGTTGATGAACTTGACCGTGATCGTGTGAATCTTGGCTGTGTAGGCGGGGTCCCAGTAGTGCGGGTTGGCCGTGAGCACGATGTCGTTGCCAGGGTTCCACTTGGTTAGCTCGTAGGGGCCCGAGCACATGACGCCACCGGCGGGTGTTCCGTACTTCGCGCCCTCTTTGATCAGGTAGGACTTCTCGGCGATGGCGCCTGAGATCGTCGCCATCTCCTTGACGAAGAGCTCGTCGGGCTTGGACAGGGTGACGGTCACCACGTAGGGGGTGGTCGCGACGATCGACTTGACCGAGGCGTAGTAAGCGCCGTTGACAGGCTCGACCTTGGGATTGAGGTTGCGCAGCATGCTGTAGGCCACGTCGGCAGCGGTCAGCGCGTGTCCGTCCCAGAACGTCACGCCGTGGCGGATCTGGAACACCACCGTCGTGGGGGAGGTGTACTTCCACGAGGTCGCGATCCCTGGAGCGATCCCGAAGGTCGGCGTGAGGCGAAGCAAGTCGTCACAGAGGTTTGACACCATGATGTCGGGTGAGTAGTCCGCCGACTTCGCGTAGTCGAGCGTGGTGGGCTCACCACCGGGGAGGTCCCAGGTGATGGACGACAACGGACCCTTAGCCGCTGGCGTCGTCGAGACGAGGTGGACCCCCGACCCGGTCGCCGCCCCCGTCGCTACCGGGGCCGCCACCAGGCTGGCCACCCCGGCGAGTACCACTCCCCACCAGGCGCCGCGGCGTCCTCGCTTTGCAGTGTGCTGACTCACGTCAACTCCCCCTTCCCGCGCGCAAGGCGCGCCTCTCTCCTGAACTCGTCAGGAGTCGAACGTTGCTCATCCGCGCAGCCCCCGTCGGCCCTCGAGATAATCCCCGATGGCCACCGTGGCGTCGCGCAGCGCCGACTGCTTCGCCCCGTCGAGTGCCGTGGGCCAGGTCGAGAGCTTCGCGACGACCGTCTGAGTAGGCCCGTGGACGAAGAGGTTCTGACCGTTGATGCCCGCCGCGTAGAGGATTGGGGCGTCGGCGTCGTAGACCCACCAGTAGTTGCGGTAGTGCGCGGTCGCGGGGAAGCCGCGCGACTCGGCGCTGCGCGCGAAGGCCGCGCGACTCTGCGGCGTCCCCGCCACGGTGTCGGCGACCCACTCGGCCGGCACCACCTGTTCAGAACCTCGTCGACCGCTATCCGCGTAGAGGAGACCGAAGCGTCCGAGGTCGCGCAAGGTGACACAGAGGCCGCCGTCGGCCATGGCGTTTCCGTGCGCGTCGACAGTGACGGCGGCGTCGTACTCTGCCCCCATCGGGGCCCAGATCTCGCGAGCCACGACCTCGTGGAAACGTGCGTTGGCTGCGGCCTCGATGACCCAGGCCATCACGTCGGTCAGCACCGAGCGATAGCGGAACTCTCCCCCGTGGGGCTCGTCATTCTCCAGCGTCGCGAAGTAGGCCAGCGCGTCAGCCGGGAGCTCCGAATGGCGGCGCGGGCGCCAGAGGTACACCTCTTCGAAGCGGCGCACGTCGGCGTCCTCGTCCGTGTAGTCCTCGTTGAATCTGGTCCCCGTGCGCATGTCGAGCAGCTGCTGCACCGTGGCGCCGGCGAAGGCGGTCCCGGTCAGTTCGGGCACGACGTCGTCGAGCGCGGCGGCCGGATCGAGCACCCCCTGCCCGATGAGGCGTCCGGCGACCGCCGCGGTGATGGACTTGGAGACCGACTGGAGGAGGTGAGGGGTGTCCTCAGTCATCCCGTTGAAGTACTGCTCGACGACGACACGTCCCCGGTGGATGACGAGGAATCCGTCGGTCTCACTGGAAGCGAGCAACTGGCGCAGGCTCTGGGGCTCGCCCGCCGACGTCACCCTCAGGTCATCCAGGTCGTGCTCGTCGCGCTCGAGGCGCCAGACGGACCCGTCGCCGCGCCGGATCGGCGCCGTGGGGACGAGCTCGCGCACGTGCTGGAAGGCCCACCGGTTCGCGGGGGGCGACTGCCAGTTGGCCAGGGTGACGAGGTGCTCGGGCCGAATCGGCTGGGGACCCCTCATGAGGGCACTCGCGCCCACGAAAGTCCTCCCCCCGCGATCAGTCGATCGCGCCCTGCCCGGGAGCATATGAGTCGCCACTGAGCCCGTCAACAGACGAAACGTCGGTGAGAGGCGCTAAGAACCGACGTAATGTGTTGATACTATCGGCCGCATGAGCGATTGGTTGCCCCCAGGCCGCGCGGGCTACGGATGCGGTGACGAGGTGGTGGCTCCCACCGACGATTCGGCGTTTTGGGAAATCCGGTGAATCTCGACGACGTCGACACCCGACTCTGCGAAGCGCTCCAGCGTGATGGAAGAGCGTCGATGGAGAGCCTCGCGGCGACGGTGGGGCTCTCGCGGGTGGCCGCCCGGGCACGGGTTTCGCGCCTGCTCGAGAGTGGGACCCTTCGCGTGGTGGGGATCGTGCACCCGAGCACTCAGCAACTGCGCGCATTCGCCCACTTGTCGATAACCGTCGACGGGGCCGCCTCGCTGATCGGACGAGTGATCGCCGAGTCGGACACCGTGCCGTTGGTATCGGTGGTGGCCGGGCGCGCCGCGCTCGTGGCCGAGGCGCGCGCGGCGGGCACCGGAGCACTGCGCGACGAAGTCAACCGCATCGCCGCTACGCCCGGTGTGGTCCATGTGGAGTCGACCCTCTACACCGAGCGCGTGAAGGACGTCTTCGCGCCGCCGACCCCCATTACTCCAGCCGAGATCGACGACGTCGATCGTGCAATACTCGACGTCCTCAAGTCCGACGGGCGAGCCAGTTTCGCGCGCCTCGCACGGGAGACCCACTTCTCGCCCTCGGCCGTGCGCGGGCGCGTGCACCACTTGCTCGCCTCGGGTGTGGTGCGGGTAACCGCCCTGGTCTCCCCGGGCAAGGTGGGGCTACGCCACATGTGCGGCTTCGGCCTCCGCTTGCGCGGGCCCGACGAGAGCGCCGACGTGGCGGCCGTCGCCGCGTTGGAGGCGGTGAGCTACCTGAGCCTGACCCTCGGACGATACGACGCGATCGGCACGCTTCTGGTGGGTACGCAGTCCGACCTGGTGGGCGCGCTCGATCAGATCCGCGACCTGCCCGGTGTCGAGTCACTCGAGAGCTGGGCACACCTCGACGTGATCAAACAGGACCACTCGCTCAGCTGACACTGGCTGCGATGTCAGCGACGCCATCGTGCACCGCCCCTCCAGCACTCATCAAAGGTCGTGGCCGAGCGACATCGACGCCCACACGCCCGGAGAGGTTCCGCCCACCGAAGTCTCGGCCGCACCTTCGTCCAGACGAGTACCAGGGACCGGGGGCCACGGACTTCTGGGCGCCGAGCGTCGTGACGGCGATCAGGGGCTTCCATGTCGCCACCTCACGCCGCCACCGGTTCGATGCCTTCGGTTCGAGGGCGCGCACCTCGCCCTGGCTGTAAGGGCCAGGGACGTCCCCCGCAGTGCGGTTCCCGATTGGTGACGCCTCGTGGATCGATCGCTCCAGGCGCGGGTGGGGACCCGGGGCCCGTCAGCCGCTGGGGTCGGGTGAGACTTGGGAAGCCCCTCACCGCGCGGCTGGCGCCGCGGCCCTCCCTGATCGCAGTGGATCGGTAGGACCCGCCTCGTCCGCTCGGAGGATCGTCGGAACACGATGGACATGTCCAGGTGGAGCGTTCAGGTTTCGATCCCGGCGCCTTCGGATGGGATCTCAGCCGTTGGAGACTGAGTCTTCATATGCACTCCTCTGGTCGGGGGAGGCAGCGTCTCCGGTATTTTCCGAACTCGTTAGCGGGCGAAGGTCGACTCGACAACGCCCACTGGTCCTGGAGAGTCGGGGCCGCTCAGCGCCCGAACATCCCGGTTAGACGGCCTCGTGCGACCACGGTCGCATTGAGGGAGGCCAGAAGGTCTCGGGGCTTCTGTCGGTCAAGCGCCGACTCCGCGCCTCCACGAAAGACGTGGTCCGATAACGCGAACAGTTGGAACATGTAGCGATGCTGCCCGCTGCCCTTGGGGGGCTCAGGGCTCCGGTAGCCGTCACCCATGGTCGGGCGCAGGATATGGACCCCATGGGGCGGACTGGTCGACGACAGCGCGCCGAGGGCCAAAGAATGCTCAGGTTCAAGCCGAGTCGGGTCGACGAGGGCCAGACAGTGCACGAACGGCTTGCCAAGAGGGATGTCCGGGTCCTCGACAACGAGGACGACCGACTTCGTCTCGCTAGGCGGTGGCGTCCAGAATAGGGCAGGCGACTTGTTCTCCCCTCCGATTCGTTCGCTAACGCACTGCAGAGGAATGGTGCCGCCCTCATTGAACTGCGGACTCGACACCACCAGTGTCTCGGGTCCCTGCAGGTTCGAGCGCATCCACGCGGTATCGACTTCTCCGTCACGACGGCGAAGAAGCGCAGCACCAAAGCGTCCCATCAGGAACTCCTGACCCATGTGTCGGGCATCGACGATGACCTGGCGTGATGCTAGCGACGGGCCGACACCGTGGGAAGGCATCTGTCCCCATGCCGTCTACCCGAGGAAACGCATTCGACGCCCGCGCCACGAGTTCGACAGCACGCACCGCGGGGGCTCGCGACATTCGAGGATGCCAACACGTTCTGCGGATGACGATCCTCCATCGCTGGTCCACTGATGATGCGAGTGACTGCTGGTGTCGGCTGAGCAGGTGAGCAGCGAATGCGGTCGGGGACATCCAGCCGTGAGCACTGTGAGCGCGGTTCACGTTGTAGTCAATGCGGTGGTCCTCGAGGAGGACCCGGGCCTCGAGCAGGTTGTCGAAGACCTGGTGGTTGGGGGTCTCGTCACGCGTGCGCTGAGTTGGCTCCGCCCATGGTCCCCCTTTCGCAAGAAGTGATCGCCACGGGGGGAAGCGATCTGCCCACGCTCTGCCCACGGATAGTGAGCAGGAGTGGCGGTCAACTGACAGAGGCGGCGAGGCGCGAGCCAGCCTCGCGACGAGTGGAACGGAGAGACCCCAGTGATTCCAAGGCCCTTCGGCGCTTGGGTTCTTGGTGGGCCGCCCGGGTCTCGATCCCGGCACCTTGGGATTAAAAGTCCCCTGCTCTTCCCGATGAGCTAGCGGCCCGCTGGGAAGACTAGGCCGCCCAGAGTCGCCTCATAGGCCCCGCGCTGGTCACGGGACGGTGGGAGCATCAGCGACTCCCCACCGAGTTGGCTCGCGGACTGCCTTGATCAGAGAGTCCCAGTCCTCGCGCGAGTCGCGGTCGCCCAGGTGCCGCGCCACGAAGAGTGCCGCGGTGGCCCTCGCCGCGTCGCCCGACGGGTCGTCACCCGCTCCTCGGAGCATCATCGCGGCCTGCACGCACCGGGTCACTCGGGTGACGACGCGGCGGAGGTCGGACCCCGAGAGCGTCTCGACGCGTCCGGGTGCGAGTCGGGCGATCGATTCGCGTCCCGTCTCGCGGACGATTCGTGAGACCACACGCGATACGTCGGGGACGCGGTCGAGCTCGCTCTCGAACCACCGCTCGAGCCCCTCGGTGACCAGGCCCCGCGCGGCGTCGCGCTGGATCTGCGCGCAGAGCACGTGGTGGGTCCCCTCCCAGCTCTCGAAGACGACGGCGTCTCGGTAGAGGCGGGGCAGAACGCTGAAGTCCTCGATCGTCCCGTTGCCGCCGAGGACCTCGATAGCGTCGTGGACGCACGCGGTCGCGTCGAGGGACGTGACGACCTTGAGGGCGTTGACGAGGAATCGGTGCGCGCACGCCTCGTCGTCGGTGGCCGTGCCCTCGTCGAGTCGACCGACGAGGGCGCTCAGCGCCACGGTTGAGGCGATCGCCGCGTCGGCGTGGGCCCGCAGGAGCGCGAGCTGCTCCGCCACGCCGTCGAAGTCCTCGATGGGTCGGCCGAAGGCCCGCCGGCGCGTCGCGAAGCCCGAGGCGACGAGCCACGCCCGACCCATGATGCCGGCCGCGCCGAGGGCGTTGAGCCACCGCGAGACGTTGAGCAGCTCCTCGACGGCGACCGCGAAGCCGTCTCCGACATCTCCAATGGGAAACGCGAGCGCGCCGTCGAAGTCGATCTCGGCCGAGGCGAGGGCGCGGGTGCCGAGCTTGTCCTTGAGCCGTCGGATCGCGAAGCCGTTGGGTGTCACCCCGTCGAGGGTGCGCGGGACGAGGAAGCAGCCGAGGCCCCGCGTGCCGGCCGCCGCGCCCTCGGGTCGGGCCGTGAGGGCGAAGAGGTCGGCGTCGGCGACCGAGCAGAACCACTTCTCGCCCGTGATCCGCCACGCTCCGGGCACACCCTCGTCGGGAACCGCGACCACGAGGTTCGCCCCGACGTCACTGCCGCCCTGGACCTCGGTGAGGAACTGGGCCCCACGCGCCGCGCGGGTGGCGTCCACCTCGCGCAGGCGCGCGACGTAGCGCTCGGCGAGGGCGGGGTCGGCCCGGCGCTCGAGCGCGCGGCGGAGCCCGATGGTGCAGACGATCGGGCAGGCGACGCCCCCCTCACCGACGTGCGTGAGGAGGAAGAAGAGCCCGGCCAGGCGCAGGTCGCCCTCGAGGGTCCGGTCGGTGTCGAGCAGGCCCGAGGCCCACGCGGCGGCCGTGGCCACGTCGTGGGCCGGGTGGAACTCGACGTGCTCGACCCGACGCCCGACACCGTCGTAGGGGACGTGGCGGGGCAGGTCGCGGTGGGACTCACAGCGCGCGACCGCCGGGTCGATCACCTGCGCAGCGGTCGCCGCGAAGTCGTCGAGTTCGCCGACCCACGCCGGGGGGAGCGGCCCACCGAGGCGCAGCGCGAGGTGACGGGTGAGCGCCGGGTGGAGGCGCGACCACTCGGTCGGCGACTCGTCGAGCCAACGCGCGAGGTCGTCTCGTCCGGGGTTCGTGGTCGAGATCTCCACGAGACCTCTCTAGCGCATCGCGGAGTGGGGCGCATCCTCACGAGAGGGGGACCTATGCCTCTAGGGGGGTGGGGCGACCGGTCACTACAAATGAGGAAGAGCGGATTGCGCAGGGACCGCTGCGACAAGGAGGCTCTATGAGCACTCAGGACACTCGGTCCGGTGCCGGGGTGTCGTCGCGCCGGCAGATGTCGGTGCGCAACG
>JAKBNI010000102.1 GCA_021831125.1 Actinomycetes bacterium | reverse complement strand
CTTGGTGTAGAGGGTGAGGGCCGGCAACTGCCAGGGGATGCCGTCGGTGACGCTCGCGCGGCCCTTCTCGGCGAGCTTGTTGGCCTCCCAGCGTGCGGCCACCTCGTCGGCGGTCGCGGCGGTGACACCGCCGAAGACGTGGGGGTGGCGCGCGACCAGCTTGGCCGAGAGGCGCTCGGCGACCTCGGCGAGGTCGAAGCGCTCCTCCTCGGCCGCGAGCTCGGCGTGGAAGACGATCTGGCACCAGAGGTCGCCGAGCTCCTCGACCAGGTGGGCCGTCGAGCCCTCGTCGCTCGAGCGCACGTAGTCCTCGAGAGCGTCGAGGGCCTCGTAGGCCTCCTCGAGGAGGTGGCGGGCGAGCGAGCCGTGGGTCTGCTCCTGGTCCCAGGGGCACTCGGCACGCAGTCGGTGCACGAGGGCGACGAGGTCGCCCGTCGCCTCCCCGACCCCGCGGGGCACCTCCACCCACAGCGAGCTGAGGTGGTCGACCGGTCCGACCCGGGCGAGGTTGCTCGGGTCGACGGCCTCGACCCGCTCGTCGGCCAGCCCCAGGTGGTAGAGCAGCGTGACCGACGCGCCGGCCAACTGATCGGCGAGCACCGCGAGCACCTCGGGGGCGTAGCACTGCAGCACCAGGTGGGGGCCCTCGCGCCAGGCGACCGGCGCGAGCGCGTCGACGACCCGGAGCCCGACCGCCATGGGGTCGACGCCGAGGGACGCGCATGCGGCGTCGATCACCGACACGGCGGGTTCGACCACGACCTCGACGTCGCGGCGAGCGCGCAGCAGCTCGACGGTGCGCTCGGCGACCAGGGGCGAGCCCGGAACCGCGTAGACGACCTCGCCGCCCGAGGCGCCGCGAGCCAGCGCGACGAGGTCCTCGACGAGGGCCGCGTAGAGCGACTCGAAGGAGTCGGCGCGCTCGTACCAGTCGTCGTAGCTCGCGAGGTCGGCGAGGCCCTCAGCCGAGGGGTGGCGCCGGGTGCGCAGTCGCGCCACCTCCGCGTGGGCCAGCCGCTCGAGGGCGCCCACCGTGACGGCCCCCGGGGCGCCGGGGCCGAGTCCAACGACCCGGACGCGAGGCCTCACCGATAGCTGGCCGCGCCGCCGCCCAGGGTGCTCGTCCCGGTGACGTCAGACGCGCTCGGCGTGGCGGGCGAGAAGACCGTGGGCCCGCCGCTCGCGAGGCCCCAGCGGCCGAAGGCCGGGTCGACGTGGACCGCCGCCTCGTAGAGCAGGGTGTTCTTCACCGAGGCCGCCGCCGTCGCGTTGAGGTTCTTCAGGTCGTTGAGCACCGCCGGCGCCGCCGAGGTGAAGGGGGTCGGCGTGCGCTTGGTCAGGGCGACGTAGAAGGCGTAGGTCTGGCCCCCGTAGTTGATGTACTGGGGGGTCGAGGGGAACGCGTCGAGCGTGCCGTTGGCGACGTCGTTGCGCACCGCGGGGTAGGACTGGTCCGTCGGGGGGTAGCAGCCGTAGGCGCCCCCCTTCTGGGCCGACGGGTCGAGGGAGTAGGTGCGCGCGAGGCCCGCTACCGTCATCCCCGACTTCTGGGACGCGCTGAAGGCGGCGACCCTCGACGGCGACACCAGGGCGATCGAGACGCACAACGTGTCGTAGGAGCTCTGGTGAGCGTCGTAGTAGTGACGCATCGACGCCACCGTCAGCGGGATGGCCCTCTTGAGCTTGCCCACCAGATACAAGGAGTCGGCCTGGGCGAGGATCTCCGCCTGGCGCATCTCCGGGGGCATCTCGGCCAGCGCCTGGGCCGACGTGCCCGGGCAGGTGAGCCGGTTGGTCTGGGCCTGGACGGTCATCTCGCCCTCGAGCGACGCCTTGGCCGAGGCCAGGTCCGCGGCGCTCGGGGTGTAGTGCAGGCGGCGCTCGACGTACTGGTCGATCGCCACGCCCTCGACGCGCAGCTCGGTCCAAGCCGCCGCGCCGGAGGCCTTGACGGTGTCCCCACCGGCTCCGACCCCGTAGTTGGTCGGGCTGAGGGCCGTCACGTAGCACTGGAGGGTGGGGTGCTGACTGATGGCGGCGAGCTCGCCGTTCAGCGTCGTCGCGTCGATGCGCTGACCGTTCACCGTGATGCCTGAGGAGAGGCCGCTCCATCCGTAGGCGATAGCACCGGCCAGCAGTACCACCAGGCCGAGGACGACGCGCCGCACCGGGCCATGCTACCGAGTCAGTCGGCCGCCTCCGTCGCGGGCGTCAGGGACTCGAGCAGTTCGCGCAGCGCTCGGGCGGTGGACTCGGCGGGCTCGAGGTCGCAGCGCAGCTCGGCCGCGGCCTCCTCGTAGAGCGCACCGGGGCGTTGACGGCGTAGGCGCACCTGGTGGCTGTAGGAGAGGTGCAGCGGCGAGACCCGCAGCCGGGCTCGGCTGCGCACCCCGACCCTGGCCGGCTGGACGACGAGCGAGGTGACGCCCCGGGCCAGACACGCCAGGCGCAGCGCGGCGAGCTCGAGCAGCCCCTCGACCGGTGGGGAGGGGACTCCGTAGCGGTCGGACCACTCCTCGCGCAGGTCGTCGAGCTCGGCGTCGGTGCGGACCTCGGCGAGGCGGCGGTACGCCTCGAGCCGGGCGTCGTCGGCCTCGACGTACTCGCGTGGCAGGTGGGCCGCACCGGGGACGTCGAGGGTGACGGTGGTCGGCTCGATCGGGACCTCCCCCTTGGCCTCGGCGACGGCCTCGGCCACCAGCTGGACGTAGAGGTCGTAGCCGACCGCCGCGACCGGTCCCGACTGGTCGTGACCCAAGAGGTTGCCGGCCCCGCGAATCTCGAGGTCGCGCATCGCGATCTTGAAACCGCTGCCCAGCGAGGTGTTGTCGCCGATCGTGCGCAGCCGTTCGTAGGCGGTCTCCGAGAGCGACTCCCCCGGGGGGTGGAAGAGGTAGGCGTAGGCCCGCTGGCCGGAGCGACCCACCCGGCCCCGCAGTTGGTGGAGCTGGCCCAGCCCGAGGCGGTCCGCGCGGTCGACGATGAGCGTGTTCACCGTGGGCAGGTCGATCCCCGACTCCACGATCGTCGTGCAGACGAGCACGTCGTAGCGCTGGTCCCAGAAGTCGACCATGACCCGCTCGAGCGCCGCCTCGTCCATCTGGCCGTGGGCCACCGCGACCCGCGCGTCGGGCACCAGGCGACCGAGGCGCTGGGCGACGTGGTCGATGTCGTGGACGCGGTTGTGCACGTAGAAGACCTGGCCCTCGCGCAGGAGCTCTCGACGCACCGCCTCGACCACGGCCGGCTCGTCGTACTCCCCGACGTAGGTGAGGATCGGGCGCCGGTCGGCCGGGGGCGTCGTGATCATCGACAGGTCGCGGATGCCCGCGAGGGCCATCTCCAGCGTGCGGGGGATCGGGCTCGCGCTGAGCGTGAGGACGTCGACGCCCACCGCGCGGGCCTTGATGGCCTCCTTGTGCTCGACGCCGAAGCGCTGCTCCTCGTCGACGACCAGCAGGCCCAGGTCCTTGAAGGCCACCGCGTCCGAGAGGAGCCGGTGGGTGCCCACGACGACGTCGACCGTCCCCTCACGCAGCCCCACGACCGTCGCCTGGGCCTCGGCGTCGTCGACGAAGCGGCTGAGGAGCGCCACCCTCACCGGGAAGCCGGCGAAGCGCTCAGAGAAGGTCTGGAAGTGCTGGCTCGCGAGCAGCGTGGTGGGCACGAGCACCGCGGCCTGTCTGTTGTCCTGGACGCATTTGAAGACCGCGCGCAGCGCCACCTCGGTCTTGCCGAAGCCCACGTCGGCGCAGACCAGGCGATCCATCGGGCGCGGCGCCTCCATGTCGGCCTTGACGTCGGCGATCGCCTGGGCCTGGTCGGCGGTGAGGGTGAAGGGGAAGAGGTCCTCCATCTCGCGCTGCCACGCGGTGTCGGGCGAGAAGGCGTGGCCCGTCGCGACCGCGCGCTGCCGGTAGAGCTCGACGAGCTCTTGGGCGACGAGGTACGCGGCCGCGCGCGCCTTGGCGCGCGTCTTCTGCCACTCGACGCCGCCCAGGCGCGACAGGGCCGGGCCGTCTCCGCCCGTGTAGGGCGTGACGGCGTCGATCTGCTCGGTCGGCCAGTAGCTCCGCCCGTCTTTGAACTCGAGTACGAGGTAGTCGCGCGTGACCCCGTTGATCGAGCGGGTCGTGGTGCCGGCGTAGCGCGCGACCCCGTGGTGGCGGTGCACGACGTAGCTCCCGACGGCGAGGTCGTCGAAGAAGCCGTCCACGTTGCGCGCCCGGGTGCGGGTCACGCGTCGGGTGGCCCGCCGTCCCGTGAGGTCGCTCTCCGCCCAGACGACGAGCGCGGGGTCGTCCAGCCAGAAGCCGGCCGGCAGCGCGCTCTCCAGGACGCTGAGCCGGACCCCGAGCACCGCCGCCGGGTCGGTCGAGACCTCGAGGCCCTCCTCGCGCAGCTGGTCGGCGACGCGCGAGACGGCCCCGGGCGTCGTGGCCAGCACCACACCACGCCGCTCGGGGGGCCACTCGCGCACGTGGGCCGCCACCCGGCTGGGGTCGCCCTGGACGACGGGGGGAGAGGTCAGTCCCCCACCCTCGCCGGGTCTCGCGGAGAGCTCGACGACCTCGTGGCCGTCGAGGAGGGTCGCGAAGTCGACGTGCAAGAGCGGCACCTCGCGATCGGCCCGCCAGGTGGTGGCCACGACCTCGGTGAGCTCGCGCTCCTCGTCGAGGAGGTCGGACAGCCGACCCCGCACGCGCGCGGGCTCGACCACGACCACGCGCGCGGCACTCGCCTGGAGGATGGTCTCGCGGCGTGCCGTGAGCAGGGGCATCCACCCCTCCATGCCGTCGAAGAGGTGTCCGGCCGCCAGGCGCTCGAAGACCTCGGCCCCCCACCGGGCGTCACCGGCCAGGGCGCCGGCGTGGGCTCGGCCGGCCTCGTCGGGGACCCACTCGCGCGCCGGCGCGAGGACGGCGAGGCCGGTGTCGCGCACCGAGCGCTGGGTGGCGACGTCGAAGACGGTGAGCCGCTCGACCACGTCGCCGAAGAAGTCCAGGCGCACCGGCTCATCGGCCTGGGCGGGCCACACGTCGACGATCCCACCGCGCACCGCGAGCTCGGCCCGGTGCTCGACCTGATGCTCCCGGCGGTAGCCGGCGGCGACCAACTGGGCCAGCAGATCGTCCCGGGCGACCTCGTGGCCGACCGGCACGGTGACAACCGTCGGGGTCGAGGGGGCGAGCACCTGGGCCGCCGCGCGAACCGAGGCGACGACCACCGCGGGGCGCGGGCCGTGGGCGAGGCGCTCTCGGAGGAGGGCCCGCTGGGCCATCACCTCGACGTCGGGGCTCACCCGCTCGAGCGGGTGGGTGTCCCACCCCGGCCAGAGGGCCACCGCCTCTCGGCCGAGCCAGGCCACGAGGGCGTCGGAGAGCGCCTCGGCCTCACCGGCGGTGGCCGTCACGACCGTGAGGCCCGGCTCCTCGAGGGCGAGGGCGGCGACGGCGAGGGGCGTCGCGAACGAGGACGGCGTGAGGCCCCCGTCGAGCGCGCGCCGGCGTATCGCCGGGGCCACCCGCTCGAGGACGCGCTCGAGTCCGGTCGTCACGTGGCGTTGACGCGCTGCTGGGCGTCGGCGAAGCCGAGGTCGATGACCGCCTCGATGGCGTCGGCCGCCCGCTCGACGTCGGCGGCGAGCGCGGCGCGACGTGACCCCGAGAGGCGCTGGAGGACCCAGTCCGCGCCGCGATCCTTCGACGGGGGCTTGCCTATGCCCACGCGGATCCGCGCGAACTCCCGCGAGCCGAGGACCTGGTTGATCGAACGCAGGCCGTTGTGGCCGGCCAGTCCCCCACCGAGCTTCAGCCGGACGCTCCCGGGCTCGAGGTCGAGCTCGTCGTGCACCA
>JAKBNI010000101.1 GCA_021831125.1 Actinomycetes bacterium | reverse complement strand
GGCAACGCATTCAGCTGACCGGTACTAATCGGCCGAGGGCTTGGAGTTGATGATGCTCGTGCTCGTTCTAAGACGCTCAAGGAGCCGTGACGGCTCCCACTCCGGTGGAGCGTAGGTTTCCGGTGGTCATGGCGGTGGAGATATACCTGTTCCCATTCCGAACACAGCAGTCAAGCCCACCCGCGCCGATGGTACTTGGGGGTCCCCCCCTGGGAGAGTAGGTCGCCGCCGGGATTTCTAAGGAGGACCCCCGCCCCGTGCGGGGGTCCTTCGCTTATCGGGTTCGATCGTCGGTGCGCGGGCCGGTCGCCACGAAGACGCTTGTCGCCCCCGAGAACTCCCGCGGCCATCCTCCTCGCGGGAGGTGCGCGCAGAGCTCGGCGCGCCCGGTGCCCGCGATGTAGGCGATCGCCGCCTCCCGGTCGCCGAAGTGCGCCCTCGAGGCGACGTCACGGCGGCGCACGTGAGTGAAGTGGCCGCGAAGGGCTCGCGCCCCGCTCTCGCGACTGAACGTGAGCGAGGGCCGGTTGTCCACGACGAGTTCCCACAGCCCCCTGAGGTGCCCGCGCCCGTTGGTCACCGCGACGAGGACTCCGCCCGGAGCCAGGACGCGCGATATCTCCTCGAGCGCGGCGTCGAGGGGATCGACGTGGTACAGCATCCAGGCGGCCACGACGGCGTCGAACCGACCCGAGGCGACCGGGAGGGCGCGGACGTCGGCGATGACGGAGTTGACCCTGATCGCGCCGGCCGCCTCGACCATGGCCGCCGACCGATCGAGGGCGAGGACGGCCGCTCCGAGCTCGCGCGCCACGCGCGCGGCGAGTTCCCCGCGTCCCGCGCCCACCTCGAGCACCATTCGCGCGTGACGGTCGCGCAGACTCGCGACGACGAGGTCCTGGGCCGAGGGCGCGCCCTTCGTCGCCGTCCAGACCGCGGCGCGCGCGTCGAGGTTGGTCGTTGACGCGTACTGGGTCGCGACGACCTCGTCGTCGTCCCACGCCCGCGCGCCGCGCGGAGGAGGCGTCACGACCCGGTCGGTGAGGTGGGCACTGTCGTGGTCGTGGTCGTGGTCGTCGGGGATGCGCCGGCGATCACGAGCAACGCGGTCGCCACGGGGCGCTCGACGTTGCCGGGGTGGTAGACGACCCGGCCGTCCACGAACAAGGAGGTCGACTGGCCGCCGTCGAGGTCGATCGCGGTCGAGACGCCGAGTGACTGGAGGATCTTGATCAGCTGGCCGGCCGTCGCGCCGGCGCGCTGGTCGGTCCCCCCGACGGTGAGCAGCACGGTCGAGCCGCTCGCCGTCCAGCCGAGCACGGTGCGCGGGAAGCGCTGCCACATGTAGGTGTCGGCCCGGCTCACGACCGAGGGCACGCCGTTGTCGAGCAGGATCGGGTGGCCCCCGAGCTCGTTGCACCCGGCGCTCGAGGTGGTCGCGAGCGACACGCTCGCCCCCACCGCGAGCGCGCCCAGGGGCGAGCCCGGTCCCGCGACGACGACGACCTGGCCGGGAGCGACGTGGGTCGGATGGGGGAGGGCCGCGACGAGCTGGAGCTGGGCGGTCGCGTTGATGGTCGTCGCGCTCTGGGTCGGGTCGACCTGGGCGAAGCGGTACGACGTCCAGCCCGGCGCCCAGGGGGTCGCGATGTAGTAGGCGGGGGTGTAGAGGAGCGTGCCGGCGAGGGGGAGGTCCACCCCCGGGTAGCGCATCGGCAGCTCCTGGTTGATGGCCGTCACCGCCACCGCGGTGCCGTTCACCTCGAGGGTGCTCGACCAGTTGAGGCCCTGGCTCACGGTATGGGTGTCGAGGTTGACCTCCTGGTGGGAGATCTGGGGGGTGTGCACCAGGGCACAGCCCTGGATGATGCCGCCGACCACGTCGCCGGGGTCGATCGCCCCACGGGGGGTGACGTCGAAGAAGTCGCCGTTCACCGCGGCCACGCACCCCGGGGTCGTGCGGCACATGACGCTCGGGCGCTCCAGGGTGCCGTCGACCGCGTGGTGGGCGAGCCCGATCGCGAGCGAGTAGCTCGCCCCGCTGAAGGTGACGACGCGGATGGGGGCGTGCACCCCGAAGCGCGCGCCGTTCACCCCTCGCACGAGGGGGCCGGCGGCACTCGGCCCGCTCGTCGCCCCGGCCGGGGCGCCGAGGAGACCGAGGGGCGCGAGGACGGCCACGGCCAGGGCGAGCGTGACGCCGCGGGGCCACGCGCGCCGCCGGCACGCGCGGGTCGCGTCCGCGCTGGGGCCCGGTCGGTTCGCTCGAGGGTGGGGGGCCACGCCTCGACGTTAGGGCCGGGCGCGGGCTCCCTCGGGTTCACCCTCGTGGGGGTGGGATACTGAGCCGATGCCGTGGGCCCCCGCACCGAGGCGCGGGCGCCGCGGGCTCGTCGCCACGGTCCTCGTCGGGGGACTCCTCTTCGGCGGAGGTGCCGGGGCGGCGGCCCGAGGGGGGAACTACCCGGTCCTGGTGGTGGGCGCGGGGCCCTCGGCCGACTACGTGCTCGTCGCCGAGGGGTGCGCGCAGCTGCGCTGTCTCGTGCTCGATCGCTACGACCCCTCGACCGGCCGTTTCGCCCGGGTCGCGCGTCCGGCGCTTCGGGCGGTGCGCGACTCGCCCTCGGGCGACCTCGCCCGGATCGACTTCGCCTCGGCCCGCCTGGGCGTCGCGCTCGCCGGCCCGATCGGTGACGTGGCGCGGGTCTACGTGACCGACGACGGCGCGCGCACCTGGCGCCGGGTGGCCCTCGGAGCGGGCGAGCGGGCGCTCGACGTCGCGGCCGGGGGCGGCACGATCTACGTCGTGCTCGCGCGCTGTCGCACGGCCCACGGTCTCGCGCGCTGCCACGACTACCGGCTCGCGCACGCGAGCGGTGCGCGCGGCTGGACGAGCGTGGCCGTCCCGGCGTCGGTGACGACGGTGCCCCCGGGGGACCCCGCGGGCCCCCAGCTCGGTCCCGTCGCGGCCTTCGCCCGGCGGGTCGTCGTGGTGCAGCTCTCGGGGAGGACGACACCGGTGCGCCGCTCCTCCGACGCGGGCGCCACCTGGTCGACGACCCGGGTCGCCTGGCCGACCCTCACGAACATCGACGGCTGCACCCTCGGGCCCGAGGGCCCCACGGTGCTGTGGGCGACGTGCCCGACGGGCATGCAGGTGAGCTTCTATCGCAGCGCCGACTTCGGCACGAGCTGGCGGGCCGTCGCCCAGAGCCAGTTCAGCGGGACCGGCGGCGGGTTCTTCGCCGCCGCCTCGGCCTCGGTCGCCTACCTCGACTACGGCTACCCCCGCCACGTCCTCTACGTCGTGCGCGCCCCGAGTCTCGTGCCGGTGCGCGTCGGACCCTTGCCGTGCGCGAGCGTCACGTCGGAGACGTTCTCCGATGTCGCTCACGGCGCGCTCGTCTGCACGGCGTCGTCGAGCCCGTACGCGGCGCCGCGGCTCGTGGTGACGAGTGACCAAGGTCACCACTGGCGCGAGGTCCCGATCCCCTGAATACACCTGATGCGTGTATGGAACGTGGTTCGCATTGGCAGGAAAACGTCAGGGGATTGCCAGTCTTTTCTAAGACTCGGGTGTAAAGATTGAAGGCGGACGGCGCCCGTCGGGGCGCCTCGTCACCAGGAACAAGGAGTCCCCATGCGAACAGAGATGGCCCATCGATCGAGGCCGCGCGGTATCGCGTCGAGGGTGCGGGTGCTCGTCGCCGCGGTCACCGCCGTGCTGGGCGTGACCGCGGGCCTCGTCGCCGCGACGTCCGGGGTGGCGGGCGCGACCACGGTCCTTTCGTTCACGACCGGGCCGGCCAACGGTACGGCGGGCGTCTCCCAGACCGTCGTGGTCGCCGGGGCGACCACCAACGACCTCGTCCGGCTGACGGTCGCGGCGAACCCACCGACGACCGGGACCGCGGTGTACTACGTGAGCCCGGTCACCGCCACCGCCGACGCCTCGGGCAACGCCACGTTCTCCCTCACCATCGACACTGCGGGCTCCTGGACGGTCACGGCGACCGACAGCACGCAAAACGTCACGACGACCTCGAGCCCGATCACCATCGCCGCCACGTCGGCGAGCAAGCTGCTCTTCACCACCAACCCGCCGAGCGCGGTGGCCTCGACCACGGCGACCTTCTCGGTCGGAGTGAGCGTCACGGACGCGTACGGGAACGTCGTCACCACCAACGGTGACCAGATCCAGCTCACGACCTCGACCGCGGGCTGCCAGCTGAACGGCTCGGCTAGCCCGGTGACGACCTACGCGACCTCGAACGGGCTGTCGAGCGGGAGCGCGACCGGCGTCGCCACGTTCAGCGCCCTGACCCTGACCGGCACGTCGAACCTCAACTGCATCCTCCAGGCGACCGACCTGACCACGACCTACACACCCGCGAACAGCACGTCCGTCTCGGTGGTGGGGCTCCCGGCGAAGCTCGCCTACAACCCCCAGCCGCCGGCGACCGCGGTCTACGGCGTGCCCTTCGGCACGGTGACCGTGAACGTCGAGGACGCCAACGGGACGGTGGAGAGCGCCGCCGGGGGGACCGGCAACACCGACTCGATCACCCTGTCGTCGTCGAACTGCGTCGTCACCGCGACGTCGCTCACCGTCAGTGCGGTTGACGGCGTGGCGACCTTCGCCAACGTGATGTTCTCGGGCACGGTCACCACGACCTGCGTGCTCACCGCCACCGACACGAGCCGGACCCCGAACCTCACCGTCAACTCGACCGGGACGCTCACGAGCACCAACACCCCGTCGAAGCTCGGCTTCATCCAGCAGCCGCCGACGACGACCCCCGCCGGGGCCGTCATGACGGCCTTCAAGGTCGCCACCGAGACCGGCAACGGGACGCCGGTCACGACGGGCCCGAACACGCTTGACACAATCACGATCAGCTCCGCCTGCACCCTGTACGGCACGACGACCGCGGTGGAGGTGAACGGCGTGGCGACCTTCTCCAACGTCAGCGTCCAGAAGGCCGGGAGCTGCACGATCGTGGCGACCGACGCCACCGCGCCGTCGCTCATCGCCCCGGCGACGAGCAACGCCGTCACGGTGACCGCGGGCACCCCGACCCACCTGGTGTTCACCACGGCGCCGCCGACGACCTTCGGGTCGCTCTCGACCCCGTTGACCGCCTTCGCGGTCTCGGTCGAGGACGCCTACGGGAACGTCACGTCGACGACGTTGGGCAGCACCGACACGATCGCGATCACCTCGACCAACTGCACCCTGACCGGCGTGACCTCGGTCGCGGCGTCGGGCGGTGTGGCGACGTTCAACGACGTGATCGTCACCTCTCCGGGCGCCTGCACCCTGGCCGCGTCGGACTCGACCCGGGTCCTCACGGGCGCCACGGCGACGGTCACGGTGGGTCAGCCCCAGCCGACGCTCGTCGTCTCCTCGACCAAGGGCTTCTTCAAGACCCCGCTCAAGCTGACGACCACCGGCGGCGCCGGGACCGGTGCGGTGACCTTCACGGTCGTGAACGGGACGGCCCAGAACTGCGTGATCGTGAACGGCACCCTGAAGACCAGCTCCAAGGGCACCTGCATCGTGACCGCGACCAAGGCCGCGAGCGGTAACTACGCCCAGGCCACGTCGGCGGCGACGACCGTCACCATCGGCAACCAGCTGCTGCAGGCCTACCGCGTCCTCGGCCCGGTGTACATGGGCCACCGCATGGTCATCCGGGTCTCGGGCGTCGGCTTCTGGGGTCGCCCGCGCGTGATCAGCAACACGGCCGGCTTCCGGGCCATCGTCGCGCACAACACGGGCACGCTGCTCACGATCATCATCAGCTCGAGCCCGCGCAACCGCGCCGGGATCCACGTGCTGGTGATCATCGAGCCCAACGGCCAGCGCGCGGCGC
>JAKBNI010000015.1 GCA_021831125.1 Actinomycetes bacterium | reverse complement strand
CCCGAGGCGACGCTCGCCTCCTTGCCCGACTGGCCCGACATCATCTGGATGACCTGGGTGCGCACCCGGCCCATGTCGGCGCCGAGGTCGTTGAGCACCTGGGCGGCCACGCCCTCGCCCTCGCGCACGAGGCCGAGGAGCATGTGCTCGGTGCCGATGTAGGAGTGGCCCAGCTGGAGGGCCTCGCGCAGGGACAGCTCGAGCACCTTCTTCGCCCGCGGCGTGAAGGGGGGCGAGCCCGGCGAGGGGTTGGTGTTGGCCCCGATGGCCTCCTCCACCTTCTCGCGCACGACGTCGAAGGTCACCCCGAGGGCGTCGAGGGCCTTGGCGGCCACCCCCTCGCCCTCGCGGATCAGGCCGAGCAGTATGTGCTCGGTCCCGATGAAGGCGTGGTTGAGGTCGCGGGCCTCCTCCTGGGCGAGCACGAGGACCCGCCGAGCCCGGTCAGTGAAGCGCTCAAACAATTCTTCGTCCTAACTGTCGACTGAAAGTCAGTGTAATGGTCGCCCTTTGCGGGGGGGACGAGCCCCTCGGAGCAGCGATTACGCACCCTCTATGGTGGGGACGTGGACCCGTCGACGCTGCTCGCCCTGCCCGGCCTCGACCGGGACATGGCCCTCCTCGAGGACCTGCTCACCGAGTCGGTCGTCCTGGGCGACGCCTACCTCGACACGGTCACGACCCACCTGCTGCGCGCGGGCGGCAAGCGCCTGCGCCCCCTGCTCGCCGTGGCCTCGGCCACCGGGGGCGAGCGGCGCGCCTCCCGGGAGGACCTGCTGGGCGGCGTGGCCCTCGAGCTGATGCACCTCGCGTCGCTCTACCACGACGACGTGATGGACGAGGCCGTCATCCGGCGCAACGTCGAGAGCGTGAACGCGCGTTACGGCAACCTGATCGCGATCGTCGCCGGCGACTACCTCATGGCCCGCTCCGCGGGCATCGCCGCCGACCTCGGCGCCGCCACCGCCAGCCTCATGGCCTCGACCCTGGCCTGGCTGACCCGGGGCCAGACCAGCGAGGTGCGCACGGCGTTCAGCCTCGAGCGCTCCCCCGCCGACTACTTCGAGGCCATCGAGGGCAAGACGGCCGCGCTCATGGCGAGCAGCTGTCGCATGGGCGCGATGACGGCCGTGCACGCCGACGCCGAGCGCGACGCGCTCACCGAGTTCGGCCGCTGCTTTGGCATGGTGTACCAGCTGCGCGACGACGTGCTCGACCTCACCGCGACCGACAACCAGCTCGGCAAGCCGGCGGGCCAGGACCTGGCCGAGGGCGTCTACAACCTCCCCACGCTCTTCGCACTGGAGGACCCGGCCCGCGGCGACGAGCTGCGCGCCCTGCTCGGGCGGGCCCTCAACGACGACGAGCGCGAGCGCGCGCGCAAGCTCGTGGTGGCCACCGACGGCATCGCGCGCACGATGGACACCGCGCGCGACTTCCTCGACCAGGCCGACCGCGCCCTCGCCGCGGTCTCCAGCGGCACGTTGCGCGGCGCCTTCGGCGCCTTCATCGCCTCGCTCCTCGACGACCTCCCCGCCTACTAGCGGGTCACTCCCCCCGGCGCGGCTTGAGCGTCGGGAAGGCGATCACCTCGCGCAGGTTCGCGGCGTCGGCGACCACCATCGCGAGGCGGTCGACGCCCACCCCGAGGCCGGCGGTGGGCGGCAGGCCCCACTCGAGGGCGGCGATGTAGTCCTCGTCGATCGCCATCGTCTCGTCCTCACCGGCGGCCGCCAGGCGGGCCTGGTCCTCGAAGCGGGCCCGCTGCTCGACGGGGTCGTTGAGCTCGCTGAAGCCGTTGGCGAGCTCGCGCCCGGTGACGAACGCCTCGAAGCGCTCGGTGAGCTCGGGGTCGTCGCGGTGGCGCCGGGCCAGCGGCGACACCTCGACCGGGTAGTCGGTGACGAACGTCGGGGCCCACAGGTCCGCCTCGCACAGGTGCTCGAACAGCTCCAGGACGCAGCGGCCCGCACCCCAGGAGGCGGCCACCTCGACGCCGCGTTCGGCCAGCCGGGCGGCCAAGGTCGCGCGCGGGGTGCGCACCGAGACCTCCTCGCCCAGGGCCTCGCTCACGAGCTCGGCCATGGGACGGCGGGCCCACGGGGTGGCGAAGGACACCGCGCGGCCCTGGTACTCGAGCTCGGTCGTGCCGAGCACGGACGACACCGCGCCGGCGACCAGCTCCTCGGTGAAGCGCATCATGTCGGCGTAGTCCCAGTAGGCGGCGTAGAGCTCGAGCATCGTGAACTCGGGGTTGTGACGGGGGCTCACCCCCTCGTTGCGGAACACCCGTCCCAGCTCGAAGACGCGCTCGAAGCCCCCCACCACCAGCCGCTTGAGCCACAGCTCGGGGGCGATGCGCAAGAAGAACTCGCTGTCGAGGGCGTTGTGGAAGGTGACGAAGGGTCGGGCGGCCGCGCCGGTGGGCACCGCGTTCAAGATGGGGGTCTCCACCTCCATGAATCCCTGGGCCCAGCAGTGCTCGCGCAGCGCGCGCACCACCTCGCTGCGCCGGCGCAGCGAGGTGCGCGTGGTCTCGTTGGCCCACAGGTCGGCCTCGCGGTGCCGGGAGCGCAGCTCCACGTCGGTGATCCCGGCCCACTTCTCCCCGAAGGTGCGCCGGGCCTCGGCGAGCCTGGCCCACGAGGCGACCTTCACCGAGAGCTCGCCGCGCTTCGTGCGCACGACCTCGCCCATCGCCCCCACCCAGTCCCCGAGGTGGAGCCGGGCGAACTCCTCGTACCCCTCGGTCGCGGCCGCCAGGCAGAAGAGCTGGACCTCGCCCGAGGAGTCGCGCAGGGTGGCGAAGGTGAGCCGTCCCTGGGTCCGCAGCAGCATCACCCGACCGGCGACCCGCACCACCTCCCCGGACTCCTCACCGGGGGCCAGGTGGTCGAAGGACGCGCGCAGTCGCGCCGCGAAGGTGTCGTGGGCGAACTGGTACGGGGAGGTCACGGGCTCTCTTTCGGGTGATTCCTCTCATGAACGATACGCACTCCGTGCAGGGTGAGCCACGGCTCGACGACCCCCACGTGCGCCGTGTGGGGCGCGATGAACGAGGCGAGCCCCCCGGTGCCGATGACGGTGCACTCGCCCACCTCCTCCCAGATGCGCTCGACCATGCCGTCGATCTGGGCCGCGAAGCCGTAGAGGACACCGCTCTGGATCGACTCGGCCGTCGAGCGACCGACGACCGAGCGCGGGCGCACCAGCTCGACCGAGCGCAGGGCCGAGGCGTGGGCGTAGAGGGCCTCGAGGGAGATCGCCACCCCCGGGGCGATCGCGCCGCCGAGGTACTCGCCGTCGGCCGAGACCACGTCGAAGACGGTGGCCGTGCCCATGTCGACCACCACGAGCGCCCCCGGATAGAGGTCGTAGGCGCCCACCGCGTCGGCGATCCGGTCGGCGCCGACGTCGCGGGGGTTCTCGTAGAGGATCGGCATGCCGCTCTTGGTACCCGGGCCGAGGACCGTGAGGGGCCGGTCGGCGAACCAGCGCCCGGCCATGCGCCGCAGCTGGGTCGTGACCGTGGGCACCGAGGAGCAGACCGCGATGGCCGTCACCGCGCTACGCAGGTCGAGGCCCTCGAGGTCGAGCAGCTGGGTGAGGGTGACCGCGTGCTCGTCGGGTGTGCGTGAGGCCGCGGTCGCGGTGCGCCAGTGGTAGGCCAGGCCGTGCTCGCCCGAGGCCCGGGCGAAGCCCATCGCGTCGGGGCTGTCGAGGCCGTCCTCGCCGAAGAGCCCGATCAGGGTCTCGGTGTTGCCCACGTCCATCGCCAAGAGCATCAGCCCACCTCCACCGGTCCGTTATCGATCAGGCGCACGCCCTCGACCGCCCCGGCCACCAGGGCCCGCCCGGGCCCGGCGGCGGCGTCGTCGAGGGGCTCGAGGGTCGCGGGGTCGACCACCTCGGCGTAGGCGACCGCGACACCGGCGTCTTCCATCACCGCGCGCATCCGCCCGCGCAGCGCCGAGGCGGGGGCCACCCCCGACGCCGCGGCGGCGAGAGCGCGTGAGAGGCCCAGGGCGCTCGCGCGGCCCGCCGCACTCAGGCGCACGTTGCGACTCGAGAGCGCGAGGCCGTCGGGGTCGCGCTGGAGGGGCACCCCGACCACCTCGACGTCGAATCCGAGGTCGGCGACGAGGGCGCGCACGACGCACAGCTGCTGGTAGTCCTTCTCGCCGAAGTAGGCGCGGCACGGACCGGTGAGGGTGAACAGCTTCGCCACGACGCTCGCCACGCCGTCGAAGTGGCCCGGACGGTCCCGGCCCTCGAAGCGGCGCGCGAGGTCCCCGACGCTGACCGTGGCGCTCTCGCCCCCCCGGGGCCACATCGCCGCGCCGGTCGGCTCGATGAGGACGTCGGCCCCCGCCCCGAGGGCGACGGCGAGGTCGGCGGCCGGGGTACGCGGGTAGCGCGCAAGGTCGGCCGGGTCGTCGAACTGGCGGGGGTTGACGAAGAGGGTCACGACGACCGCGTCGCCGCGACGGCGCGCCGCGTCGATCAGCGCCCGGTGGCCGTCGTGCAGCGCCCCCATCGTGGGCACCAGCCCGACGGTGCGCCCCCGGCGGCGCAGGTCCTCGGTCTGGGCGCGCCAGTCGTCGAGGCGCTTGATGACGCGCATCTAGACCGCGGCGCGGCGTCGCTCGGCGATGTCGAAGGCGGCGCGCGCGAGCGCGACGTAGGTCGGTCGCTCGCCCGCCGGGATCGCCTCGAGGTGCTTGTCGATCGTGGCGACGTCGTTGCGCGACGCGGGACCCGTGAGGGCCCGGTCGACCCCGAGGGCCGCGACGTCCTCGACGGCGTGGGCCACGAGGCCCAGGTAGTCGGCCAGCTCGAGGCCCGCGGCGCGCGCGAGCGCCTCGACGTGCCCGAGCAGCGCCACCGTGTGGTTGGCCGCGACGGCGGCGGCGGCGTGGTACGCGGCGCGCCGCGCCGGCTCGACCGTGACCGTGGTGCCCGAGAGGCTCTCGACGAGCGCGCGTACCAGGTCGTCGCCGGCCACGCTGTAGCGCGCGCCCACCAGGCGCGCCGCCCCGACCTCGGTCTCGGGCAGGGCCGCCAGGGGGTGGACGAGCGCGCGGCGCGCGTGGGGCGCGAGCTCCTCGAGCCCCCGACTGCCCGCGACATGGGCGACGACGTGGCCACCCACGGGCAGGGCCGAGGCGACCTCGGCGATGGCGCCGTCGGGCACGCACAGGAGCACGAGGTCGGCCGCCAGGGCGTCGGCGAGCTCGTCGTGGTGGACCAGTCGCACGTGGTGGCCCGCACGCGCCAGGGCGAGGTGAAAGGCGGTGCCGGCCCGGCCGGCGCCCACGACGGCGATCTTCATGGCGTCCCCCCGTTCCGGCCCCGAAGGTGCCGTTCGGACTAGCGCAACGTCTCGAGTGTACCCAGTCGCTCGACCCGCCCGACGGCGGCGGCGAGCTGCGCCGCGGTCACGAGCTCGGGGGCCAGCTCGGCCAGGGGGACGAGCACGAAGGCCCGCTCGTAGAGGCGCGGGTGGGGCACCGTGAGCTCGTCGTCGTCGACGACCACGTCCCCGACGAGCAGGACGTCGACGTCGAGGGTGCGCGGTCCCCAGCGGACCTCGCGGACGCGACCGGCGTCGGCCTCGGCCCGGCGCGCGCGCGCGAGGAGCTCGTGGGGGGGAGCCGTCGTCTCGAGCTCCACGACCAGGTTCCAGAAGTCGTCCTGGTCGACGCCGCCGACCGGCTCGGTGACGTAGACCGACGAGACGCGCAGCGCCTCGCCCGCCGCGAGCGTGGCGAGGGCTCCCGAGAGGTGGGCGTGACGGTCCCCGACGTTCGAGCCCAGCGACAAGAAGGCGCGCATCAGCGCGCGAGGGTGGTGCGCACGCCCACGGTGTCGGCGTCCTGGGGGATCGGGGGGCGCAGCTTGCGCACCGCGACGGTGACCTCGGCGACGGCCGGGTCGAGCGCGAGCACCTCGCGCGCGACCCGGTGGACGAGCGTCTCGAGCAGTAGGAACGCGCTCGTGCGCACCACCGACTCGACGAGCGCGACGACCTCGGCGTAGTTGGTCGTCTCGTCGAGGTCGTCGTTCATGGCGGCGGCCTCGAAGGGCCGCACCAGGTCGAGGTCGACCTCGAGGGGCTGGGGACGGAGCCGCTCCTCGGCGAGAACCCCGACCACCGCCGAGACGCGCAGCCCCCTCACCTCGATGACGTCACGCACGGTCGGCCTCGGGCAGCGCGAACAGGATCCCCCGGCCCTCGGGCCCGACCGAGCGGCGAAAGAGCCGTTCGACCGCGGTGAGCGCGGCCGGCACCGTGGGGGCGCGCCCGGACCAGACGAGGAAGCCGGCCACCACCCCGAGCAGTCGGTCCGAGACCTCGTCGTCGTGGAGCAGGACGACCGTGCTCGCGCCCAGGCAGCGCGCGAGGTCGCCGTAGCAGCCGGCGAGCGCCTCGCGGGAAGCGGCGCCCGCGCGCATCGCGTAGTGGCCGAGGGTCAGGCCGTGCTCGCCGTAGACCGAGGGCGTGGGCACCTCGGTGGCGACGGTCACGACCCGCGAGAACCCCTGGTGCTTGAGCCAGAGCAACTCCTCGTCGCGACGGACCTGACGATGCACGCTCGTCGCGCCACCCGGCCGCTCGGCCACCGCGAACGCCCCGCGGTAGACCCACGTGAAGCCCCTCGGCTCGATGCCGGCGGCCCACTTGCCCCTTATCGGCACGGCGCCACCGTCTCGAGGGGCCGCGCGAGCAGGTCGCGCAGCTCGACGGCCGCGCGCACGTCGTGGACCCGGATGACGTCGGCCCCGTGGACGAGGCACCAGGCCTCGGTCGCGAGCGACCCCTCCAGTCGCTCGTCGACGCTCAGGGGGGCGGGGCCGAGCTCGCCGAGGAAGCGCTTGCGGCTGGTGCCGACCAGCACCCCGGCCTCGTGCCGCTCGGCCAAGGCCGCGAGGTCGTCGAGGTGGGCGAGCAGGGCCAGGTTGTGGGCCGTCGTCTTGCCGAAGCCGATCCCCGGGTCCAGCCACAGCTCGCCCACCCCGGCCGCGCGCGCTCGGCCCGCCAGGGCGTCGAGGAAGTCCAGCACCTCGGCGACGACGTCCTCGTAGTGGGGGTCGACCTGCATCGTGCGCGCGTCACCCCGGCGGTGCATCGCCACGTAACCGGCCCCCCGCTCCCCCGCCACCGCGAAGAGGGTCCCCGAGACGTCGTTGACGATACGAGCGCCCGCGGCCAGGGCGTCACGCGCGACGCTCGCCTTGGTGGTGTCGACCGACACGCGGGTCGCCTCGGCCAGGCGCTCGACGACCGGGAGGACCCGCCGCGCCTCCTCCGCCCCGGCGACGGGCTCGGCCCCGGGCCGGGACGACTCGCCCCCGACGTCGAGCAGGTCGGCCCCCGCAGCGAGGTGCGCGCGCCCGCGCCCGACGGCCTCGTCGACCGCGGCCGTGCGCGAGGCGGGGTAGAAGGAGTCAGGCGTCACGTTCACGACGCCCATGACGGCCGGTCTCAGCGCCACGGACCCCGGCGCGGCGTGACGAACTGCAGCGCCTCGGCGCGGTACGCGGCGTCGTCGCGGAAGACCCCGCGCACGGCCGAGGTCACGGTGGTGATCCCGGGCTTCTTCACGCCACGCATGGTCATGCAGAAGTGCTCGGCCTCGACCAGGACGATCGAGCCGCGCGGGGTGAGCTCGCGCTCGATGGCCTCGGCGATCTCGGTGGTCATGCGCTCTTGGACCTGGAGCCGGCGGGCGTAGCCCTCGACCAGGCGGGCCAGCTTCGACAGCCCGGTGATCCGTCCGTCGGGGCCGGGCAGGTAGGCGACGTGGGCGTGACCGACGAACGGGACGAGGTGGTGCTCGCACAGGGAGACGAAGGGGATGTCGCGCAGCATGACCATCTCGTCGTGACCGACCTCGAAGGTGACCCGCAGGTGCTCGCCGGGGTCGGCCTCGGCGCCCTCGAAGAGCTCGAGGTACATGTCGGCGACCCGGCGGGGCGTCTCGAGCAGCCCGTCGCGCCCGGGGTCCTCGCCGAGGGCCTCGAGGAGCTCGCGCACGAGCCGCTCGACCCGGGGCTGGTCGACCACGGCCTACGCCTCGCCGACGTAGGTGTAGATCGCGTCGAGGTTCCGGTAGCGCTCGTTGACGTCCAGTCCGTAGCCCACCACGAAGTCCGAGGGGATCGTGAAGCCGACGTAGCGCAGGGACTGCTCGACGCGCTGCTCACCGGCCTTGAGCAGCAGCGCGCAGACCTCGAGGCTCTTGGGGCCCCGGGCCCCGAGGTACTGGCGCAGGTAGTTGAGCGTGAGGCCCGAGTCGACGACGTCCTCGACGATGAGCACGGCCCGCCCGCCGAGGTCGGTGTCGAGGTCCTTGACGATCCGCACGACCCCGCTCGTCTTGGTCGCCGCCCCGTAGGACGAGACGGCCATGAAGTCGACCTCGACGGGCAGGCGGATGGCCCGCATCAGGTCGCTCATGAAGTTGAGGGCGCCCTTCAAGACGCAGACCAGCAGCGGCGGGTCGTCGGCGTAGTCGGCCGTGACCTGGGCACCGAGCTCGGCCACCCGGTCGGCGATCTCCTTCGCCGAGACGACGACCTCGCCGAGGTTGCCGTTCGTCCAGCGGAGCCCGTCGGGCGCGCTACCCATGGTCGGCCAGCGTAGTGGAACGCTCCTCGAGCGCGAGGTGGCGGGCGCGGCGCGAGAGCCGTCGCCCGCCCGAGAGCTCGGTGGCCACTACCAACCCCTCGACCACCGCGATCGCCCGGTCGACCTCGGCCTCGCTCGGTGGGTGCGCCTCGCCGAGCTCGTCGACCCGCGTGAGGCACCCGCGCAGCCAGCGCGCGAGCCGGGCTCGCGGCCAGGCGCGCAGCTCGCCCACCTCGACCTCGACCAGGGCGCGCCCGCGGTCGGCCCCGGCCAGCTCGTCGAGCCACCGGCGCTCGGCGGCGGCGAGGCGCGCGAGGCGCGCGAGGAGCGGCACGACGTCGCGCTCGGCCACGGCGTCGAGCAGCGGAAGGACCTCGTGGCGCACCCGGTTGCGCCGGTACCGCGGGTCGGCGTTGGTGGGGTCGTGACGCACCCCGACGCCCCGACCCGCGACGTAGGCCGCGAGCGCGGCCCGGCGCACGCCGAGGAGGGGCTTGGTGGCGTCGCCCACCATGGGCGAGAGCCCGTCGAGTCCCGTGCCGCGCAGCGCGTTCAAAAGGACCGTCTCGGCCAGGTCGTCCATCGTGTGGCCCGTGAGGGCCCCCGCGGGCAGGGCGCCCCGGCGCGCCGCGCGCGCCCGGGCCTCGAAGTTCGCACCCGGGGGGACCGACACGTCGTGCACCACCACGTCCGTGCCCAGGCGCGCGCCCAGCGCGCGCACGAAGGCGGCGTCCACGCGGCTCTCGGGCCGGGCGTGGTGGTCGACGTGGTGGAGCGTCGCGGCGAGCCCGGCCTCGAGCGCGAGCAGCGCCAGGCCCACCGAGTCCGGCCCGCCGGACACGGCGAGCGCCACCGCCGTCCCGGCCGGCGGGAACGCGCACGCCTCGAGGAGTCGAGCGGTCTCCATCGGGCCCACGTTAGGGTCGCGCGCGACCCTCCCTCCAGGACGACGCGGCGCGGGCGACCACGTACTCGCCGGCGGCGTAGGCGCCGACGAAGAAGCCGATCGGCCAGCCCGAGAGGTAGGCGCTCGCGATCGCCGCCCACACGCAGGCGAGCGACAGCGCCGCGGCCAGCGCGAGCGCCCGGCCGGGCCGGCGGGCGAGCATCCGCGCGGCGGCGGGCGGCCCCACGGTCAGGGCGAAGGTGAGCAGTGCCCCCACCACGGGCACCGCCAGGGCCGCCGTGACCGCGACGAGGACGAGGAACGTCGCGTCGATCGCCCGCACGGCGGCACCCCGCGCGGCGGCCACCTCCTCGCTGAGCGAGGCGTAGAGCAGCGGGCGAAAGACGAGCGCCAGCACGACGCCGGCCCCCACCACGAGCAGCGCGAGGGCGACGACCTCGCCGCGCGAGACGCCGAGCACCTCACCGAAGAGGAGGGCGTCGATCGCCGGCTCGTAGGCCCCACTCGCCGCGAGGAGGGCCGCTCCCAGGGCCAGCATCGTCACCAGGGCGAGCGCGGTCACCACGTCGTTGCGCCGCCGCCCCAGCGCCGCGACGCCGAGCGCGGAGCCGACCGCGAACACGACCAGCCCGAGCAGGGGGCTCGTCCCGACGAGCGTGGCGCCGGCCGCGCCGGCGAAGGCGCCGTTGGGGATGGCGTGGGCGGCGAACGCGCTGTGGCGCAGCACGACGAACAGCCCGACGGCGCCGCTCACGACCGCCACCAGCGTCCCGGCCAGCCAGGCGTTGGCCATGAAGGGCTCGAACACGCCTAGCCCCTCCCTCGGCGCCACCGGGACCAGGCGGTCGAGCCCGCCACCTCGACCAGGACGACCGCGACGACGCACGCGCTCACCGGGACGCTGCGGTGGGCGGCGTTCCAGTAGAAGCTGTCGTAGCTCAGGACGATCCCGAGCTCCACCGCGGCGACCCCGGCCACGATCGCGCCGAGGGTCGCCCCGACGAGCCCCCGCGCCACCCGCAGCGCCGCGGACGCCGGGCCGACGAGCAGCGCCGTGGAGAGGATCGCCCCGATCACGAGCGCGCTCAGTGCCACCGAGGCCGCGAGCACCAGGACAAAGGTCAGTCCCATCACGCGGGGCCGCACGCCGCGAGCCGCGGCGAGCTCGGGACTGAGCGAGCTGAGCAGGAGGGGTCGGCGCACGCCGAGGAGCGTGACGAGGGTGACGACCGCGACGACCACGCTGAGCGGGACGACCGAGGGCGAGACCGTGAAGACCGAGCCGAAGAGCACGGACTGGGTGGAGCCGGTGGCCGAGGTCGAGGAGCTCACGAAGTACAAGAAGAGGGCCGTGAGGCCGGCCGCGGCGCCCAGCACGACGCCGGTGGCGACGTCGCGGTCGCGGACCCTCTCGGCGCCCGCGGCCTCGATCGACCCGCCGCCGACGATCCCGGCCAGGAGGAAGCCCACGAGCGGCGACGCGCCCACGAGCGAGGCTCCGGCGCCGCCGGCCATCGCGACGTCGGTGAGCGCGTGACCGGCGAAGGACTGGCCGCGCACGACGACGACCACCCCCACGACGGCCGAGACCACCGCCACGACCGCCCCCAGGACGAGAGCGGTGCGAACGACGGGGTTCGACCAGAAGCCGGGTTCGACGAGCCAGTGCATCAGCGCACCACGACCTCGGGGTGGGCACCGGGGTCGCCGGGCTCGCCCTCGACCACCACCACCCGGCCGTGGACGTTGAGCACGTCGACGTGGTGGCCGTAGAGGGCGCTCAGCACCTCCGGGCGCACCACCTCGGCGGTCGTGCCGCAGGCGACCCGCCCCTGGGCGATGTAGACGACCCGGTCCATCACGGGAACCAGGGGCCCGATCTCGTGCGCGGAGAGCACGACGGCGACGCCCTCGGCCCGTCGGACGCGGTCGAGCAGGGCGATCGTCTCGTGGACCCGAGGCAGGTCGAGGTTGGCCAACGGCTCGTCGAGCAGCAAGAGACGAGGTCGGCTCGCGAGCGCGTGGGCCATGAGGACCCTCTGCTGCTCGCCCCCCGAGAGCGCCCCGATCCGTCGTGCGGCCAGGCCGCCGAGCTCGAGCGAGGCGAGCACCTCCTCCACCCGCTCGTGCACGCCCCGTCCCCGGCGGGCGAGGCCGAGGCGCGTCCCGTCGACCCCGAGGGCGACGAAGTCCGCGACGCGCACCGGGACGTCGTGGTCGAAGGCGACGCGCTGGGGGACGTAGCCGACCGGGCCGCCCCGACGCCCCTCGCGCCCGGCGACGACGACCTCGCCGGCCGCGGTCGCCTGCAGGCCCAGGATCGACCGCAGTAGCGTCGTCTTGCCCGAGCCGTTGGTCCCGATGAGCCCGACGAACTCGCCCTCGGCGATGCGGAAGTCGACCCCGGTGAGCACGGTGCGCCCCCCGAGGGAGACCTCGAGGTCGTGGACGTGCACGAGCTCACGACGTCCCCCGGTCAGTGGTTCGCAGCCCATCAGCTCAGCCTCCTCGTCGAGCGTCCCGTCGCGAGCGCCCTCTCAATCGCGTCGATCTCCGCGGCCATCCAGCGCTGGTAGGTGAAGCCCGTCGGCATCGTCTCGTAGAGCGCCACGATCGGTACGCGGGCGCTCTCGGCCAGTCCCGCGAGGGTCGTCGTCACGGGGCTCGACACCTGCGCGTTCTCGAGCAGGGCGGCGACCCGGCGACCGGTCACGAGCGACTCGACCGCCCCCACGTCCTGGGGCGCCGGGTCCACACCGTTCATCACGTCCGCCTGGAACCGGAACGGGGTGGCGTTCACGAGGCCGAGGGCCGAGAGCAGGTAGTCCCCGACGGGCTCGGTCGTGGCCACCGCACGTCCCGCGTAGCGTGCGCGAAAGGCGCCGATCCTCACCCGCAGAGCCGCCATCGAGGCGCGAAAACGCGCCAGGCGCGCGGCGAAGTACGCCCGGTGCGCGGGGTCGAGGCGCGCGAGGTCGGCCTCGATCGCGCCCGCCACGGCCGGCATCGTCGAGGGGTCGTACCAGAGGTGCGGGTTGGGGATCGAGGTCGCGAGACCGAGGACCCGCTGGGCCACCACCACGCGGCGCCGCGGGCTCGGGGTGGCGGCCTCCACCACGCGCATGAAGTCGTCGTAGCCGGCGCCGTTCTGGACGACGAGGCGGGCCCGGGCCACCTCGCGCGCCACGCTCGGGGACACCTCGAACCCGTGGGGATCGGCGTTGGGGTTGTTCATCACGGCCACCACCGACACGTAGCGCCCACCGACCTGGGCGGCGACGTCGGCGTACTGGCTCTCGGCGGCGACGACGGGAATCGTGCCCGGCGCGACCGGGGGCACCGAGGCCGCGCAGCCGGCCAGGGCCACCCCCGCGAGGGCCAGCCCGACGGCGCGCGCCCAGACGGGCCGTCGGCGGAGCGACGCTCTCACTGGAACCATTCCAGATAGACTATCTGAAATGGTTCCAGCGAACAACGCGACGCCCGGTACGCTCGCACCGTGACGACCCGCAACACCCCCCAGCGCCGCGAGGTGCTCCAGGCCCTGTCGCGCCTGCAGGGGTTCGTCAGCGCCCAGGAGCTGCACGGGGTCATCGCCGACGGGGGCGGGCGCATCGCGCTCGCGACCGTCTACTCCCAGCTCAAGAGCCTCGTGCGCGCGGGCGCCGTCGACGTGGTCATGACCGACCGGGGGGAGAGCCTGTACCGGCGCTGCGTCGTCGACGCCCACCACCACCACCTGGCCTGCCGGCGCTGCGGACGCACCATCGAGGTCGACGCCCCCGACCTCGAGGCGTGGGCCGGCGAGGTCGGGCGTCGCCACGGCTTCAGCGACCTGCGCCACGTGCTCGAGCTCTCGGGCGTCTGCGCCACGTGCGACGAGTAGCGCTCACCGCGCGCGAGGTCGGCGGTGTGCCCGTCTACGGGCTCGCCGCAGCCGACGCGCTCGACGTCGACCTCGTGGTGAGCGCGCGCCGAGGCGGGGTGAGCCGGGCGCCCTACGGGTCGTTGAACCTCGCCGCGCACGTCGGCGACGACCCGGCCGCCGTCGCCGAGAACCGCCGGCGCCTCGCCGGCGCGCTGGGCGCACCGATCGTCCTCGTGCGCCAGGTCCACGGCGCGCGCGTGGTGGACGCACCCGCCGCGACCCCCTCGACCGAGGCCGACGGGCTGGTCGAGGACGGGAGTGACCTCGCCGTGGGCGTCCTCGTCGCCGACTGCGTGCCCGTGGCGCTGCTCGACCCGGGTCGGCGCGTCGCGGTCGTCCACGCCGGCTGGCGGGGCCTGAGCGCGGGGGTGCTGCCCGCGGCCCTGGCGCGCTTCGAGGATCCCTCGAGGGTCGTGGCGGTCCTGGGGCCGTCGATCTCCGGGCCGGCCTACCAGGTCGGCGAGGAGGTGGCGGAGCGCTTCGGCGACCACGCGAGCGCGCTCACGCCCGATCCTCCGGGCCACTGGCGCCTCGACCTGCGCGCCGTGGCGGCCGAGCAGCTCGAGCGCCACGGGGTCGCGAGCGACCACGTGCTCGCGAGCGCCGAGGTGACCGACGGCGGCGAGACGTTCTACTCCGACCGCGCCGAGCGGCCGACGGGGCGCTTCGCGCTCGTCGTGCGCCGCCGCCCGTAGCATGGGGGCCCTATGACGGACGGCTCAGGGCCGGCCCGGGCCGAGGTCTTCGCCTACGTCGGGCTCGAGGTCGGCCGCGACACCCTGCGGGGCCGCTACAGCCTCGACGGGCGCCACTTCGAGGAGTCGGTCGCCTTCGAGGGGACGGGTCGGCTCGACCGGCCCGACGTGGTGGCCGTGGCCGAGCTCTGGTACCTGCTCGCGGGCCTCTCGTACTACAAGGCCGGCGCCGCCCGTCGGATCGACCTCGCCGCGACGCCCGTCGGCGAGGCCGGCCGCCGGCTGGTCGCGGCGGCCCTCCTCGACGGGCTGGGCGAGTTCGCCTACGTCAACGGCCTCTCGCTCGCCGAGGTCCCCCTCGTGGGCGGCAGTCCCGCCCCCCGGGTGGCGCCGGCGCTCGACCCGGGCGGGGTCCTCGTCCCCTTCGGTGGCGGCATCGACTCGGTCGTCACCGTCGAGCACCTCTCGCGCGACCTCGATCGCGCCCTGTTCGTCGTGAGCCCCGCCGCCGGACGCTTCGCCCCCCTCGAGGCGACCGCCGCCGCGACCGGCCTCGAGGTCGTGCGCGCGACGCGCACCCTCGACCCGCAGCTGCGCAGCGACCCGTCGCTGTGGCGCGGCCACGTGCCGGTGACCGCGATGGTCACCCTGCTCGCCGCGGTCGCGGCGCTCGCCACCGGTCGCGGCGGCGTCGCTATGAGCAACGAGCACTCGGCCTCGTCGCCGAACCTGGTCGCCGACGGCCGCCCCGTCAACCACCAGTGGAGCAAGTCCCTCGCGGCCGAGGAGCTCGTCGCCGCGGCGCTGGCCGAGCGGGTCGGCACCGCCCTCACCGTGGCGAGCGTGCTGCGCGACCGCAGCGAGGTCTGGGTGGCACGCGAGTTCAGCCGCCTCGAGCGCTACCTCCCCGTCTTTCGCAGCTGCAACCGCGCCTTCGCCCAGCGACCCGAGGACCGCGCGGTGGGCTGGTGCGGCCAGTGCGACAAGTGCCTCTTCGTCAGCCTCGTGCTCTCCCCCTTCGTCGAGCGTGAGCGCCTGCGCGCGCTGCTCGGGGTCGAGCCCCTCGCCGACCCGGCCCGTGAGGGCCAGCTGCGCACGCTGGTGGGGCTCGGGGCGACCCCCAAGCCCTTCGAGTGCGTGGGCGACCCCGACGAGAGCGCCGCGGCCGCCCTCGAGACGGCTTCGCTGCCCGAGTGGGCCGGCGCCCAGCCTCTGGCCGCGGTGGCGCGCGAGTGCCGCCCGGCCCGCTCGCTCCTCGAGCTGCTCGAGCCCCAGGGGGGGAGCCGTGTCCCGGCCCACTGGCTTCGCTGACCTCGCCGGACGGCGGGTCGGCCTGTGGGGCTACGGCGTGGAGGGCCGCGCGGCCCGGGCCCGGCTCGAGGGGACCTGCGAGCTCGTGGTCGTCGACGACCACGACCTCGGCGAGGGGGTGCTCGTCAGCGCCGAGGGGGGGCTGGCGGCGCTCGCGCGCTGCGCCGTGGTCCTGAAGAGCCCCGGGGTGCCCCGCCGGCGCGCCGACGTGCTCGCCCTCGAGGCCGGGGGCACCGTCGTCACCTCCGCGCTCAACCTCTGGCTGCTCGGCGCCGACCGCTCACGGGTCGTCGCCGTGACCGGGACCAAGGGGAAGTCCACCACGACGGCGCTCACGGCCTTCGTGCTCGAGGCGCTCGGTCGCCCGGCGCTCGCCACGGGCAACCTGGGTCGCCCGCCCTACGACCCCGACCTCGACCTCGAGGGCCACGACGTCGTGGTCGAGGTCTCGAGCTTCCAGAGCATCGACCTCGAGGTCGCCCCGGCCGTGGTGGCCGTGACCTCGCTCGGCAGCGACCACCTCGACTGGCACGGCTCGCTCGAGCGCTACCACGAGGACAAGCTGGCCGTCACGCGCGCGCCGGGCGAGCACCGGACCCTGCTCGCCGACTCCGCGGCGCTGCGCGCGTGCCGCGATCTCCTCGGGGGCGACCTCACCTGGGTCGGCCCGGAGGACACGGGGCTCGCCGGCGAGCTCGGCCTCGTGGGGGCCCACAACGACCAGAACGTGGCGGTCGCCCTGACCGCGGCGGCGGCGCTCGCCGGGGTCCCGCTCGAGGCGGCGCGCGACGCGGCGCGGGCCCACGCCGGGCGATTCACCCCCCTACCCGGTCGGCTCACGGTGGTCGCCACCGAGCGCCGGGCCGGAGGCGAGGTGCGCTTCGTCGACGACGGGTTGGCCACCTCGCCCCTGCCCACGCTCGCGGCCCTCGAGGTGTTCGACGACGGGCCCCTCGCCCTCATCGCCGGCGGATTCGACCGCGGCGTCGACTACGACGCGCTGGCTCGCGTGCTCGCGGCGCGCCGGGCGCCCACGTGGGTGGTGGTGACCGGACCCGCCGGTGCCCGGGTCGCGCGCGCCCTCGAGGCGCTCGACGCCGGGAGCCGGGTGATCGGGGCCGCGACGATGGCCGAGGCGGTCGCGCGCGCCCGCGCCGCCCTCGTCGACGGCGGCGTCGTCCTGCTCTCGCCGGCGGCGCCGAGCTTCGACCGCTACCGCGACTGGACCGAGCGATCCGCCGACTTCACCCAACTCGTGAGGTCGCTCGTCGACTGAAGCGCGCCCAGGCCCTCGCGGGCGACCGCGCGCGCCGTCGCCGCGTCGAGGGCGGGGGCGAAGTGGAAGCCTTGGCCGTAGCGGGCCCCGAGGGCGCGCACCCGTGAGAGGATCGCCTCGTCCTCCACCCCCTCCACGAGGACACCGAGGTCGAGGCGGGCGGCGTGGTCGAGGATCGTCTGGAGCATCGGTGTGGCGGCCGGGCTCGCGACGGCCTCGCGCACGAACGAGACGTCGACCTTGATGACGTCGGGCGCGAGGTCGGCCAGCATCCCGAGCGAGGTGACGCCGGTGCCGAACCCGTCGAGGGCGACGCGCACCCCGAGCGTGCGCAGCGCCGTGGCGACGGCGGCGCAGCCCTCGGCGTCGCCGAGCGCCACGTCCTCGGAGACCTCGACGACCAACCGTGCGGCGTCGATCCCGTGGCGGGCCAGGGCCGCGTCGACCAGGGTGACGAAGCCCGGGTGGAGGAACTGGCGCCCGCTGACGCTCACCCCGAGGTAGGGCCGCTCGGAGTCCACCTGCGTCGGCCACCCGCGGGCGGCCTCCAGGGCGACCTCGAGGGTGTAGGCCGAGACGGCAGCGGCGAGGTCGCCCTCGTCGAGGCAGGCCCGGAGCTGATCGCTCGCCACGGCCCCGCGAATCGGGTGGTCCCAGCGCACGAGCGCCTCGAAGCCCACCACCGCGAGGCTCACCAGGTCCACCACCGGCTGGAAGCGCACCTCGAGGTCGCCCGACTCCAGGGCGTCGCGCAGGTCACGGGCGAGAGAGCGCGAGGTCGCGGCCTCCTCCCCGAGGGCGGCGGTGAAGAGCACGTAGCAGGACTTGCCCCGGTTCTTCGCCTCGTAGAGGGCGAGGTCGGCCTCGCGCAGCACCTCGTGCGCGGAACCCTCCGTTCCATCGAAGACGGCCACGCCGATCGACGCGCGCTGGCGGCACGTCGTGTCCTCCAGGGCGAACGGCGCCGCCAGCGCGTCGCGGAAGCGCCGGGCGACGGCCTCAGCCTCGGCCGGGGAGGCGAGGCCCTCGGCGAGGTAGATGAACTCGTCGCCGCCGAAGCGCGCCAGGGTGTCGCTCGCGCGCGCCACGCCGGTCAGTCGCCGGGCGACCGCCTCGAGCAGCGCGTCGCCGGCCAGGTGGCCGTAGGTGTCGTTCACCTGCTTGAAGTCGTCGAGGTCGATCAGCAGGATCGCCCCGCACCCTCCCTGGCGCGCGGCGCGCGAGAACGCCTGGGCCAGGCGGTCCTCGAGGAGCGTGCGGTTCGCGAGGCCCGTGAGGGGGTCGTGGAGCGCCTGGTGCGAGAGGCGAGCGGCCCGGAGGCTCTCCTCGGTCACGTCGCGCTCGGCGGAGACGAAATAGAGGATCCGGCCCCGCTCGTCGCGGGCGGCCGATCGGGTGATCTCCGCGCTGACCACGCGGCCGTCGCGATGGACGTAGCGCTTGAGGTAGCGGGCCTCGTCGACCTCGCCGGCGGTGATCCGCCGGCGCCACTCCCGCGTCAGGGTCGCGTCCTCGGGGTGGGTGAAGGGCCGCGTTTCACGCCCCACGATCTCCTCCCGACGGCGCCCGACCATGCGGCAGAAGGCGTCGTTGACGTCGATCACCCGGTCCTCGAGGTCGGTGAAGAGCATCGGCGCGGCGTTCGCCTCGAAGGCCAGGCGGAACCGCTGCTCGCTGGTGCGCAGCCGTTCCTGGGCGCTCACCAGCTCGGTCGCGTCGCGCAGGCGTCCCACGCCGTAGGCGAGGTCCTGGGCCAGCCCACCGAACAGCTCGACCTCGTCGAGGCCGAAGAAGCCGACCTCGTCGGAGTGCAGGACGAGGACCCCGATCACCTCGGCGCCGAGCGCGAGGGGCAGCGCGCAGCCGCTCACCAGACCGGTCGCGTCGTAACGGCCCCACCACCGCGAGAGCTCCGGGGCCCGGCGCACGTCGTTGACGACGCGCGCGGTACCGGTCCGCAGGACCTCGCCGATGATCCCGTCGTCGAACTCGGCCTCGGCGTCGCGCGCGTCGACGTCGTCGAGAAAGGCGGTGCGCCCCGCACGGGCCACGGCCGCGATACGCGGTCGGGGCTCGCGCTCGACGTAGCCCACCCACGCGAGCTTGATGGCCCCCGTGGCGACCAGGCTCTGGCAAGCCCGGGCCAGGAGGTCGCCCTCGTTGGTCGCGCCCACCAGGATCCGGTGGACTTCGGTCAGCACCCGCAGGGCCCGGGTCAGGTGGAGCGGCTCGGTGACGTCGTGGGCGTTGACGACGACGCCCCGGATGGCCGGGTCGTCGAGGCAGTTGGTGAGGACGGCCTCGATGAGGCGTGAGTCCCCCTCGACGTTCATGATGCGGATGACGAACGGGCTGCTCGGCCTCCCGGTGGTGACGACGTCGGCGAAGGCCGAGGCGGCCACCTCGTGGTCCTCGGGGTGGATGAGGTCGAAGACGCTGCGCCCGGTGCGCGAGCCCTCCTCGAAGCCCAGCTGCTCGCGCGAGGCCGGGTTGGCGTAGGTCAGCACCGCGTTGGCGTCGAGCACGACGAGCAGGTCGCTCGAGTTGGCGACGAGGGCCTCGAACCACCGCTCGGCAGCCCCCAGGCGCGCGAGCGAGCGTGCGCTGTCGCGCTCCGAGTCGCGTATGCCCTTGCCTGGTTCCATCACCACAGTCCCCCATCAGACACCGGTGCGTCGTTCGAAGAATACGCCTTACTCCTGATGAGGACATCGACCCCGGTCCACCACGGGGACAACCTCTCCACAACTCCGGTAAGCCCACCCCCGTCCCCGACATCTCTGGGTGAGGGCTCGACGAGCCCGTCGAGGAGTGCCATGGAAGAGTCCACCGCCGCGCCCACGGCTTCGCGCACGAACCACCGCGCGCTCGCCGTGTGGGTGCTCGTCCTCGTCGTGGCCGCGGCCGCCGTCGCGGTCGCCCTGGCCAGCCGCCCCCCCGGGGCCCGCCGCACGGTGAGCGTCACCGGGACCGGCACGGTCCAAGGCGCGCCCGACACGATGAGCGTGGACGTCGGGGTCCAGACGACCGCGAGCTCCGCCAGCGCCGCGCTCGCCCAGAACAACACCGACATGGGGCGACTCGAGACGGCCCTGCTCGCCCACGGGCTCACCCGAGCCGGTCTGCAGACCTCGAACCTCTCGATCTACCCCAACACCGACAGCCGCGGCCGGGTGACCGGCTTCACGGTCAACGACACCCTTACCGCCACGACGCATCGGCTCGGCGAGGCCGGAGCCGCGCTCGACGCCGCGGCGCGGGCCGTGGGCAACGACGTGCAACTGAACGGGGTCTCCTTTTCCATCTCGAGCCAGTCCCACCTGCTCGATCTCGCGCGCCGCGCCGCCGTTCGCAACGCCCACGCGGCGGCCCTCGAGGTCACCTCGGCGAGCGGCACGTCGCTCGGCGCGCCGCTCTCGATCGTCGACGAGGAGAGCTCGTCGAGCCCCGTCGTCTTCGCCCCGACCAACTTCGCCTCGGCCGCGGCCGCCATCCCGATCCAGAGGGGCTCGACCTCGCTCTCGGTCCAGGTGAAGGTGGTCTACGCGCTCGGCTGAGCGTCGGGCCCGCGAGGGCGCGCGTCCTCGGAGCTCGCCTCGGCCACGAGGTCGAGGTGGCCCACGTGGCGGGCGTACTCCTGGAGCAGGTGGAAGAGGATCCGCTCGAGCGACGGGGGCGCGGCGCCCTCGAGGAACCGGGGACCCGGTCGGGCCGCCTCGTCCAGGTCGTGGGACTCGACGACGGCTCGGGTGACCTCGCCCTGGGCTCGCAGGCGCTCCACGAGCCCCGCGCGCGTGGCGCCGGGCTCAACGACCCAGCGGCCGTCGCGCTGGTCGCCCCACGGGTCGTCAACGGCCTCACCGAGGAACCCCCAGACGATCCACCGGCGCTCGACGTAGGCCAGGTGGACGAGCAGCCCGAACGGCGTCCAGCCCGACGCCACGCGACTGGTCGCGGCCTCGTCCTCGCTCACCGACTCGACGAGAGCGATGGCCTCCTCACGCAGGTAGTCGAGGTAGGTCAGCCACACCCCCGTGCGCGAGCCGATGGGGTCACTCGGGCTCGGTGGGCGCCGCTGCACGCGCTCACCCTACCGACACCCGCGGGTGACCACGAGGCGACTCCCGGCGCCGGGCCCTCGGCCCCGACGACCCTTCGGAGTGGAGCCTGGGGTGGGAATCGAACCCACGACCTGCGCATTACGAATGCGCTGCTCTGCCGGCTGAGCTACCCAGGCGTAGGGAGTAAGACTACCCCATTGCCCCCGCCGGGCCGCCGGCGCTAGAAGTCGCTCAGCGTGAAGAGCAGGTCGTGGAGCAAGAGACCCTCATCGAGGGTCGTGGCGAGCCGACGCTGGGCCTCGAGAAGCGCGTCGAGTCGCCGCAGCGTCGCCGCGACGCGAGAGTCGGCCCGACCATCGCCGTCACGGGACGCCTCGAGCTCACGGGCGAGACGCTCTCGATAGACGGCGGTCATCGTGGACAGGCCCAACGTGAGCTCCTCAGTGCGAAAGCGCCGCTGCTCGCGCCGCGCCTGCGCCTCGAGTTCGCGCCGGTTCGCCGCCCGCACCCCGAACTGGCTGGCCTCCTCGCGCTCGCGCGCCGCCGCCTCGGCGAGGGACCGATCGAGCGGCGCCATGGCCTCGTCAAGTATCACGCCGACCTCGCGCGCCAGCGCGCTGGCGGCCGCCGGCGTTCCGGTCAGCCGGTCGGGAACACCCCGCCACCAGTCGAGTCGCGCGGCCAGGGCTGGGTCATCGGCCAGCACACGGGCGCGCTCGAGGCTGCCGAGCGCCGCGCCCGCCGCCGCGTGGGCCGCGTCCGCCGACACACCTTCGGCGCGCAGGCGCTCTTCGATGTCGGCGTCACGGGGGGCGGCCAGTCGGACGAGCAAACAGCGTGAGGTCACCGTCTCGAGGGCCTCGGGCAGCTCCGCGGCGCCGAGGAGGAAGACGGTGCGCGCCGGCGGCTCCTCGAGGGACTTGAGCAGCGCGGGCGCTGAGGGTGACGCTCCCGAGACGGTGAGCTCGACGTCCTCGAGGATCACCACCTGGTGGCCCTCGCCCAGGGGACGGCGCCGCGCGACCCGCTCGGCCTCACGGATCTCGTCGATCCGCCAGGCGAGGCCCGCACGCTCGATGCGTTGGACGTCGGGGTCGGCGCCCTCGAGCACCCTCACACAGACCGCGCACGTGGCGCAGCCGTGGTCCGGGCACTGCAGGGCGGCGGCGAAGGCCGTCATCGCCTCGTGGACGCCCGCCCCGGACGGACCGAGGAAGAGGTAGGCGTGGACCGGATGGCGCGCGTGGTGGCGCAGGGCGTCGGCCGTGACCGACTGGCCGATCAACCGGCTGAAGACGTCGGTCACCACGCTAGGCCGTCGACCGCGTCCTCGACGAGGGCAGCCACGCCGTCGACGTCACCCGCGCCGTCGACCACGACCCAGCCGTAGAGGTCGGCGAGCTCGTGGTAGCCGGCCCGCACCCGCTCGAAGAAGTGCGGGTCCTCCGCTTCGAACCGGTCCCGGTGGTCGAGCGCCCGGCGCTCGGCGGCGACCTCGAGCGAGACGTCAATCAAGACGGTGCGTGTCGGCCAGCACGAGCCCACGGCGATCTCGCTGGCAGCGCGCAGCCGCCCGAGGTCCACGCCGCGCCCGTAGCCCTGATAGGCGAGGGTCGAGGCGAAGAATCGGTCGCTCACGACCGAGTTCCCGCTCTCCAGCGCCGGCTCGACCACGGTGCGCACGTGGTGGGCGCGGTCGGCCAGCATCACGAGTGCCTCGGTCTCGGGCTCCATGGGCGTCGAGGCGTCGAGGACCCAGCGTCGCAGGTCGGCCCCGAGAGCGGTGTCGCCGGGCTCGAAGGTGAACAGGGCGCCGTGGCAATCGGCCAGGCGCCGCGCCTGGGTGGACTTCCCGCTCACGTCGATCCCCTCGAGGACGACGAAGACGCTCACGCCTCGTCACCGCCCACGGTCCGGGCGAGCGCGTCGTTGGCCGCCCGCCCGGCACCCTTCGCCGCCGTCTTCTTCGCCGGGGACTTCTTCGCCGCCGTCTTCTTCGCCGGGGACTTCTTCGCCGCCGTCTTCTTTGCCGGGGTCTTCTTCGCCGGGGACTTCTTCGAGGCGCCCTTCTTCGGGCCAGCCGCCCGACGGGGTCGCGACGAAGGCTCGGCGTTGCGGCGCTCGGCGAGCAGCTCACACGCCCGGTCCAGGGTGATCAGTTCGGGCGTGTCGCCCAGGCGGAGGGTGGCGTTGGTCTCCCCGTCGGTGACGTAAGGGCCGAATCGCCCGGTACGAACCACCACCTCGCGCCCGGTCACCGGGTCGGCGCCGAGCGTGCGCAGGGGGCCGGCGGCGGCTCGACGCCCACGGGCCTTGGGCTGGGCGAGGAGCGCCAGCGCCCCGTCGAGGTCGATGGAGAAGATCTGCTCCTCGCTCTCGAGGGAGCGGGTCTCCTTGCCCCACGTGATGTAGGGGCCGTAGCGCCCGTTCTGGGCGAGGATCTCCCCGCCCTCCGGGTGCTCACCGAGCGAACGAGGGAGCGAGAGGAGCCGCAGCGCGTCCTCCAAGGTGAGGTCCTCGGGCGTCATCGACGAGAAGAGCGAGGCCGTCGGCGGCTTCTCCCCCTCGACCAGCTCACCGAGCTGGACGTAGGGGCCGTAGCGGCCGGCCTTGAGGTAGACCGTCTCCCCGGTCGGAGCCACCCCCAGCGCCCGATCCGACGACGGGGCCGCGAGAAGCTCGAGGGCCCGCTCGACGTCCAGCGAGTCGGGCTCGGTCGCCTCGGGGATCGAGACCCGGTCCTCGCCGTGGACGAGGTAGGGACCGTAGCGACCCGAGCGCACGTAAACCGCGACGCCGTCGGGCGCGCTGCCCAAGAGCAGCGAGTTGATCGCGGCGAAGTCGAACTCCTTGGGCTCGTGGCTCGCCCGGGCCAGGCCCTCGCGTCGGAACGCGGTGTCACCCGTAGGGTCACCGAAGTAGAAACGACCGAGCCACGGCTCGAGGTCCTGGGCGCCCTGGGCGATCTGGTCGAGGTCGTCCTCCATCTCGGCGGTGAACTGGTAGTCGACCAGGTCCTTGAAGTAGGTCTCGAGCAGGTTCACGACCGCGAACGCGCGGAAGGCCGGCACGAGGGACTTTCCCTTCTTCCAGACGTAGCCCCGCCGGTCGATTGTCTTCATGACCGAGGCGTAGGTCGAGGGCCGGCCGATGCCCAGGTCCTCGAGCTTCTTGATGAGGGTGGCCTCGCTGAAGCGATCGGGCGGCTGGGTCTGGTGGTCCTTCGCCTCGGCGCCGACCACCGCGACGGCCTGACCCTCGGTGAGGCTGGGCAGGAGCCGCTCCTGGTCCGCCAGCTCGGCCTCGGGGTCGTCGGCCCCTTCGACGTAGGCCCGCCGGAATCCCGCGAACTCGATGCGCTGGCCGGTAGCCACGAGCGCCACCTCGACGGGGTCGGCGACGCCCTCCACCCCGGTGACCGACGCGCGCAGGCGCACCCGGTCCTGGGTCAGGCGAGCGTCGACCATCTGGCTCGCGATCGTGCGCTTCCAGATGAGCTCGTAGAGGGCACGCTCGTCACCGGCCAGCTGGCCGTCGGCCTCGTCCAGGGTGCGAAAGACCTCGCCGGCCGGGCGGATGGCCTCGTGCGCCTCCTGGGCATTCTTCACCTTGCGGTCGTAGCGGCGCGGGGCGTCGGCGACGTAGTCGTCGCCGAACATCGCCGCCGCCTGAGACCGCGCGGCGCGCAGGGCCTCGTCCGAGAGCGTGGTCGAGTCGGTGCGCATGTAGGTGATCCACCCCTGCTCGTAGAGGCGCTGGGCGGCGCGCATGGTGCGCTCGGGGTCGAAGCGCAGCTTGCGGCTCGCCTCGATCTGCATCGACGAGGTCATGAACGGGGCTTGCGGGCGCTGGGTCCGCGGGGTGGACGTCACCGAGACGACCGTCGCCTCCGCCCCGACGAGTTGCTCGGCCAGGGAGATCGCGGTCGGGCCCGATAGAACCGTGGCGCCCGAGTCGTCCAGGTGGCCGAGCGCGTCGAAGTTGCGCCCGGTGGCGAGCGCGGAGCCGTCGAGCGACTCGACGGTCGCCTCGAAGGGGGTCGAGGCGCCGAGAGTGGCGGTGACGTCGTGCCACGCGGCCGCGCGAAAGGCCATCCGCTCGCGCTCGCGCTCGCAGACCAGGCGGATCGCCACAGACTGCACCCGCCCGGCGGAGCGCGCCTTGTCGACGGCGCGCCACAGGACCGGGGAGACCTCGTAGCCGACCAATCGATCGAGGAAGCGTCGGCCCTCTTGGGCGTCGACCAGGCGCACGTCGAGGTCCCGGGTCGACTGGACCGCCTTGGTGATCGCCTCGGGGGTGATCTCGTGGAAGACCATCCGCTTGACCGGGACGGCGGGCTTAAGGACCTCGAGCAGGTGCCAGGCGATGGCCTCCCCCTCGCGGTCCTCGTCGGTGGCCAGGTAGAGCTCGTCGACGCCCTTGAGGGCCGCCTTCAAGTCGGCGACCACCTTCTTGCGGTCGGGAGAGACCACGTAGACCGGCTTGAAGTGGTCCTCGACGTTGATCCCGAGGCGGGCCCACTTCTCCCCCTTGACCGACGCCGGGATCTCGGCCGCGCTCTGGGGAAGGTCGCGCACGTGGCCGACGGAGGGCTTGACGACGTAGTCCGACCCGAGCATGGACTGGATGCGGGTCGCCTTGGCGACCGACTCGACGATCACGAGTGCGCGGGCCATCTCACCTCCCTCGGGTTCTCGGCGAGTCACCCTATCGCCGGGACCTCGCCGCGCCGGCGACGCACGCGCGGTTCCGGGCGCGGATCAGGGCTAGGCGGAGGAGTGCGGCGCCGCGATGATCTCGTACTGGGGGTTGAGGATGACCGCCTCGCGCCGCAGGGTCGTCACGGTGCCCCTCACCACGAGCCGGGTCCCGCGCTCGATCCCCGGCACGCTCGCCCGACCCTGGAAGACGAGGGTGATCGAGCCCGAGGGGTCGGCGAGCACGCAGTGCAGCTCGTTGACCCCCGACTCGTGATCGATCGCCATCGCGCGCACCCGGCCCGCGACCTCCACGAACTGCCGCTCCACGACCCCCCCGATGGGGGCCGACCCGGCCGAGCGCTCGGCCAGCTTGACGTCGGCCTCGAGGTGGCTCGTCTCGCGCACCCCGCCGCGGGTCACCTCGTCGCCCATGGGCTCTTCGACCTCGCGGTCGCCCAGGCGCCGGCGCATGGCCCGGTACGGGATGATCATCGTGGCCGTGCGCGGCACGTGCATGACCGCGCCCGCGATGGCGTCGGCGGTGCGGTCGTGCAGCAGTCGCTGGAGCCGCGAGACGAAGCCGCGCCGTGGCAGGATCACCATGCAGAAGACGTCGGGGTCGCGCACGGCGTCGGCCACGAGCTCGAGGGCGGCGCGGTCGACCCGACGGTCCTCGCACTCGGCGATCTCCAGGCTCACGCCCTCGCTCCCCGTGCCCGCCTGGCCCCAGCGCTCCTCCAGGCGCTTGGTGACGGCCGGGTCGATGTCGAAGTGGACGGCGCGGATCGAATAGGGGTTGAGGGACTTCGCGTAGAGCAAGGCCCGCTCGGTCGGCAGGTCGTAGCTGTCGACGAAGACGATGACCCGGTTCATCCGAATCGCCACCGACGACTTGCCGGCGTTGGACTCGAAAGCGGCCGCCTCTCGCTCGTACTGGCGGTGGAAACGCATGAGGCCCCAGTACATGAGCGGCCCCACCAGCGCGATGATCCACGCGCCCTCGGTGAACTTGGCGATGAGAAAGACCAGCACGACGACGGCCGTCACCGTCGCCGAGAGCCCGTTCAAGGCGACGCCGAGGCGCCAGCGGCCGGTGCGAGCGCGCGAGTGTCGTGCGACCATGCCGGCGCCCGCCAGGGTGAACCCGGTGAACACGCCGATCGCGTAGAGGGCGATGAGCGCGTTCACCCGAGCGTCGAACACGACGATCAGGGCCAGCGAGACGACGCCCAGGACGAGGATGCCGTTCGAGAAGGCCAGACGGTGGCCCCGCTTGGTCAGCTGACGCGGCAGGTAGCGGTCGGTCGCCACGTAGTTGGCGAGGAACGGGAAGCCGTTGAAGGAGGTGTTGCCACCCGTGTAGAGGATGAGGAGCGTGGCCAGCTGGACCAGGTAGTAGATGACGTGGCCGAATCCGTGCGCTCCGAAGACGTCGAGGACCTCTTGGGAGACGACCGTCGGCGAGCCCACGTTGTAGGGGACGGCGTGGGTCCACGAGGCGAGCAGGGTCGTACCGACGAGCAAGAAGGCGAGGACCGAGCTCATCACCACCAGGGTGATGCGGGCGTTGTGCGACTCGGGGCGCCGGAAGCTCGCCACGCCGTTGCTGATCGCCTCGAGCCCCGTGAGCGAGGAGCCGCCGTTCGCGTAGGCCCGCAGCAGCGTCACGAAGGCGAGCCCCATCAGTACCCCGTTGCCGGGGTGCCCGAAGCGCCCGTCGATGAGCAGGTGTCGGGCCGGCAGCGGGATCCGCGCGAGCGTGCCGGCGATCTTCTTGTAGTAGCCGATCAGGATCGTGATCCCGAGCATGGCGACGTAGAAGTACGTGGGGAAGGCGAAGTAGCTGCCCGCCTCGCGGAGTCCCCGGAGGTTCCCGAAGATGAGCAGGAGAACCACGGCGACCGTGATGACCAGCGTGTAGGGCACGAGGGAGGGGAAGGCCGAGGTGAGGGCGGCCGTGCCGGCGCTGCACTGGACGGCGACCGTGACGATGTAGTCGATGAGCAGCGCCACCGCCGCCACCTGGGCCACCCGGGGGCCGAAGTTGTCGCGGGTGACGACGTAGGAACCGCCGGCAGTCGTGTAGTACTTGATCACGTCGAGGTAGCTGGTGGTCACGAAGACGAGCACCCCGATGATGACGAACATCACCGGCACGACCAACGAGAAGGCGGCGATCCCGATGAAGGGCGTCATCTGGGTCAGGATCTCCTCGGTGCCGTACGCCGAGGACGAGATGCAGTCCGGGGCCAGCACCCCGAGGGCGATCGCCCGGTTCAGGCGCTCGCCCGCCAGCTGCTCGGTGACGAGCGGCCGGCCCAAGAAGAAGCGCTTCAGCCGGTAGTCCCACGACTCCGGGTAGACCTGGGCGAGGTTCGCGTGCGAGGTGAGGGCCTGCGCACGCCGAGGACGCGAATGCGACGAGCCAGGCACGGAGACGATACTAAGGCAGCGCCCGCACGATCCTCGGGTGGCCCAAGGCGCCAAAGCCCCGGAGTTGCACGCAAATCCGGCGTTGTGGTGGGATGAGTCGGTGCACATCATCGTGGTCGGATGCGGTCGGGTGGGCTCCGAGTTGGCCATGGAGCTCTCCGACGAGGGCCACTCGGTGGTCGTGATCGACAAGAACCGCGACAGCCTGCGCCGACTCACCCACTTCTCGGGCAAGACCATCATCGGCTCGGGGTTCGACCGCGACGTCCTCTTCCAGGCCGAGGCCGCCCGGGCCGACGCCCTGGCCGCGGTCACCAGTGGTGACAACTCGAACATTCTGTGCGCACGGATCGCGCGCGACCACTACCAGATCAAGAGCGTCGTGGCCAGGATCTACGACCCCAATCGCGCCGAGATCTACATGAAGCTCGGCATCCCCACGGTGGCGACCTCCTCGTGGACCACGGGCCAGGTCAAGCGATGGCTCCTGCCGACCGACTCGTCGATCAGCTGGTCGGACGCCGCGGGCACCGTCCACTTCGTCGAGCGCATCGTGCCCGACGCGCTCGCCGGCCGACCGGCCGCGGACTTCTCCTTGGGCGACGACGTCCGGCTCGTGGGCGTCGTGCGCGGGGGTGTCGGGCGGCTCGACGTGGAGGGCCTCTTCGCCCAAGAGGACGACATCTTGGAGTTCATGGTCACCTCCGAGGGACTCTCGCGGCTCTCGGCGCTACTCGAAGGACGGCCCTCGTGAAGATCGTCATCGCCGGCGGGGGGTCCGTGGGCACAGCCATCGCGACCGACCTCGTGGACCGCCACCACGAGGTCACCCTGCTCGAGCAGATCCCCGCGACGGCCGAGAAGCTCAAGTCGCAGCTGCCGGCCGTCACCGTTGTGGCCGCCGACGCCTGTGAGTTCGCCTCCCTCGCGGCGGCCGACGTGCGCGGCGCTGACGTGATGATCGCCGCGACCGGTGACGACGAGGACAACCTGGTCGTGAGCTGGCTCGCCAAGCAGGAGTTCGGCGTCCCCCACGTCATCAGCCGCGTGAACAACGCACGCAACGAGTGGCTCTTCACCGAGTCCTGGGGGGTGGACGTCTCGGTGTCGACGCCGAGCCTGATCACCTCGCTGGTCGACGAGGCGGTCGAGGTGGGTGCGGTGATCCAGCTCATGACCTTCGCCCACGGCAAGATGTGCCTGCTGGAGGTGACCCTCGACGAGCGCTCGCCGGCGCTCGTCGAGGACCTCACGCTCGACGAGCTCCGCCTGCCCGACTCGGTCCGGGTGGTGGCGGTGGTGCGCAACGAGACCCCACTCATACCGTCGCCGAGCATGCACTTCCTCGTGGACGACCACGTGGTCCTGATGGCCCGCGCCGACTCCCGGGACGAGTGCTCCACCGCCTTCGTGGGCTGAGCCCGCGGCCCGCGGGCCTACCATTGGCTCGTGCGCGCGGCCTTCTTCGACCTCGACAAGACGGTCATCGCGAAGTCCTCGCTACTCGCGTGGGGACCGGAGCTCCACGCCCGGGGCCTCCTGCACCGGCGCACCCTCGTCGGGGCGGGCATCGCCCAGTTCTGGTTCCAGCGCTTCGGCGCTGACGACAAGCGCCTGGACCGCGTCCGCCAGGCCGTCCTCAAGGTCACCCGGGGTTGGAGTCGCGACCAGATCCGCGACATGGTGCGCGAGACCGTCAACGAGGTGATCGAGCCACTCCTCTACGCCGAGGCCCTCGAGCTGATCGACCACCACCTCGCCGACGGCGACGAGGTCTACCTCGTCTCCTCGGCACCGGCCGAGATCGTCGAGCCCTTCGCCGAGGTCCTCCACCTCACCGGGACCATCTCGTCGATCGCGCGCGTCGACGACGAGGGCCGCTTCACCGGCGAGATGACCTTCTTCGCCCAGGGACCGCACAAGGCCGAGGCCATCCGTGCGCTCGCGACGCGCCAGGGCATCGACCTCGCCGACTCCTTCGCCTACTCCGACTCGATCTCCGACGTGCCGATGCTCGACGTCGTCGGTCACCCCTTCGTCGTCAACGCCGACCGGGCGCTCGCGCGCCTGGCCCAGGAGCGCGCCTGGCCCCAGCTCACCTTCAGCCACCCGGTCACGGCCCTCAGTCGGACCCGGTCCCACACCCCGGTCGTGGTCTCGGCCGCCCTCGGGGTGGCCGCGGCGACCGCCCTCGGGGCGGTCGGGCTGCGCAACCAGCGCCGCTAGAGCGTCAGCAGGTCGCGCGCGCCCGTGTCCGACGAGGGGTGACGCAGCTTGGACATGGCGCGCGCCTCGATCTGACGGATGCGCTCGCGCGTGAGGTTCATCTCGGCGCCCACGTCCTCGAGCGTGCGGATCTCCCCAGCGCCGTCCAGCCCGAAGCGCATCCGCAGGATCTTCTGCTCGCGCTCGTCGAGGGGCTCGAGGAGCTTCTCGATGGCCGCCGGCATCATCTTGACCGCCGCGACGTCGAAGGGTGACTCGGCCGAACGGTCCTCGACCACGTCGCCGAGCTCGGCGTCGCCGTCCTCGCGCAGGGGCTCGCTCAGCGAGATGGGCTCGGAGCGGAAGCGCAGCGCCTCGATGAGCTTGTCCTCGGGCATCTCGCACTCCTCGCAGAGCTCCTTGATGGTCGGCGGCCGGCCGAACTTGAGCTCGAGACGCGACTGGGCCTTCTGGACGCGCGCCAGGGTGTCCCCGGCGTGGACCGGGAGTCGGATCGTGCGCCCGGTGTTGGCGATGCCCCGGGTGATGGCCTGACGGATCCACCAGGTGGCGTAGGTCGAGAACTTGAACCCCTTGCGCCAGTCGAACTTCTCGACGGCGTGCATCAGCCCGAGGTTGCCCTCTTGGATCAGGTCGAGCAGCGGCAGCCCGGAGGCCTGGTACTTCTTCGCGATCGACACGACCAGACGCAGGTTCGACTGGACGAAGTCGCGCTCGGCCTGCTCCCCGCGGTGGGCGGCGCGCTTGAGGGCCTGCTTGCGGCTCGGGGTGAGCTTCACCTTCTTGTCGGTCTCGGACGACTCGAGCTCGGCGCGCGCCTCGCGCCCCTCCTCGATCGCCTGGGCCAGGCGGACCTCGTCGTCCTTGGTGAGCAGCGAGTACTGCCCGATGTCGGACAGGTACAGGCGGACGAGGTCCTCGTCGTCGCGGTCGATGCGGTCCTTGGCCATGGCTCCCCTTGATCTCACTGCGCGCCCGGCCGTTCTCCCCGGGCACCTATAGGTATACGGAGGGGTGCAACCTCCCCTGATCAGCGGAAACTCTCGCCGTACCCGTCGTCCTCGAGTCTACGGGCCAGTCGGGCGAATCCCTCCGCCCCCCCGGCGTCCCCGGCGAGGCCCTCGGCCGCCCGCGCGCAGCGCCAGATCGCCGCCACCACCGCGTCGCTCGCCCTCGCGCTGGCGGCCCGGGCGGGCTCGTCGAGGGGGTCGTGGGCCGGCTCCTCGCGGGCGTCGCGCAGCGAGACGAGGACCCGGGGGCCCACGAGACTCGTGGCCACCGCCAGCGCGAGCCGCCCGCTCGAGTCCATACCCGCGGCCGCCTCGAAGGTCTCGACGATCGCCGCCAGGGGCGCGGCCGGCTCGTCGCCGAGGCGCTCGCGCCAGGCGAGGGCGGCCTCGCCGACGGCCCGAGAGGCCTCGTAGAGGGCCACGGCCGCAGCGTCCTCGCCCGCCCGCGGCGCGGCCTCGCCGAGGCCCCGGTAGAGACCGTCGAGCACCCCGAGCAGACGTCGCTCGAGCTCGAGCGCGCTCACGGCTCCTCGGGCCGGAAGGCGTTGGTGATGGGCATGCGCCGGTCTCGTCCGAAGGCCTTGCGCGAGATCCTCACCCCGGGCGGGGTCTGGCGACGCTTGTACTCGGCGTGGTCGACCAGGCGCACGATACGGCGCACCAGGGCTGGGTCGTGGCCGAGCGCGATCATCTCCTCGGCGGTGGCGTCGTCGTCGACGTAGAGCTCGAGCAGGGGGTCGAGGACCTCGTAGGGCGGCAGCGACTGCACGTCGAGCTGCCCCGGGCGCAGCTCGGCCGAGGGCGGCTTCTCGAGCACCGACGCCGGTATCGGCTCGGGGTCGCCCAGCTCGCGAGCCCGCCCGTTGCGAAAGCGCGCCAGCTCGTAGACGGTCACCTTGCTCACGTCCTTGATCACGGCGAAGCCTCCCGCCGAGTCGCCGTAGATCGTGAAGAACCCCACGGCGAGCTCGGACTTGTTGCCCGTGGTGAGCACGATCGCCCCGGTCGCGTTGGAGATCGCCATCATGAGGACCCCGCGCACTCGGCTCTGGAGGTTCTCGTCGGTCAGCCCCGGGGGCTCCTGGCCGAGGGCGTCGGCGACCAGGCCCGAGAGCGCGGCGTGCGCCGGCTCGATCGGCAGGGTCGTCAGCTCGATGTCGAGGCGCTCGGCGAGGTCGACCGCGTCGGAGACCGAGCCCTCCGACGAGTACCGGCTCGGCATGGCGATGCCGCGCACGCTGCGCGCGCCGACGGCGTCGACCGCGATCGCGGCCACGAGTGAGGAGTCGATCCCCCCCGAGACGGCGACGAGGGCCTCGCCGAAGCCGTTCTTGCGCAGGTAGTCGCGGGTCCCGGTGACCAGGGCCTGGTAGACCTCCTCGATCTCGGTGAGGCGCGGCTCCACGCGGTTGAGCAGGTGGGTCGGCGCCTCGTCGCGCGCCGGGGTAACCAGGGCCACCCCGGCCGAGGACGCGCGCGCCTCGACCTGGGCCACGAGGATCTCCTCGCGGAAGGCCCCGGCGCGCGCGACGACCTCGCCGTCCGCGTCGACGACCACGCTCTGGCCGTCGAAGACCAGCTCGTCCTGGCCTCCGGTGAGGTTCACGTAGGCGATCGGACAGCCGGTCTCGCGGGCCCGCGCACGCAGCATCGCCTCGCGGTCGTCCTGGCGCAGGCGCGCGAACGGCGAGGCGTTCGCCACCACCAGCGCGGTCGCCCCGGCGCGCACCAGCTCGAGGGCGGGGCCGTCCTCGAGCCACACGTCCTCGCACACGAGCAGCCCCACCGCCACGCCCCGCACGTTGACCACGGCCCCGGCCCCCACGCCCGAGTGGAAGTACCGTCGCTCGTCGAACACGTCGTAGTTGGGCAGGTACCGCTTGGCCGAGACGGCCACGACGCCGCGCTCGTCGAGGGCCGCCAGCACGTTCGCGACGTGGGCCCGCTGCTCGAAGCCCGGCACCCGCGCCACGTCGCGGGCGTCGCTCGAGGGTTCGAGGGCCACTCCGTAGGCGCCCTCGGGCACGGCCGTGCCCACCAGGACCGGCGCCAGCCCGTCGCCGGTGGCGAGTGCCTCGAGCGCGATCTGGCTCGCCTCCACGAAGCCCTCCTTCAACAAGAGGTCCTCGGGGGGGTAGCCCATCAGGGCGAGCTCGGGCGTGACGACGAGGTCGGCGCCGAGCACCTGGGCCTGGCGCCGGGCGCGCGTGATCGACGCGACGTTCGCCTCGAGGTCCCCGACCACGGCGTCCATCTGGGCGAGGGCGAGGCGCACGGTGGCCACGGGTCGAGCCTATCGGCGACGCGCGTGGCGACCCCGGTCGAACTATTCACACCCCCGAAACAGAACCGGGGGTGTGCGCCCCGCGGGACCGCCAGACTGGATGCACCGACCGAGTGAAGGAGCACCCGTGGCGTACCAGGCCGAGTACATCTGGATCGACGGGACCGAGCCCACCCACGAGCTGCGCTCGAAGACCAAGATCGTCGCCGACGGCCAGGAGCCACCGGTGTGGGGCTTCGACGGCTCCAGCACGAACCAGGCGACCGGCGACCACTCCGACTGTGTGCTGCGCCCGGTCTTCACCTGCCCCGATCCGCTGCGCGGCCCCAACGACGTGCTCGTGCTCTGTGAGGTGCTCACCGCCGAGCTCGAGCCCCACCCGACCAACGCCCGGGCCCACTGCGTGGCGACGGCGACGCGCTACGCGCGCTTCGAGCCGCTCTTTGGCATCGAACAGGAGTACACGTTCTTCCAGGACGGACGGCCCTACGGCTGGCCCGAGGACGGCTTCCCCGCCCCGCAGGGCCCGTACTACTGCGGCGTGGGCGGCCAGAAGATGCCCGGGCGCGACATCGTCGAGGCCCACACCGTGGCCTGCCTGCGGGCCGGGATCTCGATCGAGGGCACCAACGCCGAGGTGATGATGGGCCAGTGGGAGTACCAGATCGGCGTGCTCGACCCGGTGGCGATGGGTGACCAGCTCTGGGTGGCGCGCTGGCTGCTCAAGCGCATCGCCGAGGAGTACGGCGTGGAGGTCAGCCTGGCCGCCAAGCCCGTCCACGGCGACTGGAACGGTGCGGGGGCCCACACGAACTTCTCGACCACGCAGATGCGCGCCGCGGGCGGGTGGGACCACATCATCGCCGCGTGCGAGGCCCTGTCGACCCGGGTGGACGAGCACATCGCCGCCTACGGCGACGGCATCACCGAGCGGCTCACCGGTGCCCACGAGACGGCTCCGTACCACACCTTCTCCTACGGCGTGAGCCACCGTGGGGCGTCGGTGCGCATCCCCGCCGGCGTCGCGCGCGAGAAGCGCGGCTACCTCGAGGACCGCCGGCCCAACGCGAACATCGACCCCTACGTGGTGACCGCGCTCATGGTCGAGACCGTCTGCTCGGCCGCCGCGGCCGCGACGCCGGCCCCGCGCAGGGGCGCGAAGAAGGTCGCCGCCAAGCGCGCGCCGGCCCCGCGCGCCGTGGCGAAGAAGGCGCCGGCCAAGCGCCGCTAGGCCGGCCCG
>JAKBNI010000100.1 GCA_021831125.1 Actinomycetes bacterium | reverse complement strand
TGCGCCCCCCGTAGCCGACGGGCACGGCCCAGGTCGCGAGCGGCCCGTCCTCGCCCGGGCGCGCCGTCTGGCCGACGGCCCGCTCGCCGGCGAGGGCGCGCGCGACGAGCGGCCACTGGACGACCTCGTGGGCCGTGCCCACGAGGTCGTCGGGCAGCGAGGTGGTCCGGTTGTTGGGACGGGTCTGGGCGAGCACGAGGAGCCGCCCGTCGGGGGCCGGCGCCATGAGCAGCAGGTCGCTGAAGGCGAGGTCGGCGAGCAGCGACCACGAGGCCGTCAGTCCCGTCAGGTGCTCGACCGCGCCTGTATCGAGCCCGGTGGAGGCCGCGAGGTCGCTCAGGGTGGCCACGGCTAGGCGCGCAGCTCGACCATCTCGCGCGTTCGCGCGCGGTAGCTCGCGAGCTGGGTGACCCCGCGCGCCTCGAGCGTCGCGGCGAGGTCGCCGGCGCGCTCGCCGACCCGCTCGAGCCCGTGGGCGTCGGAGGCCGTGGTGAAGGTGAGGCCCTGGGCGACGAGCCGGTCGAGGAACCCCTCGGCCGGGTACGCCTCGCCCACGGGCTTCTTCCAGCCGGCCGAGCTGCACTCGATCGAGACGTCGGCCCGGGCGGCCGACTCGGCCATGGCGTCCCAGAAGGGCTCGGGGGTCGCGACGTAGTAGCCGGCCACCTTGATGAGGTCGGGGTGGGCCAGCACGTCCACGCTGCGCGTCGCGCAGAGCTCGTCGAGGGCCGCGGCGTAGTCGCGCCAGCTCGCCTCGACGTCGCGCACGCTCCACTCGCGCATGTGCACCTCGTTGTCGATGTCGTCGAACTGCCAGGTGCCGAGCCAGTGCACCGAGCCGATGAGGACGTCGAAGGGGTACGGGGCGAGCAGCGCCGCGACCTCGTCCATCTGGCCGCGGTAGTAGTCGACCTCGAGGCCGATCTTGACCGGCAGCCCCTCGTCCTTCGCCGCCTGGGCGAGGGTGACGTACTCCTCGAGGGAGTTGCGCGCGTGGAACGCCCAGTACTCGGCCATGGCCGCGCTCGTGGGCTCGTGCCCCTGGCGCGTCCAGAAGTCACCGACCGCCCCGCGCACGTCGCGGAAGCGGTACGCGTGCTCGGTGAGGGCGAGCTCGCTCACGCCGTTCGCCCGGGCGGCCTCGCAGTAGTCGGCGATCTGGTCCAGGCGGAACCAGACCGAGCTCTCCTCGTGGGGCCAGAGGTGGAGGTGGTAGTCGAGCACCTAGACGGCGCCGAAGCCCACGACGCGCTCGCCGTGGGCCGGGCCGACCTCCACGTAGGCGATGCGCGCGACCGGCACCCCGACGCGCCGGCCCCGCCGGTCGGTGAGCCACAGGACGCCCTCGCCGGCGAGGGCCGCCTCGACGTCGCGCACGATCTGCTCGCGGTCCGTCTCGGTGGGCAGCTCGACGTCGAGCTCCTTCATCGACTGCACGATCCCGATGCGAATCTCCATGGGTCCCTCTCCTCCGGCGAAGCCCATGCTAGGGCGCCCTGGCACAATGGGGTCCGTGAGCGAACCCGTGTCCGAGCGCAGCCGCCGCTGGGCCGCGACCATGGGCGGCTACGCCGGACCCGGCGAGGTCACCGTCGCCCACGGCGACTCGCGCGCGCGCCTCGGGACGCGCCTCGGGCCGGCCCCCGCCCTCTTCGGCCCGCGCGAGGAGCGAGAGTCCCTCATGGACGAGGCGCTCGCCCCCGGGGCGACCCGCTCCTCGGGCGCCGGGCGGCGGGCCCGGCCCGAGGAGCCCGACTTCTGGCGCACCTGCTTCGAGCGCGACCGGGACCGGATCCTGCACTCGAGCGCCTTCCGGCGCCTGGCGGGCAAGACCCAGGTCTTCATCTTCCCCGAGGACCACATGCGCACCCGCCTGACCCACGCCCTCGAAGTCGCCCAGGTCGCCACCGGCGTCGCGCGTCCCCTGGGGCTGAACGTGTCGCTCACCGAGGCGATCGCCCTCGGCCACGACTGCGGCCACGGGCCGGGCGGCCACGCGAGCGAGGAGGCCCTCGACCCCTTCGTCGAGGGGGGATTCGACCACGCCGTCTGGGGCGCCGACGTGGCCCTGGCGCCGCTCAACCTCTGCGCCGAGACCCTCGACGGGATCCGCAACCACTCCTGGAGCCGCCCCGCCCCCGCCACCCCCGAGGGCGAGGTCGTCTCGTGGGCCGACCGCGTCGCCTACGTCTGCCACGACTTCGAGGACGCCGTCTCGGCCGGGATCGTCAACGAGGACGACCTGCCCCAGGTGGTGAAGGAGCGCTGCGGCCGGCGCCGGGGCGCCCAGCTGGGCGCCTTCATCAACGCCCTCATCGACACCTCGCGCCAGAGCGGTGTGGTGGGCATGGACCCCGCCCACGCCGAGGCGCTGGCCGCCTTTCGCTCCTTCGACTACGAGGCGATCTACCTGCGCCCGGCCTCTCGGCGCCAGGCCGAGGCCGTCGTGGCGATGCTGCGCGCCCTCGTCGAGCACTACCGCGCCCACCCCGAGCGCATCCCCGAGCTCGCCGGCGCGGCGCCCCTCGACGAGGCGGGGGCGCTCGCGGCGGCCGTGGGCTACGTGGCCGGCATGACCGACCGGTTCGCCTGCCGGCGCGCGATCGACGAGCTCGGCTGGCCCGAGGAGCGGCTCCCGAGCGGCCTCGACCGCTAGGGCCGGGCCGCCGAGAGCAGGTCGAAGCCCGGCGCGGGCCCGCCGCGCATCCACTCGAGGCGCGACTCGGTGGTGCGCAGCGCCAGGCGCTCGTGGGTGAGGATCCAGAACCGGTCCTCTACCACCGCGCGCGCGAGCGCGTCGGCCACCTCGGCCGGGTCGATCCCGGCCGCGACCGCCTCGCGGGCGATGCGCTCGGCGCCCGCGGCGAAGGCGTCCTCGCCCGAGACGCGCAGCCCCTCGGGCATGTTGCGCGCCGACTCGGCGATGCGGGTCCGGACGAACCCCGGGCACAGCACCGAGACGTGGACCCCCGGCGCGCGCAGCGCCAGCTCGTGGAAGAGCGACTCGCTGAGCCCCACCACGGCGAACTTGGTGGCGCAGTAGGCGCCCATGCCGGGCACGCCGCCGAGCCCGGCCGCCGAGGCGGTGTTCACCACGTGGCCCTCGCCCTGGGCGACGAAGTGGGGCACGAAGGCGTTCACCCCGTGGACGACCCCGCGCAGGTTGACGTCGATGACCCAGTCCCACATCCCGGTCGACGATCCGATCGTCGGCCCCCCGCCGACCCCGGCGTTGTTGAAGACGAGGTGCGCGCCGCCGAACTCCGCGAGGGCCGCCTCACGCAGGGCGACGACGTCGTCCTCGTGGCGCACGTCGCACACGAGGCCGAGAACGCCCGCCCCGGTCGCGCGCAGCCCGGTCACGGCCGCCTCGAGGGCCTCGGCCTCGACGTCGCCGAGCACGAGGCTCATCCCCTCGGCGCCGAGGCGGTGCGCGACGGCGAGGCCGATGCCGCTGGCCCCCCCGGTGATGACGGCGGTGCGACCGGCGAGCTCCACGGCGTCCTCCTAGACGAGTCTCAGCTCCTGACGGTAGACCCGGGCGGGGCCCTGGGCCGCGATGCGCGTCGCGAGCTCGCCGAACGCGCGGGCCGCCTCGGTGTCGGGGGCGGCCACCACGACCGGGGCGCCGACGTCGCCGCCCTCGCGCAGCGCCGGCTCGAGGGGGATGGTGCCGAGCAGGGGCACCCCGAGCGAGGCGGCGAGCGAGGCCCCGCCGCCCTCGCCGAAGATCGGGTAGCGCACGCCGTCGTCGCCGGTGAACCAGCTCATGTTCTCGATCACCCCGCGCACCGCCAGCTTGAGCTTGCGCGCGGCGAGCGCCGAGCGCTGGGCCACACGCTGGGCCGCCGCCTGGGGGGTCGTCACGACGTACATCTCGACGCGCGGCACGACCTCGGAGAGCGTGAGGGCGACGTCGCCCGTGCCCGGGGGCATGTCGACGACCAAGAAGTCGGGCTCGTCCCACCAGGCCTCGGTGACGAGCTGGCCGATCGCCTTGTGCAGCATCGGCCCGCGCCAGATCACCGGCTGGTCGTCGTCGACGAAGTAGCCCATCGAGAGGCACCGCACCCCGTGGACGAGGGTCGGGATCACGATGTCGCCGAGCACGATCGGGTCGCTCGTCGCGCCGAGCATCTTCGGTAGGGAGAAGCCGTAGACGTCGGCGTCGAGCAGGCCGACCCCGAAGCCGCGCGCCGCGAGGGCGATGGCGAGGTTGAGAGAGACCGAGGACTTGCCGACCCCGCCCTTGCCCGAGGAGATCCCGAGCACCCGGGTCGTGGCGTCGCGTCCGAGGAACCGCGGGGTCGCCGGCGCGTCGTGGCCGTGGCCGTGACCCCCCTCGGGGGACCCCTCGGCCCCCATCGAGCCGCGCAGGTAGTTGCGCAGCGCCAGGCGCCCGTCGTCGTCCATCGTGCGCAGGCGCACCTCGGCCCCGGGGGCGACCCCGGCGACCAGCGCGCGCAGGGTGTCGAGGTGGGGCCAGTTGGTCACCGGCAGGACGAGCTCGACGACCGGGTGGGTGGGGGTCTCCTCGATCGCCCCCACGAAGCCGAGCTCGCCCAGGGGCCGCACGAGCTGGGGCTCGACGAGCGCGGAGACGGCGCGGTGGAGGTCGGCTGGCGTCACGGGGGTCCTTCTCGGTGGCCCCGCAAGGTTAGTGTCGCCGCGCGGCGGCCACCCGTAGACTCGCCCCGTGAGCAGTGTCGAGCGCGACGTCGACCCCGCGTTGTTCACCGCGACGGTCACGAGCCTCACCCACTCCTTCGGCGACCCGACCCGGCGCAAGGTCTACCTCTTCCTGCGCGCCCACCCCGGGGCCACGGCGGCCGACCTGGCCGCCCACTGCGAGGTCCACGCCAACGTCGTGCGCCACCACCTCGAGCGCCTGACCGAGGGCGGCTACGTCACCTTCGACAACGTCCGGCGCACCACGGTCGGCCGGCCCGCGAAGGGCTACCGCGTGGTCGACGAGTCGGCGGTCTTGGACGGCCCGGTGCGCCGCGACGCGATGCTCGTGGCCCTGTTGGAGCGGGCCCTCGAGCACCTCGGCCCCGAGGCGGCCGAGACGCTCGCGCGCGAGGTCGGTGTCGAGTACGGCCGCACCCTCGTCGAGACGTGCGGGACCCAGGACTCGGCGAAGACCGTGCGCGAGGCGATGGGCTCGATCGCGGGCCTGCTCACCGCCCACGGCTTCGCCGCGCGCGCCGACCTCGAGGCGGCCGCCCCGTCGGTCACCTCGGACAACTGCCCCTTCGGTGCGGCCGCGCGCGAGCACCCCGTCCTGTGCGCCATGGACCGCGGGCTCATCACCGGCATGCTGGAGGCCCTGGGTACGACCCGCGTCGAGGTCACCCTCACCTCGAGGGCGCTCGGCGACGAGGCCTGCCGGGTGACGGCCTCGGCCTAGGGGCGAAGCCCGAGGGCGCTGAGGAAGGGCCGGGCGATCGCGAGCTCGCCGGACGAGGGGTGCAGGGAGAGAAAGACCCGGAACTCGCGCAGCGCCAGCGCGCGCCCGTGGGGCGTCGAGTCGGCGACGATCGCGTAGTAGAGCCGCGGCGCCGGGTCCCGGGGGTGCTCGTCGATCGCCCGGGCCAGCTCGGCGACCCCGACGGCGACCAGGGTGGCGTCGTGGCGCGCGCTGCCAGCCGAGAACTCCAGCCAGCCGGTCTGGGTCGTGGCGGTGGCGTCGTGGGGCGAGAGCGCGAGGACCTGGTGGTAGGCGGCCAGGGCCGCCGCGTCCTGGCCGTTCGCGACGTCGGCCTGGGCCTCGTCGAGGAGCTGGGTCACCCGCGCGACGCGCGAGAGCGACACCCCCCCGGTGATCGAGCTGCCGGGCTGGCGCGGCCCGAGCGCCGCCACGAGCAGGGCCACGACCGCCGCGGCGAAGCAGGCGAGGGCGAGCGCGAGCAGCCAGCGCCGCCGGCGCCGGGAGGGGCG
>JAKBNI010000099.1 GCA_021831125.1 Actinomycetes bacterium | reverse complement strand
TCTACCTCGACCTCGTCGACGCCGGCTCGGACACCTCCGACACCCGCCGGCCCGTCCTCAACGCCCACTGCTGGTCACGCCAGTGGGCCCCGCTCAAGGCCCGCCTCGCCGCCGACGGCGTCACCCTCGCGGCGGGCGTGACCGTCGCGCTCTACGGCTACGTCGACGTCTACGCGCCCCAGGGCAAGATCGGCTTCAGCGTCCTCGACGTCGACGTGACGAGCCTGCTGGGCGAGCTGGCCCGGCGCCGCCAGGAGCTGATCGGCCGGCTGCGCGCCGAGGGCCTGCTCGAGGCGAACGCCCGTCACCCCGTCCCCGCGGTGCCACTGTCGGTCGGCGTCGTGGCGAGCCCCGACACCGAGGGCTTCCGTGACTTCGCCGGCGTGCTCGAGGCCTCGGGCCTCGCGTTCTCCCTCGAGGTCGCCCCCTCGCTGGTCCAGGGGGAGGGGGCCCCGCCCCAGATCGTGGCCGCCCTCGAGCGGCTCGCGGCGCGCCGCCCCGACGTGATCTGCGTCGTGCGCGGCGGGGGCTCGCGCGGGGACCTCGCCTGCTTCGACGACGAGTCGGTCGCCCGGGCCATCGCCGGCTGCCCGGTGCCCGTCTTCACCGGCATCGGCCACACCGGCGACGAGTCGGTGGCCGACCTCGTCGCCCACACCCGGGCCATCACCCCGACCAAGCTCGCCGAGCACCTCGTCGAGCGGGTGCGCACCTGGCGCGAGGAGCGGCTGCGCCGCCCGGCGGCCCGGGTGCGCGAGCGCGCCCTCGACCTCCTCGACGAGGCCGACGCCTACGTGGCCGAGCGCCGTCGCGCGGTCGTGTTCGGCGTGCGCGACCGGATCCGCGCCGAGGAGCGCCACCTCGTCTCGACGCGCCGACGGCTCCTCCTCGACGCCCGACGCACCCTCGGGGGTGCCCGGGACCGACTCGACCATCACCGGGCGCTCCTCGCGGCCTACGACCCGTCGCGGCGGCTGGCCCAGGGCTGGTCTATCGTGACCGACGCGAGCGGGCGGGTCGTGCGCGACACGCGCGCGGTGGCGGTCGGCGACGAGGTGCGCGTGCGCGTGGCGACGGGCGCCTTCGGGGCCCGGGTCGAGACCGTGGAGGAGGGGTGATGACCGGAGAGAGCGTCGGGAGCTGGGACGAGGCCGCGGCCGAGTTGGACGCCATCGTGGCCTCCTTCGACGAGGGCGAGGTGTCGGTCGACGACCTCTTCGCCAAGCTCGAGCGGGCCACCGTGATCATCGAGGCCCTGGAGTCGCGCCTCGGGGCGACCCGCGCGCGCGTCGAGGAGCTCACCCCGCGCATCGCCGCCGCCCTCGACGACGAGTGACCCCGCGCCTCTACCTGCGCCAGTGGCTCTCGGGCCGGGACTTCGCGCTCGGCGACCCCGTGGCGGTCGCGATGCGCAACTTCGCCTACGCCCTGGGCGACCGCGAGACGGGTGGGGCCGTCCTGGTCGACCCGGCGTACGCGCCGCGCGAGCTGGTCGAGCTCGTGGCGGCCGACTCGATGAGGGTGGTGGGCGCGGTGGCGACCCACGCCCACCCCGACCACGTCGGGGGACGGCTGATGGGCGAGCACGTGGTGGCGGGCGTCGCCGAGCTCGTCGCCGCGACCGGCGTGGCGGTCCACGCCCAGGCGGTCGAGGTCGACGCCCTCGTCGAGCGCACCGGTGTCGACGCGGCTCGCGTGGTGGGTCACGAGGACCGCGACCACCTGGTCCTCGGCGAGCTGGAGGTGACCCTCGTGCGCACCCCGGGCCACACCCCGGGCAGCCAGTGCCTGTGGGTCGACGACGCCCTCCTCTCGGGCGACACCCTCTTCGTCGAGGGCTGCGGGCGCACGGACCTCCCGGGAGGAGAGAGCGACGAGATCTACGCCTCGATCCACGAGCGCCTGGCGATCGTGCCCGACGAGACGACCCTCTACCCGGGCCACTTCTACGCCGAGGAGCCCCACGCGCCGCTCGGGCGTGTGCGCGCCACGAACACGGTCTTCCTCGTGCGCTCGCTCGCCCAGTGGCGCGCGAGCTTCGGGTAGTGGACGTCCTCGCCCCCGACGACCACGTCGTGGTGGTGGGCGCCGGCCTGGCGGGCTGGCGACTCGCCGAGGGACTGCGCCGACACGGCTTCACGGGCCGGGTCACCGTCGTGGGGGCCGAGCCCCATCTCCCCTACGACCGCCCGCCCCTGTCCAAGCAGTTCCTCGCGGGCCGCTGGGACCGCGACCGGGTGGCCCTGGCGGGCGAGGGCCGGGCCGCGGAGCTGGGAGTCGACCTGCGCCGCGGCGTGCGCGCCGTGGCGCTCGACGCCGACGCGGCCGAGGTCCTCCTCGCCGACGGGTCGCGCCTGGCGGCGACGCGGGTGGCCCTGGCGGTGGGGGTAGGGGCAAGGCCCTTCACCACGCCCTCGAGCGGGGCCCTCGCGACCCTGCGCACGCTCGACGACGCCGCGGCGCTGCGCGAGCGCCTCGAGCGGCTCGAGCCCGGCGAGAGGGTCGTCGTCGTCGGCGGCGGGTTCCTCGGGGCCGAGGTGGCGACGTCGATCGCCGCGAGCGGCCTCACCCCGGTCGTGCTCGAGGCGGCGGCCCGCCCCCTCGTCGGTCCGCTGGGCGAGGAGGTCGCGGGCTGGCTCGCCGGGCTCGCCGGCGAGGCCTCGATCGAGCTGCGCACCGGGGTCGTGGTGCGCGACGTCGTGGCGGGGACCGAGTCGTGGACCGTCGAGCTCGCCGACGGCGTGCTCGAGGCGCGCGAGGTGGTGGCGGCCGTCGGCTCGCGCCTCGAGCTCGGGTGGCTCGAGGGCTCCGGGCTCGCGCTCGACGACGGGATCGTCGTCGACGCCTCGCTCGAAGCGGCGCCGCGGGTCGCCGCGCTGGGCGACGTGGCCCGGGTGGTCGAGGTGGCGGGCGAGCGGGGCGTTCGCCGGGAGCACTGGCAGGTCGCGGCCGACCACGCCGAGGCGCTCGCGCGCGCCTGGGCGGGCGCCGAGCCCTCGGCGCTCGCCGCGACGCCCTACTTCTGGTCCGACCAGTACGGCAAGAAGATCCAGCTGCTCGGTCGGCCCCGACCGAGCGACGACGTGGTGCCGGTCGTCGGCTCGCGAGGCGCCGGCCGCTGGATGGCCCTCTACGCGCGTCGCGGCGTGGTGACCGGGGCGGTGGCCCTCAGTCAGCCCCGCGCGCTGATGCTCGCCAAGCCCCTGGTCGACGCCGACGCGCGCCTCGACGACGCGCTCGCCGAGGCGCCCTGGGAGCGCTAGAAGGCGATCGAGGAGAGCTCGGGGATCGAGCCGCGGGCCACCTCGACCGCGTCGCGCCATCGCGCCCGGCGCTCGAGGCGCTCGTCGTCGCTCGCGCGCGGCTCGACCACCACCTCGGGCGCGCCGGCGTCTTCGAGGTCGTCGAGGTCGAGCAGCCCGGCGCCCACCAGGGCGAGCAGCCCCACCCCGCGGGCGGTGGCCTCGCGCTCGGCGCTCACCCCGACCGCCAGCCCCGTGAGGTCGGCGAGAGCGCCCACCACGGTCGCGCTCGCCGAGACGCCCCCGTCGACGCGCAGCTGGGCGAGGGCCACGCCCTCATCGTCGAGCGCCTCGACGAGGTCGGCGCCGCGTTGGGCGACGCCCTCGAGGACGGCGCGCACGAGCTGGTCGCGTGTGGTGCCCCGGGTCAGTCCGACGAAGGCCCCCCGGGCCCCGAAGTCCCACCACGGTGTGCCGAGCCCGGCGAGCGCCGGCACGAAGGCCACGCCCTCGCTCGACGCCCCGGCGGCGCGCGCGTCGGCCTCCCCCGGGGAGCCGACGAGGCCCAGGTCGACCAGCCAGTCGACGCACGAGCCGGCCGAGAGGACGATCCCCTCGAGGCCCCAGGTGACCTCGCCGTCGGCGCTGAGCAGCGCCGTCGGGTAGCAGCCCGACGCGCGGCGCAGCGCCGAGTCGGGCGCGCCGGTGAGCCCGTGGGCGTCGGCGATGGCCCCGGTGCCCAGCGTGAGCTTCGCGCCCTCACGCACGCACCCCTGGCCGAAGAGAGAGGCCGGCTGGTCGCCGATCAACGCGGTGATCGGCGGCGCGCCCGCCAGCGCGTGAGCACGGCCGACCTCGCCGAGGGAGTCGACGAGGGGTGCGAACAAGGTGCGCTCGAGACCCAGGCGCGAGAGCACGGCCTCGTCCCAGTCGGCGAGGTCGACCCGCGCGAGCCCGGTCACCGACGCGTTGGTCCGGTCGGCGACGAGGACCTCGCCACCGCTCAGGTTCCAGGCGACCCAGGTCTCGATCGTGGCGACCCGCCAGTCGCCGCGCGGGCCCACGGCGTGCTCGAGGAGCCAGCGGGCCTTGGTGGCCGACTGGTTGGGGGCGAGGCGCAGGCCCTCGCCCTGCAGGACGAGGCAGTCGACCACCGTGCGCAGGTCCTGCCAGCTGAGCGTCGGCCCGAGGACCGTGCCGTCGGCGGGGTCGAAGAGCAGGGTCGTCGCGCGCTGGGTGGTGATCCCCACCGCGTCACAGGGGCCCCCCTCGGCGAGGGTGGCCCTCGCCGTGGCGAGTGTGACGGCGGCCAGGGCCGCCCCGTCGAGCTCGACCTCACCGGGCTGGGGCGTGCGCACCGGCAGCGGCGCGCGCGCCACGTGGCTGAGCCGGCCGCGCTCGTCGACGAGCGCGGTGCGCACCGAGGTCGAGCCGACGTCGATCGCGAGGGCCCTCACCGGGCACCTCCGCCGAGGCCGAGCACGCCCGGGTTGAGCAGGCCCTCGGGGTCGAGGAGGGCCTTGAGCCCCGTGAGGAGCTCGTGGGCCGGGCCCATGGAGCGCACGAGGTGCTCGACGCGCTGACGGCCCACGCCGTGATGGTGGCTCACCGCCGCCCCCGCGGCGACGAGGGCGCCGAGGGCGGCGTCCCAGGCCGCGCGGTGGAACGCGCGGGCGTCGCCCTCGAGCCGCCCCGCGAAGGTGAAGTAGAGGCACGCGCCGTCCTCGTAGGCGTGGGACTCGTGCACCGAGGCGACGAGCATCCCGGGTACGGCCTCGAGCACGGCGCGCACGTCGCGCGCGAGCGCACCGAGGGCCGCCCACGGGGCCACGGTCTCGATGGTGTCGACGACGACCCCGGAGCGCCACAGGGGCGCGAGGGCCGAGACGTCGTTGCGCCGCTCGAGCCACGCCGCCACCACCGCCTCGTCGAGGCGCTCGGCGCCCGCGCACTCCTCGCCGACCACCTCGAGGGTCGCCTCGACGAGCCCCTCGTCGCCCTCGTCGAGGACCACGAGGGCGCAGCCCTCGAGCCCGAAGGTGCGTCGGCTCTCGGTCTCGTCGTAGAGGCGCAGCACGGCCGGGCGCGCGCCGCGTTGGACGACGCGCCGGCACGCCTCGAGGCCCTCGTCGAAGGTGGGGAAGAGCCGGGCGGCGAACGCGTCGTGGCGCGCCCGGCGGCTGAGGGCGAGGGTGACCTCGGTGATCACCCCGAGGGTGCCCTCGGCGCCCACGAACAGCCCGACGAGGTCGGGCCCCGTCGCCGGGTGGGGGCCGTGCGCGCCGAGCTCGACGAGCCGACCGTCGATCAGCGCGACGCGAAGCCCTCGCACCCGCTCTTCGATCTTGCCGTAGCGCGTCGAGTACTGACCGGCCCCCCGGCAGCTCACCCACCCGCCCACGGTCGAGATCTCGAAGGATTGGGGGAAGTGGCCGGCCGTGAGGCCGTGGGGCTCGAGGGCCCGCTCGAGGTCGGGGCCGAAGACGCCCGCCTCGACGCGCACCAGCTGGGAGACGGGGTCGACCTCGAGCACGTGGTCGAGGGCGGTGAGCTCGAGCGCCAGCCCCCCCGCGGGCGCGACGGCGCCGTCGACGACGCCCGAGCGCCCCCCCTGGGGGGTCACCGGGACGCGGTGGCGCCCACAGGCCGCCAGCACGGCGGCGACCTCCTCGCTGGTGCGCGGACGCGCGACGGCCCCGGGCCAGCGCTCGACCCGCCC
>JAKBNI010000098.1 GCA_021831125.1 Actinomycetes bacterium | reverse complement strand
GGATCGACCCCCCCGGGTGGCTGACTCCCACCCTCTTCGCGCCAACTCTTCGGTTCAGCCATCTCCGGGCACGCACCTCGGAACATGAGCCCTCACAGCGCGTTGTTCAACAGGCTCCTAGGCCAGCCGCTCGACGATCATGGCCATGCCCTGGCCGCCGCCGACGCACATCGTCTCGAGCCCGAAGCGCTTGTCGGCGTCCTCGAGCGAGTTGAGCAGCGTGGTCATGATGCGCGCGCCGGTCATGCCGAAGGGGTGGCCGAGGGCGATGGCCCCACCGCGGACGTTGAGCTTCTCGGTGGGGATCTCCAGGTGCTTCGCGCTCGGCAGGACCTGGGCGGCGAATGCCTCGTTGATCTCGACGAGGTCGATCTCGCTCATCGTCATCTTCGCGCGCGCCAGCGCCTGTCGACTGGCCTCGACCGGCCCGAGGCCCATGATCTCGGGGTTGAGCCCGCTCACCCCGGAGGCGACGATCCGCGCGAGCGGGGTGATCCCGAGCTCGCGGGCCTTGGCGTCGCTCATCACGACGACCCCGGCCGCGCCGTCGTTCAGCGGGCACGAGTTGCCCGCGGTCACCGAGCCGCCCTCGCGGAAGGCCGGCTGGAGGGTCGCCAGCTTCTCCAGGGTCGTGTCGGGGCGGGGGCCGTCGTCGCGGGTCACCACCGTCCCGTCGGGGCGCGTGACCGGGACGATCTCGCGCTCGAAGAAGCCGTTGCGCTGGTGCTCGACGGCGAGCTCCTGGCTGCGCAGGGCGAACTCGTCCATCGCGGTGCGCGAGACCCTCTCGAACTCGGCCACGTTCTCGGCCGTCTGGCCCATGGCGATGTAGACGTCGGGCAGTCCCGTCGGCGGCGCCCAGGGCTCGCCGGCGCGCTCGGAGCGGGCCTTGGTGCGCGCGCGAGCCTCGTCGAAGGCCGGGTTGATCCCGGTGGGCACGTCGGCGGCGCCGTTCCCGAAGCGCGAGACCGTCTCCACGCCGGCCGCGATGAAGACGTCGCCCTCGCCCGCGCGGATGGCGTGGGCGGCCATGCGGATGGTCTGGAGGGAGGAGGAGCAGTAGCGGTTCACCGTCACCCCGGGCACGTCGTCGAGCCCGGCCAGGATGGCCGCCACGCGCGCCACGTTGAACCCCGCCTCGCCGGCCGGCTGTCCGCAGCCGACGATCAGGTCCTCGACGCTGTGGGGGTCGAGCTGGGGGACCTTCTCGAGCAGGGCCCGCACGACGAGGGCCGTGAGGTCGTCGGGTCGCAGGTCGACGAGCGAGCCCTTGAACGCCCGGCCGATCGGGGTGCGGGCGGTGGCGACGATGACGGCTTCGGGCATGGCTCCTCCAGGGTTACGCGCGAGTAATCAGAGGGAGCCTACCCAACCTCGGGTCCCGTCCCCACGGGCTCGGAGCCGGTGTCGCCCTCGGGTCCCTCGGCGTGGCCGGGTCCGGTCGGTCCCGTCGCCTCATCCGAGGCTGGGGGCTCGGGCTCGGACTCGAGCTCCGGCTCGGGTTCGTCCAGGTGCGCGGAGTAGTCCAGGGGGCCCGCGTCGGCGAAGCCCTGGCGTACCCCGTGGCCGGCGCGTCGAGAGAGCTGCTCGGGCTCGAAGAGCATCCAGTAGGCGTTGCGGGCGTGGCTGCGCGAGCGGTTCTCGAAGACCGAGGCGAGCACGACGGGGTCGTCGGCCTCGTCCTCGTGGACGAAGACCTCGAGGATGGGCGTCGAGGTGAGTAGCTGGGCCCACATGATCCCGAGGGAGGCCTCGTGGGCGCACTGCTTGTCGATCGGCGCCGACCCGGGCATGCCCAGGGCGACCACGACGTCGGCGCCCTCGCGCTCGATCATGCGCTTGGCCGCGACGGCGAGGTCCTTGAAGCCCGGCACGGTCTGGGTGCGTACGACGAAGCGGGCGCCGTACCCGGGGCAGTCGGCCAGCTCGGCGCGCGCCGCCGCGCCCATGTCGTAGCGGGCGAACATCGTGTCGATGACCCCGATGACGGCCGGCCGGTCCGGGGCCGCGCCCTTGGTCTTCTTCTTCGCCACCTCGGCCTCCTTCGGCCCCAGTGTAGGGAGCGGCTCGGGGGGCGGCGTAGGGTGGCCTCGGCGAAAGGGGCGCGCGTGGCCTGGGACTTCTCGACCGACGAGGCCTTCGAGGCCGACCTCGCGTGGATGCGCGAGGTGGTGCGCGAGGAGGTCGAGCCCCTCGAGACGCTCGACCTCACGCGCGACCAGCTGCTGGCGCTCATCGCGCCGATCCAAGAGCGGGTGCGCGAGCGTGGCCTGTGGGCCGCCCACCTGCCACCCGCCCTCGGGGGGACGGGCTTTGGCCAAGTGCGCCTCGGGCTCATGCACGAGATCCTCGGGCGCAGCCCCTACGGGCCCGTGGTCTTCGGCAACAACGCCCCCGACAGCGGCAACGCCGAGCTGCTGGCCACCGCCATGGAGATGACCGGGCGCACCGACATAGAGGAGCGCTGGCTGCGCCCGCTGCTCGAGGGGACGATGCGCTCGGGCTTCTCGATGACCGAGCCCGAGACCGCCGGCAGCGACCCGCGCCTGTTGCGCACGCGCGCGGTGCGCGACGGGGAGGAGTGGGTGATCTCGGGCCACAAGTGGTACACGACCAACGGCTCGGTGGCCGACATCCTCATCGTGATGGCCGTGACCAACCCCGACGTGAGCCCCTACCAGGGCAGCTCGATGTTCGTCGTGCCCGTCGACACCCCCGGGGTGCGCATCGTGCGCGACGTGGGCTCGATGGACGAGCCCCGGGTCACCTACGGGCGATTCGGCAACCACGCCGAGATCTACTACGACGAGGCGCGGGTGCCCCTCGACCACCTGGTCGGCCCGGAGGGCTCGGGCTTCGCCCTGGCCCAGGCCCGCCTCGGTCCGGGGCGGATCCACCACTGCATGCGCTGGCTGGGCCAGGCGAGCCGCGCGTTCGACATGATGTGCGAGCGCGCGAAGAGCCGCTACACCCACGGCTCGCTGCTCGCCGGCAAGCAGACGGTCCAGAACTGGATCGCCGACTCGGCGGCCGAGATGCACGCGGCCCGGCTCATGACCCTCCACGCCGCCTGGACGATCGACCAGCGCGGAGCGGCCGGGGCGCGCGACGAGATCGCCATGATCAAGTACTACGGGGCGAAGGTCCTCCACGACGTGGTCGACCGGGCCCTCCAGGTCCACGGGGCGCTCGGCTACTCGGCCGACCTGCCCCTCGAGGCGATGTACCGCGCGGCGCGCGCGGCGCGCATCTACGACGGCCCCGACGAGGTGCACCGCCAGAGCGTGGCGCGCCACACCCTCGCGCGCTACGAGGCCCGAGAAGTGCCCAGCGAGTACCTGCCGGCCCGACGGGCGGACGCCCTCGCGCGCTACGCCGAGGCGCTCGAGCTGCTCGAGGCCGCGTCGGCCTAGCGCGGGGCGAGCCCGGCGACGGCGTCGGCGAGCTCGACGCCCACCGGCACGACCGCGAGGATCGGCACCTCGACGCCGGCCTCGACGTAGCGCGCGACGTGCTCGCGACACTCCTCGAACGAGCCGTGGACGATGAGCTCGTCCACGACGGCGTCGGGGATGACCTCGTTGGCCCGCGCCCGGTCCCCGGCGGCCCACGCCTCCCACATCGGGGTGAGCGCCTCGGTGCGCCCGAGCCAGCGGTGGAACTCGGCGTAGGCCGGCACCGTCAGGTACGACGAGATCATGCGCCGCCCGACCCGCCGGGCGAGGTCGGCGTCGGCCGTCGGCACGACGAAGAGGCGCGCCGCGACGGCGCCCTCGCCCATCTCGGCCCGACAGCGCGCCACGTCGTCGGCGCCGAGCCAGTTGAGGATGGCCCCGTCGGCCTCGCGCCCGGCGAGGCGCAGCATCCCCGGGCGCAGCGCCGCGAGGAGGATCTCGGGGAGGTGGGCGAGGGGGCGTGAGAGCTTGAAGCCCTTAACCGTGAAGGTCTCGTAGGTCTCGTCCACGCGCTCGCCGGCGAGGGCCCGGCGCACGAAGCGCAGCGTGTCGCGGGTGCGCGCGTAGGGCCGGTCGTAGGGAATCGCGTTCCAGCGCTCGACGACGGCCGGGGAGGACGCCCCGAGACCCAGGGTGAAGCGGCCCTCGGCGAGCTCGGCCATCGCGGCGGCCGTCATGGCGAGGAGCCCCGCCCCCCGGGTGAAGACCGGCACGACCGCGACCCCGAGGTGGAGTCGGGCCTCGGTGGCGGCCGCGAGGGCGAGTGGGGTGAAGCCGTCGGCGCCGTCGACCTCGGCCGACCAGACGTCGGTGTAGCCGAGGTCGGCTAGGCGCGCGTACCACTCCCGGTGCTCGGGCAGCGACACCCCCTCGAAGGGGACGGTTATCCCGAAGCGGCCGCTCACGCGAGGTAGTCCTGGCCGCGCGAGGGCGGGATCTCGACGCCGCGGCGCTCGAGGTCCTTGGTCCAGCGCTCGATGATCGTCTCGATCACCGCGGCGCGGGCGTAGTGCTTGTCCTCGGCCGCGATGAGGTCCCAGTGGGCGTGGGCGTGGTCGGTCCACTCGACCACGTCGGCGAGGCACCGGAGGTACGCCGGGCGCGCCTCGCGGTTGCGCCAGTCGTCCTCGGTGAGCTTCCACTGCTTGAGGGGGTCCTTCGCGCGATCCTCGAAGCGCCGGAGCTGCTCGTCGGCCGAGACGTGCAGCCAGACCTTGACGATCGTGGCGCCGTCCTCGACGAGCATCCGCTCGAACTCGACGATCTCGGCGGCTGAGCGCTTCGCGGTCTTGTCGTCGATGAGGTCCTCGACGCGCTCGACGAGCAGCCGGCCGTACCAGGAGCGATCGAAGACCGTCATCTCACCGCGCCCGGGGACGTCGCGCTGGAAGCGCCAGAGGAAGTGGTGGCGCAGCTCCTCGGCGGTCGGCGCGGCGACCGGGCGCACCAGGACGTGGCGGGGGTCGAGGCCGCTGGTGAGGCGCCGGATGGCCCCGCCCTTGCCGGCGGCGTCGAAGCCCTCGAAGAGCACGACGACGCCCGGGCCCAGTTGGTGGGGCGCGAGGAGCCCGGCGGTGACCAGGCGCAGGTGGGTGAGCCGGCGCTGGCCCGCGAGGACCCGCTTCTCGGACTCCTCCCTCGAGAGGGACTTGGTGAGGTCGATGTCGTCGATCCGTCCCATCGAGCCTCCCGCGCTCACTCTAGTAACGCGTGGGTCCCGCGCCCGGGCCAGCGTGGCACGAAGCGGCGCCGCTCGTTGACGACCGACCCCACGAGGAAGAGCACGCCGAGCAGCCCGGCGAGCAGGGCCAGGTGCTCGTGGGGCGGGAGGAACCGGTAGGTCACGGTCGAGGTCCCGGCCGGCACGGCGACCTGCTGGTAGACCCCGTCGAGGGTGGTGAGCGGCGTCGCCGTCCCGTTCACCGTGGCGCTCCAGCCCTTCATCGAGAGCTCGAGGCGGGTCAGGGTCGTGGCCGTGGCGCAGTGGACGCTCGCCTGGTCGGGGTTGGTGCTCGAGACGGTGCACGACGGGTCGCTCGTCGAGAAGAACGGCCGGGGGTGGGGTAGGGCGTAGATGGTGGCGAGCCCGACCGAGTCGGAGAAGACCTTTCGCACCCCGAGACGGGTGAGGCGGGGGTCGATCGGCACCCGGGTGTTCATGAGCAGGTACTTCACGCCCGCGGCCTCGTAGTTCTTGAAGTGCTTGACGACCTGGTCCTCGAGCGCGACGATGCCGGTCATGCCCCCCTTGACGGTGAACTGGTTGCCCGGGGTGAGGCCGGGGTAGAGGCGGTCCTGGATGTAGTTCTTGAAGGCCATGGGGAACGGCAGGTCGATCGCCGAGAGCTCGTAGAGCGAGAAGTACGAGCCCCAGTTGGGGTAGAGGACCGCGAGGTCCAAGAACCGCCCCTCGCCCTGGTGGGCCTGGAGGTAGGCGATGGGCGCGGTGTCGATCGTGATCTGCTTGGGCGACTCGGCGGTGGGGACGAAGAAGAGCACCACGGCCTCGCCGGCCAT
>JAKBNI010000014.1 GCA_021831125.1 Actinomycetes bacterium | reverse complement strand
GGACTCAGTAATGACCGCCAAGAACAACCACCCGGAACTCATCGAGAAGCTGGCAGAGGGGATCAGCAACCTCACGACGTCCGAGGAGTGGCAGCGCCACCTCGACTTCCAGTCCAAGTTCCACCGCAAGGCCGTGCCAGACCGCAGTCCCGTACGGGAGGGCGGAGACAGCGGGCAGGAGGTCGTAGAGCCGTCCCGGGGTAAGGAGCCCGATGGGCCACATCCAGGGGATGAGGTGCGACTCGACGATGAGCCCTGATGTCCAGCCAAGGGAGAGGATGGCGATGGTCGGCCAGGACGGATGGGTGAGCTTCCAGACTCCCCAGGCGAGGACTGCTCCAAGGAGCATGCCCGGCATGAGGACGATGCATATCCCGATGACGACACCGAGCGACACTGTGGCGTTCGCCCAGACAGTGAACTCGCTCCCGACGTCCGTCCGGGCACCAGGCGCATACCGCCCAGTCGTGCCCCCGTGGTGGTCCGTTAGGCGCCCTGCCATTTCGCCACCGCTGGGAGCATCGGTTCAAATGGTCGAACAGTGATGAAGCTGTCTGCCCGGCAGCGCTTCACGATGCCCTGGATGCGGGCGACCCGGGACGGCAGCACGTACCAGAGGACAGCTCCGTACCGCTCTGCCTGATACGCCCTCACGATCTGCTCGACAGTCTTCTCCCGCCGTGCTGAGAGGTCCACCTCGATGGCCATCTCCTTTGCAGGCGAGGCATGGGTGACGAGCACAGCATCCGGGATGCGTCCCGTTGCCCGTCGTCCTCCGGTGCGCTTGTCGCGATATCGCGCAGCACGGCGCTCCCGCTCCGTGATGAGGGTTGCACCGGGATGCTCCTGGAGGAGCTGTTCCGTGAGGTCCACGATGGCGAGCGAGTGGGCGACTTCAGCAAGGACGAGTCGGGCTGGCCGGAGGTCACACTCGGCAAGGTTCGCGCCGGATGCCGTGACCCGAATGACGGTCGGATATCTCCAGAAGGTGCGGTCCCGCCGAATGACGGGTGGATGCACTGCAGCGAGTTTTCGGATGCGGCGCTGCGCAGCATGGATGCCAGACGTTCCGGGAAAGAAGCGCCTCGCTATTTGCTCCACGGTCACGATGCCATGCCTCGTGATCCACGTCAGGATGTCGATGTCCCGGTCCGTGAGTTCAACCCGCCGAGCACTTCCCACAGGCAGCACAGCATGGTTCGTTCTCGTCGTGTTCCGGAGGCCCGCCGTGCGTTCAGATTTGTTGCCTGGTGCCGGTTTTCCTGGCATGGCGCATTACCCGTTGTTCTGAACGCAGCAGGTACTGTCAGTATGCAGCGACGTGCGCCCCAGTTCTTGCACCCTCGCACGACCTGTCACACGCACGCCATACCGCTGTCGCATGTTCGGATTCTCACGCGTTGCACTTTCCCCCTAAACACTCTCCTCGCGTGGAATTTCTCCCCCCTACTTTTCTTCTCATGTGTAGGAGAGGTCAGAGAAGTGACTGACAACCGCTCTCGAACTGCTCTCGAACTGCTGCTCCCGGCCGGGCCTTGCTCTTCACTTCTGACCACTGCCCCCGCCCACCGAGTGGTCGCAAACCCCAGTGGCACAGAAGTATCACGATGTGACGGTGGGGTTTGCGAGGCTGGCCTGTCCAAGCCAGGGAGGTGGGCGGGGGCAGGAAACCCCAGGTCAGGAGTATGATTTGCCCGGCAGGGAGCAGCGGAGATGTGCGCAAGCACCACGTCCACCGTAGCAGGACACCCTGGAGGACAGGGTGGAAATGCGCTCTGGGCTGGGCCTGATGCCCGCTCCCGAGCCGCTACGGAAAGCCTACCGAGCCTCGGGAGCCAGGGCAAGGACCATCAGGGGAGGGTGGCGCGATTGACGCGTTTGACCGCTTCACTCCTTGGGGGTGAGGGAGCTGGGCGGAGCTTTGCGGAGGAATATGGCGTGCGGGGCCGCGACCGTTTATGCGTCGGCGCTTATGCGTAAGAACTCGAAGAGACTCGCGAAGCGAGGTCTCGACGGTTAACACGACGGAAAATACGACGGTTCCGAACGATTGGCTCCTTGTTTAAGAAAGCCACATGCGTGATTGTGCCTTGACATTTGTGCCATGTGCGCACCGAAGAGTACCTATGGCGAAGCACCGGAAAGTACCGATTAGGGCACCGGAGAGTACCTATTGGCGTACACGCAAAGTACCTATCTGTGAGATACGTCTATCGGTCGCTGTTCGAGGCGGGCTGAAGGTGATGCCGGACGGAGCCAATCAGTTCCATGAGTGACTGCTCGCCCGTGCTGGACTCTTTCTGTTTCGTCCGCTCCCATTCCTCTTCGACGTGGCGAGCTGCGGCGAGATCGCTGGCAGACCGTTCCCTGTCGGCGGCGAGAAGCTGACCGAAGGCGTTGTCGGCTTGTATCCCACGTTGCAGATGCTCGACGATCCACGAGACGGAACGGCGAGTGAGCAGCTCGTTCAAAATGGCTCGTTGCTTGACGCTCGGCAGTCGGCTGTGGTGCGCCTCGCGCCATGCCCGGATGACGGCCTCGGGCATGTCTGTCGTCGTGGTCTGCGCAGCTTGGGACCGGGAGCAGTGGAGCACCCATGATCCCCGGGTGTGTCCGGCGATGAGACGTAGGTGGTAGCGGCGGTCATGGCGCTCGACGACATCGCACGCCTCCCGGACCCTCTGGGCGATCCGTCGTGGTCGGGATGCCCAGTTGAGCTGCAGCACGTCTGCGATGGCCAGCGTGGTGGGTGACGAACGCCGCGTGGGGTCGTCGCTTGAAAGCAGTGGGTACCTCCAGCCCTTGCCGATGCGTTCGGATTCGAGGAAGCTCCAGAGCCTTCCTGCCACCTCGTCTTCCGTCCGGATGGCATCCCAGGTCGGTGCGTGGAGGAAGGTGACGCTTCCCTCCCGGAGAAGGTGAGCGACTGGTTCGCTGATCTTGACCCAGCCCTTGCCGCCGCCTCGGGTCGTGACGAGGTAGCCATCGATGAGCCCCCAGCCGATGACAGTCTCGTGCCCATCCGGGTGACGGAGAGCGGACTCGAAGGTGACGCTACGCAGGCGACCGAGCGAGGCTCGGACAAGAGCACGCTGGCGCCCTCCGGACGTCTCGTAGCCGAGCAGGTCTGACGCCTCGCTGAGACTGAAGGGCACCTGGCGGCTCTCGGGACATCCCGCCCGGACGTACACGGTCGTGAGATGAGCAAAGAGGCGCTGATCGGTCGTAGTGAGGTTGCGCCCTTCGACCTTGCGGAATGGATGGCCGAAGAGGAAGAGGGAGACGACGGTGTCGTCAGTGGTTCCACGGGGACGGGCATGCCAGATCGGGGTCCGGGCGAGGTTGGTTTCGTGACCGATCGTGTTCTTGCCCTTCGAGAGGAGCGACGTGGTGATGACGGGGAGGGAAGAGCAGGAGTCGTTCATAGGCGGTGCTGGACTGGATAGCTGTACATGCAGCAATGAAGACATGCAGATGTCTGCATCACTTGACCTCGTCGAGCATGTTGCGAATCTCCTCGGCGAAGACCGGGTCTGATTCGATGCGGCTGAGGAGAAGCCGGATGATGGTACTGACGTCGCTATCGCTCGCCAGAGCGAACTGCCGGATGAAGCGGTGCTGCGCTTTCGGAAGGTTGATCGTGAAGCGCTGAACCTGTGAGGACTGCTGGTCACTCGTCCCGGCTTCGGCTTTGGGACGGGCTGGCTCCGCCGTAGGAGGGGCAGGCCGCACTCCTGCTGCCGTCGCCGCAAGTCGGGCTGCGAGATCACTTGCTTTCGGGGTCATGCTGCCACCTCCTTTCTGAGCAGTTCGTCCAGGACGGCGCCGTAGCGGTGTCCATCCGGAGGAACGAGACCGAAGCCCGTGACGTACGCCTCCAAGAGCGGAATCTCTGCATCGACCACGGGGATGCCGAGTTCTCCGAGGGTGTCCCTGGCGAGGCGGCTCATGCGGGTGTTGGGACGAACACGGGTGAGCAGCACACGGATGGTCGGGGCGTTCAGTCGTTCGACGGCGGCGATCAGCTCGATCGTGGGGCGCAGGCGGTTGATGTCCATGAGGCTGGGAGCGAGCGGAACGAGGACGTCGGTCGCGCTGAGAATGGCGCTTCGGACGACAGCGTCATGTCCTGGCGGGGTGTCGATGACGACGTGCTGGTAGCCATTGCCCAGCTCCGCCAGACGGCGGTGTAGGTCCTCGCCGGAGTCCGTCAGCAGAGTGAAGGGGCAGTCCTGCCCCATGAGCAGTGCCCATTCGGTAGCAGAGCCCTGTGGGTCAGCGTCGATGAGCAGCGTACGACCACGCCTGCCGAGACCTGCTGCCAGGTGTACGGCCGTGGTTGTTTTCCCCGTCCCTCCCTTGAGGTTGGTGATTGCGAGTCGCATGGTGAGAAGCACCTACTACAAGTGGGATGCAGACATGCAGCCGTATGCATGTATGGATATGCAGCCGTATGCATTTGCATAAATCAATATCCGACATGTCCAGGACTTTTGTCAATGGGCATGTGACCACTGGTCTCGATCGCTACTGCCCAGCGCCGTCCAGCAACCGCTCCAAGGCCACCTTCGGGATGAGGATGCGCCTGCCGATGCGGATGCAGGGAATCTCGCCACGGCTCACGGCGTCGTAGGCAGTCGCCCGGGAGATGCCGAGCACGATCGCTGCCTCCTCGACAGTCATGGTGAGGCGCTGCGGTGGGCGCTCCTCGATGACAGGCCCGACCGTCCGGCGCTCGACGTGCAGCTCGTCCCACTCGATGACGGCGACGGCTTCGCTGAAGGCATCCGAGTGCTCGTTCCACCAGTCCAACTGGGTGACCGTGATGCGTCCGACAGTCTCCGCGCCAGCAAGCTCGGGAGGTTCGAGGTCGGTCTCGTCGGACACGAGACCAGTCTTATGCGCCAGACGGCAGCGCGGCGGGTTCCTTCTTGGCAGCAAGGACCTGGCCCATGATGGTGGCAGCAGCCCGGGTGCGTTCCTCGATGGCATGGGAGTACACCCGCAGCGTGAGAGAGGGATCGGAATGGCCGAGGAAGTCGGCCACAGTCCGGATGTCCATGCCCGCGTGGATGAGCTGCGTTGCCGTGAAGTGCCGGAGATCGTGGAGACGCACGTCGGGTGCTCCGACAGCGTCCCGGACCCGGATGAAGAACGACGTCACGTTGTCCGGCCGGAAGGGCGTGGTCGCCTCAACGTACGGCGAGAAGACGAAGGCGTCGTCGGCGAGCGTCCCTCCGGCATTGGCGACCCAACCCTCGACTTGCTTGCGGTGTGCGGTGAGGAGGGCGATGCCGACGGGGTCGAGAGCGACCTTCCGGGAGCGGTCAGTCTTGGTGCTCTTCTCGGCGAGCCCGCCCGGCGCCACGACGAGGGAGCGCGAGACATCGAGGACGCCGATGTCGAGGTTGACGTCGGACCAGCGAAGGGCACACAGCTCCCCTCGGCGCATCCCCGTGAGTGCAGCGAGCATGAGGAGCGGAGCAAGACGGGGATCCCGCCGTTCTGCCTCTTCGATGACCTGCTGGACGACGTCCACGGCAGGAGCCGTGACCCGGCGGTTCGAGACCCGGGGAGGCTTCGCCCGGTCAGCGATGTTCTCCCGGAGCCATCCCCAGCGGACGGCTTGGTGGAGAGCAGCGGAGAGGATGGCGTGGACGTTGCGGATGGTCTTGGGCGACTTCCCGGCATCCTTCAAGGCGCCGTAGAGGTCGTCAAGGTGCTTCGGGGTGAGCTGGTGGAGCTTCAGCTTCCCGAGCCGGGGACGGATGGTCCCGTTCACCTGGGAGCGGTAGTTCCGGATAGTCGTCGGCGAGAGGTCGAGGCGTTCGCACTCTTCAAGCCAGCGGTCGAGGAGCTGGCCGACCGTGACACCCATGCCGTCGGTGCGGCCGGGGGCCTGATGGTCCACGAGGTCCCGGAGGGCAGCATCGGCTGCCCGGGCGCCGCCGTGGAACGTCTTTGAGACCTGGTGGCGCTTGCCAGACTCCGGGTCGTAGCCGAGGGAGACCCGCAGCTCCCAGACCCCTGGACGCAGCTCGCGCTTCGATCCACGCATGTCCGCATCGTAGCGGTGGGATGTGACGGGATTGGTGAGAATCCGGTGGGACGCGATCCGGGGCAGCAGAAGGGCCGGTGCTTCCGCACCGGCCCTGACCTGCACTTTCTTTGGTGGCGGGGGCAGGATTTGAACCTGCGACCTTCGGGTTATGAGCCCGACGAGCTACCAGACTGCTCCACCCCGCGGTGGGTCACTCACTATACCAGAAGCCTTGTCGAGGCTTACACGAGCGCGGCGACCGCGACGCCCCCGATAAAGACCAGGTGGGAAAGACCGAAGCCGAGACCGAAGGCGCGCCCAAACCGTCGGCCGCCCACGGTCGCGGCGAGTACGACTTTGGTGACGGCGTTCGCGGAGAAGGCGACGATGATCGTCCACAGGGCCGCCTCATGACCGATCGCCCCGTGGGCGAAGAGCAGGGCACCCGCAACGCTCCCCCCGTGTGCGTCGGCGAAGCCCATGACCCCGAGGGTGGCGACCACCCCACCCGCCCCGACGCTCGAGGAGAGCCAGCGCCCAAGGAGAAGGGCCGTGGTGAGGAGCACAGCGAGCCCGACCGTGGGCGCAAGGGCGAAGACCCGTCCCGACGACACCGTCCCACCGGATGGCCGGCGACCACGGTCGGACCGGACCTCAAGGAGGATCACGACCGCGAGCGTGAGGGCTGCGGCGAGCGCCGGAGCGACGAGGCGCACGGCCAGGCGGCTGCTCACGACGAACACCGCCACCACGATCTCGACATAGGTAGCGACGCTCGCCGACTGCGCCCCGGCCACCGCCCAGGCGAAGCGTTCCGGGTCACGGGCGGCGCGTGCCATCGACGCCGTCGCGGCACTCGCCGACACGAAGCCACTCGCGAGTCCGGTGGCGACGAGCCCACGCGAAGGCCCGAGAATCCGCGTCGCGACGTAGCCGAGCCACGAGATAGATGCGATCAACACGACCAGGTACCAGATCCGGAAGGGATTGACGACACCGTAGGGGCCGACCGCCCGATTGGGCAAGAAGGGGAAGATCACCACCGAGATAACGAGGAACTTCAGGAGGTCCTCGAGTTCGGGCTGGGTGAGAGCCTCTCTGACGAGCTGGTGGAGTCGGCTCTTGCTCGCCAGTAGCACGGTCATGGTCACGGCCAGGGCCAGGGAGACGGCGGCGTCGGTGTAGCACAGCGCCCCGAGGAGGTAGACGGCCACCGCGGCAACCTCGGTCGTCGTGCCGGGGTCGGCGTCGCTGGTGCGAAGGTACCCGACAATGACGAGCGCACCCACGACGAGGGCACCCACCGCGAGCACGGTGACCGACACCATTCGTGCGGCCGTTCCGACGAGCGCGATGAGCGCGAAGGTCCGGAGTCCGAGGGCCTGACGGTCGCCCGCGGCCACGCTCCGCTCACGCTCGAGCCCTACGAGGAGACCCAGCGCGAGCGAGTACGCGAAGGCCGTCACGTGGGCCATGTCTCGAAGGTAATCCGACGCGGCTAGGGACCATCAGCCCAAATAGGGGCGAAACGCCATGGCGGCGCCCGTCGCGGGCGTCTCGGTGAGAGACGACGGGCCGCGGGCGCCGGCGTCTGGCAGGGCTCGCCCGAGGGCTCTCGATGAGTAATATGTGGTATATCTTTAGCGTGTCCGCTATCGCGCGCATTGACGTCTTCTCCTACGACCTGACCTACGCGCACGGCGACTACGTCATGTCCGGGAATCGGACCATTCGCACTCTGTCGAGCACCGTCGTGCGGGTGACCACGACCGATGGCGTCGAGGGATACGGTGAAGTCTGTCCCCTCGGATCCAACTACCTTCCCGGTTTCCCCGGCGGCGCCGTACCGGCAATAGCGGAGTTTGCGAGATCACTGCTCGGCCTCGACGTCGAGAACCTGAGTCTGATAAACGAGACGATGGACACCGTCCTGTCCGGCCACGGCTACGCCAAGTCCGCGGTCGACATCGCGTGCTGGGACGCGTACGGCAAGGTGGTCGGTCAACCCGTGTACACGCTTCTCGGTGGACGACGGGTGGAGGACGTGCCCCTCTACGTCGCGATCCCCCTCGCCTCGAGTGAGGACATGGTCGATCACGTCCTCGCCCGTCGTGCCGAGGGCGTGCACCGATTCCAGCTCAAAGTGGGGGCGGCACCGCGCGAGGACGTCGCACGTGTCTCGACCATTGTGAACGCCACCGAAGCGAATGACGTCATCGTCGCCGACGCCAACTGTGGATGGGCTCTGCAGGACGCGGTGGTTGCCGCCCGCCTGCTCGACCCGTTCGATCGCGTTTACCTCGAGCAGCCGTGCCGGACACTCGAGGAGTGTCTCGTCGTGCGCGAGCGCTGCGATCTGCCCATGATCCTCGACGAGATCATCGTCGATCCCCTCGCTTTGCTTCGAGCCTACGACGCCCGAGCCATGGAGGGCATCAACCTCAAGATCAGCCGTGTGGGTGGACTCACGAAGGCGCGCAAGATGCGCGACCTCTGCGAGGCACTGGGACTTCGCATGACCATCGAGGACACGTGGGGTGGCGACCTCACGACCGCCGCGGTCAGCCACCTGGCGGCCAGCACCGGGGCCGAGGCGCTCTTTGCCGCGTCGTACATGAACGACTGGGTGATGGAGCACGTCGCGGGCTACGCGCCACGCTCTCAGAGCGGTCGAGGCGTCGTCACCGGAGCCCACGCGCCCGGGCTGGGGATCGAGGTTGACCCTGCGCTCCTCGGCGAACCGCAACTGACGACGGGCCCGACCAAGAGTTGACCTCGTGACGACGGGTCGCGGCCCCACAACCCCTCCGGCGACGCCGACGAGTCGTCTCCCCCTCGTCGGCGTCGCTCGGGACCCGCGACGGTGCCAACGGACGTGGCTCGGGGTTCGATGATCTGGCTGACGGCCGAGGAGATGGCCCGCGCCGTCGACATGAGCGGCGCCGTCAGGGTCGTCCAACGCGGGCTCGAGGGCGACGTCGACCCGTCGAGGGACTTCGCACGCACCATCATCGAGCTCGAGCACGGGCAACTCCTGTACATGCCTTCGGCCATCGGTGACTACGTTGGCGCCAAGGTCTCGACGGTCGCACCGGAGAACCCCTCACGGGGCCTCGACCGGATCCAGGGCATCTACGTACTCCTGGATGCCGCCACCCTGAGCCCGCTCGCGCTCATGGACGGCTCCGCCTTGACCGCGCTGCGGACGCCGGCGGTGTCCGCTGCCGTGGCGGACCACCTCGCGCCGCCGTCGGTCGAGCACCTCGTGGTCTTCGGCGCCGGCGTCCAGGCCCTGGGCCACATCGAGGCTCTCCAGGCCGTCCGCGAGGTGGGACGCGTCACCGTGGTGGGCCGCGATCCCCGCCGGACCAAGGACCTCGTTGCCCTCCTGGAGGGGCGTGGGGCCGCCGCTCGAGTCGGCCGGCCGAGCGACGTGCGTGACGCGGACGTCGTGGTGTGCGCGACGACGTCCCGTTCACCCGTCGTGGACGGGTCGTTGGTCTCGGACGGCACGCTGGTCATAGCGGTCGGCTCGCACGAGCCCGACGCTCGAGAACTCGACACGGCCCTCGTCGAGCGAGCCCAGGTGGTCGTCGAAGATCCGGCGATGGCGTTACGCGAGTCGGGCGACGTTCTGACCCCGGTCCGAGAGGGTCGACTCGACCCCGCGAGCCTCGTCGCGATGCGCGACGTCGTCCGGGGCTACGTCCACGCCAGTCCTGACCGACCGCGGGTCTTCAAGAGCTCCGGGATGCCCTGGCAGGATCTCGTGGTCGCGGTGGAGATCTACGAGTCCCTCTGACGGGCGCGACCTCGCCCGCGAGCGTCGGACCCCAGGTCGCCCTCAGGTGGAGGCACGGGAGCCCCAGGACGCCGACTCCCCCGCGGGCGCGTACCGCCGGGGCACCCCCCACGGGTTGTCGTCGCGCAGCGGCTCGGGCAGGAGCGCCTGGGGCACGTTCTGGTACGTGACGCCCCGCAGGAATCGGGTCACCGCGTCCGTGCCCACGGACGTCCCCAGGCCCCCGGTGGTCGCCGGCCACGGGCCCCCGTGCTGCATCGCGGGCGTCACCGAGACCCCGGTCGGCCAGCCGTTGACCAGCACGCGACCCGAGGTGCGGCTGAGCTCGCGCAGCAGCGCTCGAAGCTCTGGGGTCTCCTCGCCCTCGCGCGCGTGGACCCCTCCGGTGAGGTTCCCCGGGAAGAGGCGGCGCACGACCGCCGGTAGGTCCGCCTCGCTGGAGTACTCGACGACGATCGACAGCGGCCCGAAGGCCTCGTCGAGCAGCACCGATCCCCGTACCTCAAGCGTCGCCAGCGACACCCCAACCAGGGTGGGCGTCGCCCACGCGTGGCCGTCCTCGTCCCAGCGGACGCTCCCGCGCGCGAGGACGGTGACGCCCTCGGCCGCGAGGACGTCATCCCGGCGCAGTGCGTAGCCTTCAGCGATGCGCCGGTTGAGCAGGCGGTGCTCACCCACCGACGCGGCCGCCTCGGAGATCGTCCCGGCGACCGCCGCGAGGTCGGACACGAAGAGGAAGCCGGGCTTGGTGCAGAACTGTCCGGCCGACAGGGCCACGCTGGCGACGTAGCCGGTGGCCACCTCGCGCCCGCCACCCTCGAGCCTCGCGCGGGTGACGAACTCGGGATTGACGCTGCCTAGCTCGCCGTAGAAGGGGATCGGGGCCGGTCGGGCCGCGGCGACGTCGGCGAGCATGCGGCCGGCCCCGAGGGACCCCGTGAAGGTCGCGGCACGGATCCGGGGGTCCTTCAACATCGCCACGCCCTGCTCCTGGCCGTAGATGACCTGCAGGGTGCCCCGGGGGGCGCCCGCGGCCTCCAGCGCGTCGCTCATGATCGCTCCGACCAGGCGAGACAGCTCGGGGTGGCCCCAATGGGCCTTCACCACGACCGAACAGCCCGCAGCCAGCGCCGACGCCGTGTCGCCGCCGGGAACGGAGAAGGCGAACGGGAAGTTGCTGGCGGCGAAGTTGAGTACGGGCCCCACGGGGACCATCATCCGTCGCAGGTCGGGTCGGGGACCCAGCACGAAGTCGGGATCGGCCTCGTCGATCCGGACGTCGAGGTACTCCCCGTCGGCCACGAGATCCGCGAAGAGGCGAAGCTGCACGCACGTGCGCCTCACCTCCCCTCGCAGACGAGGCTCGGTCAGTCCCGTCTCACGGGTCGCGAGTCCGACGAGTTCGTCGGCTCGCGCCTCGAGCGCACTCGCCGCGCCGGCCAGAGCGCGCGCCCGCGTTCGTGGAGGCTGAACGGACCAGGCGTCGAACGCCTCTTCCGCCGCCGCCGCTCGACGGACCAACTCGTCCGTGGTCGTGGGGTCTGCGCTGTCTTGGGGTGAGGAGAAGGTCATGGTCAGAACTCGAATCCCTCGGGGAATGGATCGCTGGGGTCGAGCAGGTACTCCGCTAGGCCGGTCACCCAGGCCCGACCCGTGACCGTCGCGACGACGGCGGCGGTTCCGGCCACGTCAGCCTCACGCACCAGTCGGCCGATGAATCTCGTCCCGATGAAGGACTCATTCACGAAGTCCTCCCCGAGCCTGAGCTCACCCCGCGACCACAGCTCGGCCATCCGGGCCGACGTTCCGGTGCCGCACGGTGAGCGATCGAACCACCCGGGGTAGATCACCATCGCGTTTCGCGAGTGGCGCGCATCCGAGCCCGGCGCGACGAACTGCACATGGTGACAGTGGTCGGCCCCGCTGATCTCGGGGTGATGAGGAGGATCCTTCTCATTTATGGCCTCCATGAGAGCCAGCCCGGCCGAGGTGATCTCGTGCTGGCGGTGTCGATCGAACGTGAGGCCTACGTCTCGAATGTCGACGATCGCGTAGAAGTTGCCGCCCCAGGCCAGGCTGTAGGGAATCGTCCCGTACCCGGGGACCTCGATGGCGTCGTCCAAGCGCACCGCGAACGACGGCACGTTCTCGATGGTGACGGCGTCGGCGTGGCCCTGCGAGACCGACACGCGAGCGATCACCAGCCCGGCTGGCGTGTCCAGGCGAATCGTGGTCTCCGGTTCGACGGCGGCGACCATGCCGGTCTCCACGAGAACGGTGGCGAGCCCCATCGTCCCGTGACCGCACATGGGAAGGCAGCCCGACACCTCGATGTAGACCACTCCCCACTCCGCGTCCGGCCGGGTGGACGGCTGCACGATCGCTCCACTCATGGCGCCGTGTCCGCGGGGCTCGCACATCAGGAACTTCCTGATCCCGTCGAGGTGCTCCATGAAGTACAGCCGCTTCTCGTGCATGGTGCTGCCCGGGATGACCCCGATCCCCCCCGTCACGACCCGCGTGGGCATGCCTTCGGTATGGGAGTCCACCGCGGTGATGACTCGGCTCGTCCTCATCGCCCTAGTGGCTCGTGGCCCGACGGCTGAAGAAGTCGAGAGCCCTCTGGGTATTGTGTCGCACGGAGGCCTCGTTCTCCGCGCTCAGCGCTCCGCGTGGCGGACGCGTCGGCCCCCCGTAGCTCTCGCCCACGAGGTCCACCGAGAGCTTGATCGCCTGGACGAACTCGGTGCGAGAGTCCCAGCGCAGGATGGGCACCAGCTGCTGGTAGAGCTCGCGGGCCGCGTCGACCTGACCCGCGAGGACGAGCTCGTAGATCTCCACCGACTCCTTGGGGAAGGCGTTGGGGTATCCGGCGAACCAGCCCACCGCGCCGGCCACCAGGGACTCGAACAAGAGATCGTCCGCACCGGCGATGACGTCGATGTCACACAGCTCTCGGATCTCCATGACGCGGCGTACGTCCCCGGAGAACTCCTTCACCGCGAGGACCTGAGGTATCTCCGCCAGCCTCGCCACCATCGTCGGGACCATGTCGACCTTCGTGTCGAAGGGGTTGTTGTACGCCATTATCGGCATTCCGACGGTCGCCACACGTTCGAAGTGCTCGACGACCTCGGCCTCCGAGGCGCGGTAGATGGTCGGGGGGAGGAGCAGGACGGCGTCCGCACCGTCCTCCCCCGCCCACTCGGCCCACATCTGAGCCTGGTGCCAACCCACACCGTGTGCGCCCGCCACCACGACACCTCGGCCGCCGACCGCCTCGACCGCCACCTGGATGACGCGACGACGCTCCTCCTCGGTGAGCGAGGAGTACTCCCCCAGCGAGCCGTTGGGCCCGACCCCCCGACAGCCGCTGCGAATCAGCCAGTCGCAGTGTTCGGCGAACCGGTCATAGTCGACGGCGAGGCCGGCCGGGGCTTTCGGATCCTCCTTGAACGCCAGCGTCGTCGCCACGATGACGCCGCGGAAGTTGAAACTCTCATCTCTCATGTCGTACCTTTCACTCCTTCAATCAACCTTCGACCTCAAACGCGCGGGACTGCGCAATCTCACCGAGGCGTACCGGGGAGGCAATCGGCCGCCGGTCAATCGACCCTTCGCCCACGAGCCGGTGCGACGGGATGGTGCGAAGGAGCAGTTCCTCGACGGTCCGTCCACAGATTCGAGCCTGGCACGAGCCCAGTCCGGCCCGGGACTGGAGCATCAGCGATCTCAGGCTCAACGACTCCGAGGTCTCGACCACGGACCGGAGTCGAGCCACGTCGACCTCCTCGCACCGACAGACGACGGTGTCGTCGTTGAGCCAGTCCGTCCACTTCGGACCTATCGCGTGAGCACCTTGCAACCGAGACGCGAAGGCGCGCAGGACCTTCCGTCGTCGCCGTTCCACACGTAGGACCGAATCATCCCCGCGACCCCCGGCCGCCACGTGGCCGGCGATCGTCCCTTCGCAGAGCGCGAGGTCGACACCTCCGATGCCCGTGATCTCGCCGGCCGCGAAGACCGAAGGGACGCTCGTACGCTGCTGCGCGTCCACCATCACGAAGTGTCGGTCGTCCAGTCGACAGCCCGCGGCCAACGCCAATTCAACCCGGGGCGAGAATCCAAACCCCAGGCACACGGCGTCCACGTCAAGCGTCTCGCCAACCCCGGGCCGCGGCGCCCACGACGCGTCGAGCCGCGAGACGGTCACCGCCTCAACCCGCTGGCCACCGTGGATCGCCGTGACCGCGCACCCGGTCGCGTAGCGCACGCGCCGCCGCGCCAGTGTCGAGCCGTATCGCCCGAGCTCGAGAACCTTGGCCGGCTGCCCGAGAAGCTCCCACGGCCGCACGGTCCACCGGCGCATCAGGTGTCCGGCGCGACCGGCCTCGAAGACACCCGCCACGGCGCACCCGGCGTCGAGGAGTGAGGACGCGACGGGCAACAGGAAGGGGCCGGTGCCGGCCACGACGACACGCCGCCCGATCGCCACGCCTTCGCCCTTCGCGAGAGCCTGACCCCCGCCCGCGCTGTAGACGCCCGGGAGATCCCAGCCAGGGACCGGAAGGACGCGATCGTGGGCGCCGGTCGCGAGGACGACCGCTGCGGCGCGGTAGCAGCGACTCTCGCGACCCTCTCCGTCGGCTTCGCCCACCATGACGTGGACGCCGTCGGAGTCGATCGACCAGACGTGAGCCGAGGTCACCACCTGACATCCCGGATCACCGACCAGCCGCTGCCGCAGACGCTCGAAGCCTGCCCACCCGTGATGCTGGCGAGATGGTGGCCCCGCGGCCTGGCTCGACGGAGCGTGGCGCCAGTACTGTCCCCCGAGGTAGTCCGACGAGTCGACCAGCACGACGCGACGTCCTGCCGACCGCGCCGCCGTCGCCGCGGCGAGACCCGCCGGACCCGCCCCGACGACGAGGACCTCATCCACGGTCGCCCCCGTCGGAGACGCGGCCGTCGGGCCACGGCGAACTCTCCACGACGTCACCGGCCGCGACCCGGTGCTGGCAGGCGCGCACGTCGTGACGACCGTTCACCACGACGAGGCAGTCGAAGCAGACCCCCATGGCGCAGAAGGCACCCCGTGGTCGGCGCGCGCGGGGCGTCGTGCGCCACGCGACGGTGCCCGCCGCGATCAGGGCCGCGGCCAGAGACTGGCCGACACGAGCCTCGATCGGCTCTCCGTCGACCGAGATGGTGATTGGTGTCGAGACGGCGGCTCCGTCTCGGTCGGGCACTCGGTGTCCGATCATCTAGGCGGCTCCGGACAACGTAGCCCTGTCGGCCCGGAACGGGTCGATCTCGAGCGCGGTCGTCTCGCCCAGGAGCGACGCCGCGACCAGCTCACCGGTCGCCGGTGCCAGTCCGATTCCGGCGCCCTCGTGACCCGTCGCGTACCAGAGCCCTGGAACGCCCGGGGCGGGTCCGATCACGGGGAGGTGATCCGGCGAGAACGGTCGGAAGCCCCCGTACGCCCGGATTACCGTCGCGTCCGCGAGGAATGGCATCAGCCCTATCGCCCGTGACGCGATGGCGCGCAGGACGGACACCTCAACGCGGCCGTCGAAGCCCACGTCCTGCCGGGACGAACCGATGAGGATGGTCCCCGACTCGGTCGACTCGATGACCGTCGACGTCTGCAGGGCTCGGTCGTCCGACTGCACGGCTCCGACGTAGTCGGCGTCGTAGACCTTGTGCCGTACGCGAGGACCCATCCGCGCGGTGACCAAGAGGAGTCCCTTGCGCGGTCCGATCCGCAGGGTCCCGCCAAGGGTGCGCGCGACCTCCCCCGACCAGGGTCCGGCGGCGACGATCACCACGTCCGCGCGAAGCGTCCCCTTCGTCGTTCGGACCCCCACGAGGCGGCCACTTCTGTCGACCTCGGGACCGGTGACCGTCGTGCCGGGCAGCACGCGCGCTCCGCTCCGACGAGCCGACGCCAGGATCGCTTCGGCGGCGATGACCGGCTGGACCTGGGCGTCCTGGGGGTAGTGCACCCCCGCCACGACCGCCGGACCCAGCTCCGGCTCCAACGCTCGCGCCTCTGACGCGTCGAGGAAGTGCGCCTCGACGCCCGCGCGCTGTTGACGGGCGGCGAAGCCCCTCAGCGCGTCAGCGCCGCCGGCGGACGTCGCCACGACGACCCCGCCCTTCGCCACGTACTCGATGGAGGCGAATCGCGCGTCGAGCTCTGTCCGCAGCTCGGCCGCCCAGGTTCGCCACAGTCCGAGCGAGTACTTCGCCAGCTCGAGTTCCGGCCCCGGACCCTTGTCGCTGACGAGGAGGTTCCCCTCGCCGGCGCCCGACGTGCCGCCCACCGCGGGGCCACGGTCGACTACGACGACGGTGACGCCCCGGCGCGCGAGGGAGCGAGCGATAGCGGCGCCGACGATGCCGGCCCCGATGACGAGGACGTCTCTCGTCACCCCATCTCCTCGTGTAACATGTTACATTTTAGAATACACGATGGTGCGCCCCGGTGACCGGACTCACCCGTGGGGGTCCTCGTCGACGCCCGCCCACCAGCCCAGGACGTGTCCGATGTGTCGACGCAGTAGTCGCTCGGCCGCCGCGCCCTGGCCCGCGCCGAGCAGGTCCAAGAGGTCGTGGTGTTCCTGGGCCGAGCGTCGCAGCACCTCGGTGTTGCGCAGCCGGGTGAGCCCGACCATGCGCGTCTGCTTGCGCAGCTCCGAGACGATCTCGACCATTCGTCGATTGCCCGTCAGCTCGAGGAGGGAGAGGTGGAACTCCGAGTCCGCCTCGAGGTAGCCCTTGAAGTTGACCCGCTCGACGTTGGCCACGATGCGGTCCGCACGCGCCCGATAGGTCGAGAGCGACGTCCCCTTCAGGCGCGCGGCGACGACTCGCATGGCGGGGGCCTCGAGCGCGGTACGCACTTCCACGATCTCGCGCAAGTCGTCAGCGCTGACCGTCGTGACCCGGAAACCCTTGTTCTTCACGGGCTCCACGAATCCGCGCTTCTCCAGGTCCAGCATCGCCTCGCGAACCGGCGTCGCCGAGACCGCGAACTGGGCGGCGAGGACCGGGACCGTCACCAGCTCTCCCTGGGCGAGCTCGCCCGAGATGATGGCCGCAGCCAAGGAGCTCTCTACCTTGCTGCGCAGACTCTCCTCCGTCGGAATCTGACGAATCGCCGAGCGGCCAGCCACCTTCTCAGACCACCCGCGTCTCGACGCCGAGTCCCCCGCGGACCCCCGGAGTCTCACCGCCCTCGTCAGGCCCGTCACTCCGGTACATCGTTCACCTTACCCAGATAGGCGTCCGCGACCCGAGGGTCCTCCGCGAGGGTCGACGCGTCCCCCGAGAGGACGATGGAACCCTGTTGGAGGACGTAGGCGCGAGCCGAAATCTCCAGCGCCAGCGAGACGTTCTGCTCCACGAGCAGCACGGTCGTGCCCAGTCGAGCCACCTCCTCGAGCATGTCATACACGATGTCGATCTTCTGAGGATCAAGTCCGAGGGACGGCTCGTCGATCATGAGGAGTTTCGGCTGGGACATCATGGCCCGTCCGATCGCCAGGACCTGCTGCTCGCCTCCCGAGAGTGTACCGGCCAGACGGTCGAAGTGGCGTTGAAGGATGGGGAAGTGCTCCAGCACCTCACGGAGCCGGTCGGCCCGTTCGCCTCGACCCAGCTGGATGCCGTAGGCGCCCAGTTCGAGGTTCTCGGCGATGGTCAGGGTGGTGAAGATCCGCCGCCCTTCGGGCACGTGGACCAGTCCGCGTCGGACGCGACGGTGTGCGGACTGCTTGGCCAGGGCGTCGCCGAAGAACTCGATCGAACCCGCGCGAGGGTGGACGATCCCCGATATGGCCTTGAGGAGAGTGCTCTTGCCGGCCCCGTTCGCGCCGAGGAGGGACACGATCTCCCCCTCGTCGACGTGGAGGTCGACGTGCTCGACACCGCGGACCGCGCCGTAGAACACGCTGACGTCCCTGAGTTCCAGCGCCCTCACTTGCGCTCCCGTCCCATATACGCCCGGATGACGTCCGGGTTGGAACGCACATCGTGAGGCGCCCCCTCCGCGATGACTCGACCGTTGTCGAGGACGGTCACGTCCGTGGCGACCTCCATCACGAGGTCCACGTCGTGCTCGATCATGACCACACAGATGCCCCGGGAGTGGATCCTCTGGATTACCCGCGAGAGCTCCTCCCGCTCGACCGAGCTCACGCCGGCGGCGGGCTCGTCCAGCAGCACCACCACCGGATTCGCGATAAGGGCGCGTGCGAGCTCCATGCGCTTGCGCATCCCGTAGGGCAGGTCGCCCGCGAGGTTGCTCCACTGATCAGCCAAGCCCACGAAATCCAGGCTCTCCATCGCCTCTTCACGCAGTTGGCGCTCGACCTTGCGGAACCGTGGACCCGACGCGATGATCGACAGGAGGTTGGGCGTGGCGCGAAGGTGTCCGCCCGCCAGCACGTTCTCGATCACCGACATCTTGGGAAAGACGCGGATGTTCTGGAACGTCCGGCGGATGCCCAGTCCGGCCACCTTCGCGGGGTCCAACCGGGTGACGTCGCTCCCCCGAAAGCGCACCGCCCCGCCCGTCGGTCGGTAGTAGCCCGTCAGGCAGTTGAAGAGGGACGTCTTGCCGGCTCCGTTGGGCCCGATGATGGCGTGCAGGGATGACTCGGCAATCTGGAGCGACACGTCAGAGAGCGCGTCCACCCCCCCGAAGCGAAGCGAGAGCTGTTCGGTCTGCAAGACAGCGGTCATGAGTGGTTCTCTAGGACTCCGCCATGTCTCCCAAGACCGGGAGACTGCGCTCGGCGCTCCGGCGAGCGAGTCGAGCACGGACGCGAGCCCCGAGGCCGTGGAAGGCCCGCTCGGGGAAGAGTCCGCGCGGCCTCACCACCATCAGCACCACCAGGGCGATGCCGAATACGAGCAGCCGGGCCTGGGCGAACGAGCGAAAGACCTCGGGGAAGATCTCCACCACCGCCGCGCCGAACATGGCGCCCCAGATGCTGCCGAGCCCTCCAATGGCGACCGCCATGACGATCAGCAGCGACTCGCTGAAGCCGAAGCTCGCCGGAGAGATCGCGGACAGGGCGGGGGCGTAGATCGCGCCGGTAATCGAGCCGACGACGGCCCCAAAGACATAGGCGTAGAGCTTGTAGTGATTGGTGTTGATTCCCATGGCCTTGGCGGCGTCCTCATCCTCGCGAATGCACAGCCACGCCCGACCCAGGCGCGAGTTCCTGAGGCGTGTAGAGAAAAGGGCGAAGGCCACGACGAGGACGAGGAACACGTAGTAGTAGCCCGTGTTGCTCCCCACCACAACGCTGCCAATGGTGAGCATCGGGATCGCGTAGATCCCCGTGGGGCCGCCGGTCTGGTTCAGGTTGATGGCAATCGTCTGGATGATCTCGCCGAAACCGAGGGTCACGACGGCGAGGTAGTCGCTGCGAAGGCGCAACGTCGGGAAACCGATGATCAACGCGCAGACCACCGCGACCGCGACGCCGGGCACGATGGTCGCGATGATGGACCAGTGCTCTTTGGTCGAGAGGATTCCCGTGGTGTAGGCGCCGATCGCGAAGAAGGCCGCGAAGCCGAGGTCCAGCATTCCCGCGTACCCGACGACGATGTTCAGTCCGAGGGCGAGGCACATGAGCATCTCGGCCTGAAACGCCACGCCCAAGACGTAGGGGCTCTGGGTGAACTCAGGAAAGAGCACCGCGGCGATGAGGAGGACTCCGACGAGGCTCCTCCTCGCGATCCGGAACCCGACCCCCGCAGATGGCGTCAACGGGGGCATCGTGCCGCTCACGACCATGGTCACATCCTCCGCGCCACGCGCTCACCCAGCAGACCCGTCGGTCGGAACCAGAGCATGAGCACCAGTGCGCCGAAGGCGACCACGATCGCCCACTCCGAACCGAAGACCGCCGTGCCTATCGACTGAACGACCCCGAGCACGAGACCGCCGAGCATCGCCCCGCCGATGTTGCCGATGCCTCCGAGCACCGCGGCGGTGAACGCTTCCAGTCCCACCGTGAAGCCCATGAGGTAGTTGATCTGGCCGTAGTAGACACCCGTCATCACCGCGGCGGCGCCGGCCAACGCACCCCCGATGAAGAAGACGATCGCAATGACCAGATCGACGTTCACTCCCATGAGCATCGCCGCAATACGGTCCTCGGAGACCGCCCGCATCGCCTTGCCGAGCAGGGTGCGTCCAACGAGGAAGTAGGTCCCCAGCGCGAGCAGTCCGGACACGAGCACGATGATGAGTTGCGCCCAGGTGTAGTGGTTGGAGCCCAAATTGAAGCCCGCCGGCGGTGACGTCACCGGGTAGACGAGGTAGGTCGCCCCCCACTGGGGCGTCACCAGGACCCCATTCTCAAGGATCTGCGACAGCCCTATGGCGGCGATCATCAGACTCAAAATGGCCGCTCGGCGCATCGGGCGGTAGATGATCTGGTTGGCCAACATGTTAAGACCGCCGGTGATCACCATCACCACGACGCCGACCCACAGAAGGGTCCACCACTGCCCGTGGCTGTTGTGACCGACGAGCACGGCCCCGAGAATCGTGTAGCTCACGAAGGCCGCCACCATGAAGAAGTCGCCGTGGGCGAAGTTGATCAGGCGGAGGATTCCGTAGACCATGCTGTAGCCCAGGGCGACCAGGCCGAAGAACGCGCCCAGAAATATCCCGTTGCCCAGCTCATTAAGTAGAAGAGACACCCACGATCCTCCTCGTCCGTCCAGGATGAGCCGGTTGGACGGACCCGTCCCCTCGCGGCGCCACAGCACCTCGAGGGGACGGGCCGTCCATCGGCTCTCACATACCTACGGCTGCGGCTTGGCCAACGTGTACTTGCCGTTGACCACCTCGAGGAGGTCCATGGTCGCACCCAAGCGGTTACCGGTCTTGTCGAACGAGATCTTTCCCGTCAGCCCCACGAAGTGGAGTGTACGCAGCCCGGCGTTCACGCGCTTTGGCACGATCGAGTGGACGTGCTTGGCGGCCAGCACCAGGGCCGTGATCGCGTCATAGCCGAACGCCGAGTAGGGACCCGGAGCGGACTTGAACTCCTTGCGGTAGGCCAGGTTGAACACCTTGTCCGCGTGTGACCCGAGCACGTTACCGACTCCCGACGCCAGGGCCGCAATCGTCGCGTAGGTGCCGTTCGCCGCGGCGCCCGCGGCCGACAGGTAGGTCGCGTCGACCGATCCGTCGGCCACCACGAACTTCGCGGTCCCGTTGGGGCCGATCACTCCCGCGGCGTTGAGCTGAGTCGCGAACTGGGCGGCCTGGGAGAAGTAGCCCGACCAGTAGATGCCGGTGGCTCCAGAGCTCTTGATCTGCGAGATCACCGCGGAGAAGTCGTTGCTGGTCGCGGGAATCGACTGCACCCCGCCGTCCACAACGGTCCCCCCGGCGGCGGCTACGTCCTTGGCGGCGGCGTCGGCGATGGCCACACCGAACGAGGACTGGTCGTCGATGATGTAGATCTTCGTGATCCCCTGCTGCTTGAAGAATGCCGCGGCCTCCGCGCCATCGCCAGAGCCCGACGGGTCGATGAGGAACATGTCCTTGTAGCCGCCCGTGGTCAGCTCCGGGCTGTTAGCCGCGGGCATGACGTAGGGCAGTCCCGCCCGGGAGATGATGGGCTCGGTCGGTAGTACTGAGCCTGAGCAGTAGCCGCCCACAAATGCCTTCACACCCTTGGATACCAAGAGGTTGACCGCGTTGACCGCCGTCCCGGCGTCACACGCGTCGTCCTGCTCCAGCAGCTTGATCGGATGGCCGAGCACCCCGCCGTGCTTGTTGATCTGCTGCGCGGCCATCAGCTCCGCGTTGTAGATCTGAGTGCCTGCCTGGGCCTCCGCGCCCGTCATCGGCATGGGAACGCCGATGAGGTAGGGCGGCAACTTCTTCGCAGCGCCCGCCGCCGTGACGGTCGACACGCTCGCCGCCACGGTGAGCATCCCGGCGACCAGCAGTCCTGACGCGATGACCCTCAGGCCAAATGACTTTCTGTTCACGTTTCCCCCTGATTGACCACTACTCGTTGATGAATTCCGCGCTGACCCTTGCTCAACGTTGTCCGCAACGTACTACACGCCAGGCCCAGGGCATCGTCATCCTTTAATATTTCACATAGTACAGAGCGAGCGCACACGGGGCGGGGCCCGGCCGGATAAACCAGGTGTGACGAGGTTATTCATCACGTCGGCTCCGAGAGCCTGACGCGGATCCGACCCCAATCCCTGCGGGCGAGGCGTCCCGCCCCCGACGATCGTTCATGCTCTGGGTGCGGCCCCACGCGACATCGACGTCAGCCCGTGGCCCCATGAGCACGGCGCGCACGTTGACGTCTTCGAGCCGGCGAACCCGATGCGTGGCCCACGAGATCCACCGGTTCGCGACGCCGCGACCGCGACCTCCTCGAGGACCCTGGGACCCAGCCGACCCGAGCGCGACGGCGACCCGCGCCGGCTCACCATGATCAACGGCCCGAGCGCGACATCGGTCCCACGGCGCCCCATCGGGCGAGGATCGCGTACCCGTGAAGGGACGTTCCGTGGCACGCTTCGCAACCCGCACGCGTGGAGCGCTCAGGAAGGGCCGAGGTCGGTCTGGGCTCGGCCTCACACCGAGGACCGGGCCCGGGCCGGCCCGACGAGGTCACGGCGTGGGGCGGTTCGGCACCCGATCGCCAGTAGTGGGCGCTCGATTAGCCTCACCTAAGTGAATCGCCCGGTCCTCATGGCTCGTGCCTTCTCTCGGCGCGTACGCCCAGGCGCCGCCGTGGGTTCCTCCACCCACCTCGCCTCCGGGAGCCGGCGCCGCGCCGGCATGCTCGTCGCGTTCGCGACCAGCGCGCTCGCCTTGAGCGCGTGTGGGGCGGCCAGCGGCACCACGATCACCCTCTACAACGGTCAGCACGTCCAGACGACCGACGCCCTGGTAGCGGCCTTCGAGAAGGCCCATCCCGACATCCACGTGGCGGTGCGCAGCGACTCGGAGAACACCCTCGACGCTCAGATCATCCAGGAGGGATCGCGTTCTCCGGCCGACGTCTTCTTCGCCGAGAACTCCCCGGCCCTGGAGTACCTCCAACGAAAGGGTCTGCTGGCGTCGCTGCCCCGTGACGTGCTCGCGGCCACGCCCTCGCGCTTCAGTTCGCCCGCCGGACGCTGGGTTGGGGTGACGGCCCGGGTGAGCGACGTGGTCTACGACCCTTCTCTCGTCGCGCGTCGCGATCTTCCGAGCAGCATCCTCCAGCTCGCCGAGCCCCGCTACCGAGGACTCCTTGGTCTCGCCCCCAGCGAGACGGACTTCCAGCCCATCGTCACGGCCGTGCTGCACGCCGAGGGCCGCTCGCGGACCCTCGCCTGGCTCGAAGGACTGAAGAGGAACGCCGCGGGCCACCTCTACGCCAGCAACGAGGCGCTCACCCTCGCGGTGAACCGCGGCGCGGTGGGCCTCGCCGTGATCGACCAGTACTACTGGTACCGATTGCGCGCGAGCCTCGGCGCGGGGTCGATGCACTCGGCGCTCGCGTACTTCGCGCCGCGCGACCCGGGCTACGTGGTCGACGTCTCGGGCGCCGGGGTCCTCGCGTCCTCGCGCCACCGCACCGCCGCCGAGGCCCTGGTGCGCTTCCTCGTCTCTCGCGCCGGCCAGGAGATCATCGCGCGCTCGGACAGCTTCGAGTACCCCATCGCCTCGGGCGTCGTCACGGCCCAGCCCGAGACGCCCTTCGACGCCCTGCGCCCGGACCCGATCACGATCGCCCAGATCGGCACGGGATCGACCGCCGTCGACATGCTGCGCGAGGCCCAGCTGCTGTGAGCGTCGCGCTGGCGTCGCGCCCCGCCGATGGGGCACGTCGGGCTCGGGCGACGCGTCGCGCGGCCCGGCGACCCGTGACCCTCCTCGTCGCGAGCGCCCTCGTCGTGCTCGCGCTCGCGGGACCCCTCGCGTTCCTGGTCGTCCAGGCCTCGGGCGTCGGCTGGGGGCCGATCGCGCACCTCCTCTTCCGATCGCTCACGGCGAGCCTCCTCTGGAACACGGTGCGCCTGAGCGTGGTGGTGACCGCGCTCTGCGCCGTCGTGGGCACCCTCTGCGCCTACCTCGTCGAGCGCACCGACCTGCCCGGCCGCCGACTCTGGGGGGCGCTGCTCGTCATCCCCTTCGCCATCCCCGACTTCGTCGTGGGCTTCGGGTGGACCTCGATCGCCCCGGGCGTCGCGGGCTACTGGGGCGCCGTCCTCGTGATGACCCTGGCCGTCTACCCGCTCGTCTTCCTCCCGGTCGCGGCCGCGCTGCGCGGGGCCGACCCCGCCCTCGAGGAGGTCGCCCGCAGCCTCGGACTGGGGCGACTCGCGCGGTTCTGGCGCGTCACCGTGGGCCAGGCCCGCCGCGCCGTCCTGGGCGGCTGTCTCCTCGTCACGCTCGTCATCCTGGCCGAGTACGGCGCGTTCGAGATCCTCGGCTACCAGACCTTTACGACCGAGATCTTCAGCGAGTACTCGGTGGGGTTCGACCTCGCGGCCGCGAGCGCGCTCTCACTGGTCCTGGTCGGACTGTCGCTCGTGGCGCTCGTCGGCCAGAGCCTCGTGCGCGAGCGCCACGGCGCGCGCGTCGCGCGCGGGGCGCCGCGACGCCACTCCCCCCAACGCCTCGGACGCGCGACGGTCCCCGTTGTGCTCGGCGTGGCGGCGCTGGTGGTCGCGGCCCTCGGGGTACCCGTCGGGGCGACCCTTTACTGGATGACGCGCGCCACGAGCGGGCTCGCCGGCGACTCCGTCGCCGGCGCCGGACTCACGACCGCGGCCTACGCGGGAGCGGCCGGGCTCCTCGCCACCCTCATGGCGCTGCCGATCGCACTGCTGGTGGTACGCCACCCGACCCGGCTGCGCTCTGCCCTATCCCAGTCGACGCTGCTCATACTGGCCGTCCCCGGGGTCGTGGTCGCCCTCGCGCTCTCGTCGTTCACCGAGCAGCACCTCGGTGGCCTGGGGTACCAGAGCGCACCCCTGCTCGTGCTGGCCTACGCCCTCATGTTCTTCCCGCTCGCGCTCGTCGGGGTTCGCGCCTCGGTGGCCCAGGCGCCGCGCTCGCTCGAGGAGGTGGCCGGCTCGCTCGGGCTCAGCCGGGCCCGCGTCTTCGCCCGAGTGACCCTGCCCCTCGTCGCCCCCGGACTCGGCGCCGCGTTCTGCCTGGTCTTCCTCTCGGTCGTGACCGAGCTCACGGCCACCTTGATCCTCATCCCCACGGGGGCGCAGACCCTGGCGACCCAGTTCTGGGCGTACCAGCAGAACCTCGCCTACGGCCAGGCCGCGCCCTTCGCCCTCGTGATGATGGCCGTCGCGGCCGTCCCCGCCTACCTGCTCGGGCGCTTCTTCGACCGACTGCCCACCCAGCGCGCGAGCGGACCCGACCCTAGGGTGCTCCCGTGAAGGACCTCGAGGTCACCGGACTCACCAAGGCCTACGGCGCCACCGCGGTCCTTCGCGGGATCGACCTCACGATCGAGGGCGGCGAGCTCGTCGCGGTGCTCGGCCCCTCGGGCAGCGGCAAAACGACGCTGCTGAGGGTGATCGCCGGCTTCGAGCGCGCCGACGAGGGCTCGGTCCGGGTCCACGGGGTGAGCGTCGACGACGCCGACACCTTCGTGCCCGCCGAGCGGCGCCACGTCGGCTACGTACCCCAAGAGGGCAGCCTCTTCCCGCACCTCAGCGTGGCCGAGAACGTGGGCTTCGGACTGGCCCGTCGGGACCGTCGGGGACCGCGGGTGAACGATCTCCTGGCCCTGGTGGGCTTGGCGGATCTCGGTCGGCGCTACCCCCACGAGCTCTCGGGTGGTCAGCAGCAGCGCGTGGCCCTGGCGCGCGGACTGGCCATCGACCCGCGCCTCGTCCTGCTCGACGAGCCCTTCGGCTCGCTGGACGCGGGCCTGCGCGCCGCGCTGCGCGCCGACGTGCGCCGGGTCCTGCGCGAGGCCGGGGCGAGCGCCGTGCTCGTCACCCACGACCAGGACGAGGCCCTCTCGCTCGCCGACCGGGTCGCCCTCATCCGCGACGGGCGCATCGCCCAGTGCGACACGCCCGAGCGCCTGTACGCCCATCCGGCCACGCCCGAGCTCGCCCGCCAGTTCGGCGAGGTCAACCTGCTCGCCGGCACGGCCCGGGGCGACCGGGTCACGACGGCCCTCGGCGAGCTCGAGGCGGCCGCGCCCGTCTCGCCGGGCCCGGTCCAGGTACTGGTGCGCTCCGAGCAGATCCGGCTCGGTGCGTCGGGCGGGGCGCCCGCGGAGGTCCTCGACACCGAGTTCTACGGCCACGACGCCGTGGTGCGGCTGCGCTGCGCGGTGGAGGGCGACCCCTGTCTGCTCGCGCGCGTCGCGAACCCCGCGAGCCTGCCCGGACGGGGCGAGCGGGTCACCGTGGGCGTCGAGGGCCCGGTCGTCGCCTGGGCGAGGGACGCGCGAGAAGGAGCCCCTCAGACACGACCGGCCTGACCAGCGCCGACCTCGGTACCATGGTCGCTGGCCGGGGATTCACCCGCCCTGTACGCGAATGGAGGGTCTCTATGAGACTGCTATCGAGGAGGGGCCGACTCGGGTCCCGCGCCCTGGCCGTGGTGGCCGCCGCGGCGTCGTCCCTGCTGGTCGTGGCCGGGGTGTCCGCGGCGCCCGCCGGCGCCGCCCCGACCGGTCGCGCCACGGGCGCGCCGGTCTGCTCGGCCGCGATCAGCGCCGGGCCGGGCGTGATCGTCAACGGCACCATCATCGTGGGCGTCGTCGGTGGCTCGACCCAGGTGACCCTCGACTGCAACCAGTCCTCCCAGGCGGCCCTCGCGGTCGAGGCGACCCTGCTCGCGAGCCTCGGTGCGGCGAACGTCGTGCCGACCGGCGAGGTCGACACCAGCGCCCTGGCCACGTTCAAGCCCTCGGCCACCGACACGGGGTGCCCGGCTGGCTCGAGCTGCGAGTCGGCGACGGTCGCCATCCCGGCCACCTACAGCGCGTCCGACCCGAACGCCCAGTGCCCGCCCACCCAGGCCCAGATCAACGCCGGGGTCTTCGGCTGCGCCATCGCCGCGGTGACGGCCCAGAACACCCCGGTCGCCGGGGCGGAGTTCCTGCTCCAGTACGCGAGCCAGGCCCTCCTCACGCCGGCCAACCCGACGATCAGCGCGCTCCAGAGCACCGGCGCGCCGGGGTCGACGGTCAACATCTCCGACGCCGCGGGCGCCTCGGGCTACTGGTGGGGTGACGCCATCCAGCTGATCCAGGCCAACGAGGGACTCGCGGCCCCGGCGTCACCGCCCACCTCGTGCACCGCCGGTGGCTACGGGAACGTCCCGACGGCGACCCTGAGCGTCCTGTGGTACGCGCCGGCCTCGACGACCCCGCTCCTCTCCTCGCCGTCGAACGTGGCGATCTCCAACGCCTGCTACACCGGCAAGGACCTCATCGCGCCCGCGCTGAGCGGCACGGTGACCGTCCCGGCGGCCGCGACCTCGGGCACGACCTACGAGGTCTACGTCTGCGAGCTCGACCTCACGCCCTACCCCGGCTCGACGACCAGCCCCTGCGGGCCGGCGGTGAGTGGGGCCGGGTGGATCAGCGCCTCGTTCCCCTTCACCGTGAAGTCCGGCGTGATCAGCCAGAACCTGCCGATGTCGGGCTCGACGACGGCCGCGTCCTCCAGCCACTTCTCCGCCCAGCTCGTCACCAGCGGTGCCAGCGGCGCGGTGACCTACACCCAGTCGGGCGGGAACTCGAAGCTGAACGTCTCGACGACCGGGCTCGTGACGGTCGCGGGGTCGCTGAACGCGGGCACCTACACCGTGAGCGGCACCACCAGTGACGCCGCCGGCGACTCGGGCACCTTCACCTTCAGCCTCACGGTGTCGGGCTACCTGCGCCCGGTCGTCCACGCGGTCAAGGGCACCGCGGTGCCGGGGCACCTGGCCGTCATCACCGTGCTCGGGGCCAACTTCGTCGGCCGTCCGACGGTCACCGCCCCGGGCGTGCGCGCCGTCGTGGTGGCCGCCTCCCCGACGCGGGTCGTGCTGCACCTGATCGCCTCGCCCCGCTTCGCCCGAGGCCGCCACTTCTTGCTGCTGCACTTCAAGAACCGCACGGTGGCTCGGGTCAACTACAGCTCGCTGTAGCGACCCCTAGTGCGTGAGGCGGGGCCCTTGAGGCCCCGCCTCACGCACTAGGGTGCGGTCGTGCCCGAGCTCGGCCCCCACGCGCGCGCCGAGCTCGACGCCCTGGGGATCGCCGTCGCCTACCGGGAGGCGAACTCGGCGAGCGACCTGCACGACGAGAGCCTCCACCCACGCGGGGCCCAGCCCTACGCCGTCGCGCGTCCGACCGATCGCGACGACGTCGTGGCCCTGGTGCGCTGGGCCCGCCGCCACCAGGTGGGGATCACGGCGCGCGGGGCCGGCACGGGACTGTCGGGGGCCAGCGAGCCGGCCGAGGGGTCCCTCGTCGTCTGCTTCGACCAGATGGACCGGATCGTCGAGGTCGACCTGGCGAACCAGGTGGCCGTCGTCGAGGCGGGGGTCACCCTCGCCCAGCTCAACGAGCACCTCGCGCCCCTGGGACTGCACTACCCCGTCGCCCCCGGCGAGACCTCCTCGACCCTCGGGGGGAACGTCAACACCAACGCGGGCGGCATGCGCGCGGTACGCCACGGGGTCACCCGTCATCACGTGCTCGCCCTCGAGCTCGTCCTCGCCGACGGCACCGTGGTGCGCACCGGCGCGCCCGTGGTGAAGCTCTCCTCGGGCTACGACCTCACCCAGCTCGTGATCGGCAGCGAGGGGACCCTCGCCCTGGTGACCGAGGTGACCGTCCGGCTCACCCCGCGTCCCGAGCAGCGCGCGACCGTGCTCGCACCCTTCGACTCCCTCGACGCCGTCACCGGGGCGGTGACCCGGCTCTTGCGCGCGGGGCTCGCCCCGTCGCTGCTCGAGTACATCGACGCGCTCACGATGGCCGTGCTCGTGCGCGAGACCCCCTTCACCCTCGGGCTCGCGCCCGAGCGCGTGGCCGCGACGGCGGCCTACCTCGTGCTCGTCCTCGAGACCCGCACGGCCGCCCAACTCGAGGACGACCTCGCCGCGTGCGACGAGATCCTCGAGGCGGCCGGTGCCCTCGACGCCCTCGTTCTCGACGGGCGCGCCGCCGAGGACCTGATCGCCGGGCGCGAGCGGGCCTTCTGGTTCGCCAAGGCCGCGGGCGCCAACGACATCGTCGACGTCGTGGTCCCCCGGGCCCACGTCGCGCGCTACCTCGAGCAGGTCGCGGGGATCGCCGCCGACCACCACGCGCTCGTGACCGGCTGTGGCCACGTGGGCGACGGGAACGTCCACCTCTCGGTCTTCTGCCCCGACGACGCGGTGCGCGAGCGCCTCCTCCTCGAGCTCTACCGGGCGGGGATCGCCCTCGGCGGGGCGATCAGCGGCGAGCACGGGCTCGGACGTGACAAGTGGGCCGCCTACCTCGAGCTCACCGACCCCGCCCTCCTGGCCCTCCAGCGACGAGTGAAGGCCGCCTTCGACCCCGAGGGGCTGCTCGGCCCGGGGCTGGGGCGGGGCTAGCCCTTGGCCAGCGCGCTCTGGGCGGCCTGGATGGCCTGGTCCATCACCTCGACCTCGCGCTGGTAGGCCCCGAGGTCCCCGGCGGCGAGCGCGCTCTGGGCCGCGGCGTAGGCGGTGGCGGCTCGCTGGAGTTCGCTCGCCACGCTCGCCGTGGCCGGCGTCGTGGGCCCGCCACCGGGCGTCGTCGACGAGCCCCCCGAGCCGCTCGACGACGAGCTGCCGACCGCGCGCGCCGCGGGGCCCAGCACGTCGGCGAGGGCTCCGGCCAGGCTCGGCTCGATGCCGACCTGCTGGTTGAACACGGCGATCACGTAGCGCAGCTCGGGCATCGGGTTCGAGGTGCTCGTCACGTAGAGCGGGCGGATGTAGAGCACGCTCGAGTCGAGCGGCACCGTGAGGTTGTTGCCGAGCAGGACCTGGGATCCGTGCTGGTCGAGCGGGGTGATGATCGAGCTGACCTTGGAGTTCTGCTGGATCTCGGAGTCGGCCTGCAGCGGCCCGGTGACCGTCGTGCCCCGGGGCGTCTCGTAGACGTTGAGCCGGCCGTAGTTGTTGGGGTCGCTCGTGGCGGCGAGGATGGCGCTCAGCCCCTGGACCCGCGAGGAGTTGCCCGCCGGGACGAAGTCGAGCATCGCGAGCAGCTGCTGGCCGGTCGAGTTGGGCAGCGCCCCCACCTGGTAGATGGGGCTCATCGGCGAGAGCTGGGTGCCGATGACCTGCCCGTTGCTCGCCACGAGCTGGGTTGAGGAGATGAGCGACGCCGGGGTCCCGGCGCCGGTGGTGGGGGTGACCTCCCAGCGGTCCGAGGCGGCGTAGAAGGAGTTGGCCCCGGTGATGTGGTAGCGCCCGAGCACCGCGGCCTGCACCGAGAGCAGGTCCGAGGGGTAGCGCAGGTGGTCGCGAATCGTCACCGGCATCGCGCTCATCGGCTCGAAGAGCGTCGGGAAGGCCGAGCGGTACGCCTGGATGATCGGGTCGCTCGGATGGATCACGTAGAAGTGGATCGACCCCGTGTAGGAGTCGACGACGGCCACCACGGAGTTGCGCACGTAGTTGAGCGAGCTCGGCAGGCCCCCGATCGTCGGGGTGAGCAGGTCGGCGTTCTCGCTGTAGGGGTACTGCGAGGTCGTGGTGAACCCGTTGAGCACGAAGTCGACGTGGCCGTTGGCGATCACCGGGTAGACCTTGGAGTCGAAGCTGAGGAAGGGCGCCGCCTTCTTGACCATCTGGCGCACGTCGCGCACGAACATGACCCGGCTGTCCGAGGTGATCTGGTTCGATATCAGGAAGTTGAAGTTGCCCAGGCGCAGCGCCAGCGCCAGGCGCGAGAGGAGCCCTCCGACGGGCACGCCGCCGCTCCCGTGGTAGTGGGTGTAGACGGGGGTGCCCGCGTTGGCCCCGGTGTTCACCTGGTAGTCGAGCTCGGGCTGCTTGGTGTCGGCGACCACCCAGCCCGACTGGTCGAGTCCGAAGTAGACGTCGGGCTCGGTGAGCACGGGCAGGCCGCCGGTCGATGTGGGCGGGATGTTCCCCACCTCGAAGATCGGGTTGCCGGTCGCCGCGTCGACCGTGTTGGCCGCCACCACCGCCACGCCGATCCCGTGGGTGTAGACGAGGTGCTGGTTGACCCAGCCCTGGCTCGGGAGGTTCGACGGGTCGATCTGACGGGTGCCGATCAACACCGGGGTCAGCTTGCCGTTGACGAAGTAGCGGTCCACCGACAGGCTCGGGAAGGTGTAGTACGAGCGCATCGCCTGGCGCCGGGTGACCGTGTTGAGCGAGATGTTGCTCGACGGGTCCCAGAGGCGGATGTTGCGCAGCGTCGCGAGGTCGGCCGTGACCTCGGCCGGGGTGATCGACGAGGCTCCCGCGAAGGGGTGGTAGGCGACGGCGTCGAGGCCGTAGGCCGCCCGGGTCGCCGTGATGTCGCGCTGGATGTAGGGGGCCTCGAGGTTCTCCTGGTTGGGGCTGACCTTGAGCGCCTGGAGGAAGGTCGGGTACAGCACGCCGATCACCAGGGCCACGAAGGCCCACAGCCCGACCGCCACCGCGGGCAGGGACCAGCCCCTCGAGCGGACGTTGTAGAGCAGGATCGCCGCGGCGGCCAGGGAGAGGTAGAAGAGGATCGTCAGGGCCGGGATGCGGGCGTGGACGTCGGTGTAGCCCGCGCCCTCGGCGAAGCCGTTGGTCGAGAGCACCAGGTCCCACTTGGCGAGCAGGTAGCCCACCGCCTTCATCACGGCGATCCCGGCGCCGATCACCGAGAGGTGGGCCTTCACCCGGGGCGAGACCCGGGGCGTGACGTTGGCTGCGCGGATACCCCCGTTCAAGAAGTGGAAGATCGCCGTGACGACCAGGGTCACGATCAAAGTGACGAGCAGCCACGTGGCGCAGAACGAGACGAACGGGAGGGTGAAGACGTAGAAGCCGACGTTCTTGTGGAAGAGGGGGTCGGTCGCGGCGAAGGGCCGCGAGTGCGCGAACAGGAGATAGTTCTGCCACTCGCCCGTCGCGTTGAGCCCGGCCACGAGACCAAAGACCAGGGCGATCGCCGCGTAGATCCGCTTGGCGTAGGGCCGCACCGCGTTCTGGAAGCGCCGCACCACCTCGTCCTCGGGCTCGAAGGTGAGGTCCCGGGCCCCGAAGCGGTCGGTGAGCAGGAGGTTCAGCCACAAGATGAAGAAGAAGATCGCCCCGAAGGTCAGCCCGAGGCCCACCCGGATCCAAAAGAGCGTGGAGAAGACCGACGTCTGGCCGATCGAGGCGAACCACATCTCGTTGGTCCACACGGTGGCGATGTTGCGCAGGGAGAAGAAGAGGACCAGCACCACCAGGATCCCCACCCCGACCCAGAGCCGGCGCGACACGCGCCCGAGCCGGCGGGGGCGCGGCGGGAGATCGGTCGGGCTGCGCACGCGACGAGCCTACGGGCCCTAGGCCGGGACGACGGCGCAGGCGCAGCCCGCGTGCAGCGGGGGGTATAGCGACCCGCTGGGGAACTTCTCGCCCGCGCGGTGGTCACGGGCCTCGGCGTCGCGCGCGCACAGGTCGCACGGCGGGTCGCCCGGGGCCACCGCGAAGCGCAGCGGCGCGCCGTCGCTCGCCGCGACCACACCCGCGTTGAACGCCCGACGCGCCAGGTCCGCGCAGAGCCGCTCGACGCGCGCGCCGCGCCACTCCCGGTAGGCCGCGTTGGCCCGCTCGGCGCCGTCGCCCGCGCCCTCGGAGAGGATGCGCTTGCGCAGCGCGACGACCACGGTTACCGCGAGGTCGCCCGCGCACTCCTCGAGCGTCTCGCGGTCGACGAGAGCCTCGTGGGCCGCCCCGGATCCTCGGGCGAACGCCACCCCGGCCGCCGCCGCGTGAGCCAGCGCCTCGTAGGCGGCGTCGGCGTAGCGCGAGCGCTGCACCCGCTCGTCCTCGAGCTCGGTGGTGATCATCCCGGTCACCTCGCGCAGCCGCTCGAGCATCACGTTCTGGTCGTCCTGGAGCGCCCGCTTGACCCTCCGGGTGAGGACCGCGAGGGCCTCGGCGAGGGCGGCGTCGCGGCGGTGGAAGAGCTCGTCGTCGGGGGTCTCGACCCGCCGGGACGCGGCGCGCCGGGGGGGCGGCGCGCTGGCCCCGCGCTCTTCGAGCGTGGCCTTGCGCAGACGGGCGAAGATCTCGTTGACGACGTCGGTGCCCGACATCCCCTCGCCCTCCTCATCCCCCGCGGCGGCCGGCGTCGCGGCGGGGGTCGGTCCCTCGGCCGACTCGGCGCGCGGGCGACGACGGGTCCGGGGCGTCTCCTCGGTCGGGGGTGCTCCCCCGGGCGCTCGCGGCGCGACGCCCTGAGCGGGCGCCTCGAGGGGCGCGGCGACGACCTCGGGCACCTCGCGCAGCGGGGTCCCGGCGAGGAGCTCCTCCTCGGACGGCTCGGGCGCGGGGGCCGACTGGCGCAGGGCCTCGGCGGCGGCGGCGCGCGCCGCCTCGTCGGAGGTCGCGACCTCGGCCAGCACGTCGTCGACGCGCTGGCGCACCGAGGCGATGAAGCCGTTCAGCGAGTCGCGCGCGGCGCGCAGTTGCTCGATCTGCAGGTGCAACGCCTTGCGCTTCACGGCGAGGTCGTTCAGCACCGTCCGGCGCGCACCGGTCGCCTGTTCGACGATCGCGCGACCCTGCTCGCGGGCCCGCTCGACCAAGGCCTCGCCGTTGACCTTCGCCGACTCGATGAGCCGTTCGGCCGCCAGGCGGGCGTCGTGGTCGACCTGGGCCGCGGTGTTCTCGGCCTCGGTGACGAGGGCGGCGGCGCGCTCCTGGGCCTCCACGAGGTAGGCGGCGCCGCGCGACTGGCTGTCGGAGAAGATCTGGGCGGCGCGCTCCTGGGCCTCGGCGGTGACCCGTCCGGCCTCCTCGTGGGCCGATCGCAGGATAGCGGCGCTCTGGGCGCCGAGGGCCGCGGCGAGGGTCGCCTCGTCGAGGACCGGGTTGGCCGCCTGGCGGCGGGCCTCGGCGACCTGCTCGTGGAGCTCGCGCACCCGGCTCTCGAGGTGGGCCATCTCGCGGGCCGCCGCCTCGAGGTGCATGCGCACCTCGTTGGGGTCGTAGCCGCCCTTGCGCACGACGTTGAAGGTCGCCCGGGCGAGATCGGCGGACGTCAGGCGATTGGAGGAGTGGATGCGCCGATCGTCCATCCCTCAGAGCCTACGGCGTCCGACCTCGTCGCCGGGGCCTTAGCCGGCCGCCGCCGGGGGCGCGCTGAGGGGGTCCGGGACGGCACCGCCGAGGGAGCGCAGGTCGGCCAGCGCCTGGGCGAGCGACGTGACCCCAACGACCCGCAGGCCGGGCGCGCCCGAGCGTGCCGCGCCCACCTCCGAGCGTGGCACGATGAACACGCTCGCGCCCGCGCGTTCGACCGCGACCGCCTTCTCGGCCACCCCGCCCACCGGGCCGACCGCGCCGCCGACGGCCATGGTGCCCGTCGCGGCGACGTCGCGGCCCCCGGTGATCGACTGGCGGCTCAGCAGGTCGACGAGGGTCAGGGTCATGGCGAGCCCGGCCGAGGGGCCGCCGATGTTGGCCGTGTCGATGCGCACGCTCGCCGGGAGGCGATAGGCGACGTCGTCCTCGAGCGCCACCCCGAGGAACGAGCGATCAGGCCCCGACACACCGGGACAGCCACTCGGCGCGATCCCCGCGGGAGGCGTGGCGGTGGTGACGCTGACCCGGCGCACCGGTCGCCACGAGAGGACTCCCGTCGCGGAGATGCGCACCGGGCGCACCGAGAGACGCACGACGCTGCCCGGGGCGAGGGCGTGGAGCGCCGCGACCAGCCCGCACCCGTCCACGACCCGCTTTGCGCCAACGGCGGTCACGACGTCGCCGACCGCGAGCCCCGCGCGCGACGCCGGCGAGGGGACCACGACCCCGGTGAGGGTGGCGCCGACCCGGGTGGCCGGGACACGCCAGCCCACCGTCCGGAAGGCCTCGACCTCCGCGGCGAGCTGGGCGTCGCGCATCTGGAGGTAGCCCTGAGCCGCCAGCTCCGAGGTGGGCACCCCCGGCGGGGTGAGGGCGTCGCCCGGGACGAACTGGACGTGGCTCGACAGGTGCAGGGTCACCCAGGTGAGGGCGCTCAGCTGCTGGAGGTAGACGTCAGTGAGGTAGATGTCCCCCGGGTGCCGGGACGTCGCGACGCCGCGGACCGTCACCAGCGGCGCGACCGGCGTGGCGTTCCCCGGGGTCAGCGCGTACTCGTTGAGGGGGACCCGGGCGGCCACCACCGCGGCCAGCACGAGCACGAGGACGGCGCCGGCGGCGACCCGCCAGCGGCGCCGGACGCGGTCGGGTGGTGGAATGGGGTCGTGTCCGACGATGCGAACACGGTAGCGGCCAGCCTGGAGGCGCTCGTGCGCGCCGGCCACGACACCGGGGCCGCGTCGCGAGCCCGCTTGGAGGGGGCGCTCGCCTCGGGGACGACCCGCGAGCGCGTCGTCGCCCTGCGCGGGCTCGCCCGACGCGCGCAGCTCGGCGAGGCGCGATGGTGCGACCTCCTCGGAGACCCCGAGCCCGAGGTGCGCCGCGAGGCGCGCGAGCAGGCGGCCCGCCGGGCGCCGCGC
>JAKBNI010000097.1 GCA_021831125.1 Actinomycetes bacterium | reverse complement strand
AGGGTGACGCCGTCGGCGGCGAGGCGGGCCTTGAGCGGGGCCCACTGGCGTGACCAGCAGTGGGCGTTGAGGACGGGCCGGCGGGTGTCGGAGGTGTCCGAGCCGGCGTCGACGAGGTCGAGGTAGACGTGGCCCTTCTCGTAGACCTTGGCGACCTCTCCGCGGACCCACAGCGGCCGGCGGCGACCGAAGGCCGCCTCGAGGTGCGCGGTGACGATCTCGTAGAACGCGCCGACGTCGAGGACCGGCGCCTCGACACTCGTCCCCTCGGCGCTCACGCGGCGAGGCTACCGCCCGGCACCGACGTAGACCTTGTGGAGCCGGCGCGCGCTGTGACAGACTGGGGGCGGACGGTGAGTCGACTGGGTGGCCGCGCCGCAGCGATGCGGTGAGGAAAGTCGGGGCTCCAGCGGGCAGGGTGCTCACGCGAGTGAGTCGCGGTGACGCGAAGGACAGTGCCACAGAGAGCAGACCGCCGGAGCCGGGAGACCGGCGCCGGTAAGGGTGAAACGGTGCGGTAAGAGCGCACCAGCGCCCCGGGCGACCGGGGCGGCTCGGTAAACCCCACCCGGAGCAAGATCGAACACGGGAGGCCGCCCGCGCGCCTCGTAGAGGCACTCCCGAGGTGGATCGCATAGATGGATGGCCACCCATCCCCCCTCGGGGGGTGGACAGAACCCCGCTTACAGGTCGACTCACCGTCCGCCTGAGAACGACCGTGCGAATGAGAGCGACGTGCTGCACCTGCCCTACCGCGAGCTGCCCCTGGCGGACCCCGGCACGCCCCCGACCTCGACCCCGGCGCGCTACCTCGTCTGGCTGGCCGGCCACCAGCGCTGGCTGCTGAGCCTCAACGCCCTCTTCGGCATCGGGTGGATGGTCGCCCAGGCCCTCGTCTTCGCCGCCCTCGGGGCGGCCATCGACCACGGCGTCGACCGCCACGACACGAGGGCGCTGCTCGCCTGGGTGGGGGTGGTGCTCGGGCTCGGCCTCGTCCAGGCGGTCTGCGGGTCGCTGCGCCACCAGCTCGCCGTGACCAACTGGCTGCACGCGTCGTACCGGTCGATCCAGGTGCTCGGCCGTCACGTGGCCGGCGTCGGCCCGGCCCTCCTCGAGGAGGTCCCCGCCGGGGACGTCGTCAACACCGCGAACTCCGACGCCATCCGGGTCGGCACCGCCTACGACAGCCTCGCGCGCTTCCTGGGCGCGATCGTGTCGTGGGTCGTGGTGTCGTTCATCCTGCTCGCCACCTCGCGCACCCTGGGTCTCGTCGTGCTCGTCGGGGTCCCGGTGCTCGCGACCCTGAGCGTGCCCCTGATGCGCCCGCTCCACCGTCACCAGGCCGCCCAGCGCGAGAGCAGCGGTCGGCTCGCCGCGCTGGGGGCCGACACCGTGGCCGGCCTGCGGATACTGCGCGGGGTCGGTGGCGAGGAGGTGTTCCACGCCAACTACGTCGCCCAGAGCCGGCGCGTGCGCGCGGCCGGCGTGCGCCTGGCCACCCCCCAGGCGGCGCTGGAGTCGGGCCAGGTGCTGCTGCCGGCCGTGCTCACCACCGTCGTCACGCTCCTCGGCGCCCACGAGGTGATGGCCGGACGGCTCCAGCCCGGTCAGCTCGTCGCCTTCTTCGGCTACGCCACGTTCCTCACGACGCCCCTGCGCACGGCGATCGAGTACATCATCAACGCGACCCAGGCGTTCGTCGCGGCCGGCAAGATCCAGCGGGTGCTGCGCGTCGAGCCGACGGTCACCGACGTCGCGGCGCCCCTCGCGTGGCCCGAGCCGCTGGCCGAGATCCGCGACGCGCGCACCGGGCTCGTCCTCACCCGTGGCGAGTTCGCCGGACTGGTCGGTGAGACGACCGACGAGACGTCGGCCCTCATCGACCGTCTGGGCCGCTTCGTCGCCGACGTCGAGGGCGTGACCGTCAACGGGTTGCCCCTCGGGGAACTCTCACTCGCCGACCTGCGTCGGCGCGTCGTGGTGAGCGAGATCGAGCCGCGACTCTTCGCCGGGGAGCTGCGCCACGAGCTCATGCCCCACGAGACGCCCGACGACGAGCGGATCGTGCGCGCGCTCGCCACGGCGAGCGCGCTCGACGTCCTCGACGCGCTCGACGACGGCCTCGCGTCCACCCTGGACGAGCGCGGCCGGGGCCTCTCGGGGGGCCAGCGCCAGCGCCTCGCCCTCGCGCGGGCCGTCCTCACCGGGGCCGAGGTCCTGCTGCTGGTCGAACCGACCTCGGCCGTCGACGCCCACACCGAGGGCCGCGTCGCCGGACGCCTCGGGGAGGCCCGCGCCGGGGCGACGACGCTGGTGGCGACGTCGAGCCCCCTGCTGCTCGAGCGCTGCGACGTCGTGAGCCTGCTCGTCGAGGGCCGGGTCGTCGAGCGCGGCACCCACGAGGCGCTCCTCGAGCGCTCCCCCCTCTACCGGCGCATCGTCCTGCGCGAGGAGACACCGTGAGCCTCCCCGTCGCCACCAGTGCCCAGGTCCGCGCGTACGCGCGCGTGCTCGCCTCGCGCCACCGCGGCGCGCTCGCGCGGATGCTCGCGGTCTACGCGCTGGCCTCGACCGCCGGACTCGTCCCGGCCTGGGCCGTCGGCCAGATCACCAACCTGGCCGCGGCCCACGCGCTCAGCGCCGGCCCGGTCGCGCGCTACGTCACCGTGCTCGCCGTCGCCTCGCTCGGCTACGGCGTGCTCACCTTCTCAGCCCGCCGACGCGCCTACGTGCTCGGCGAGACGGTCTTCGCCGAACTGCGCGAGGAGTTCCTCGACAGCGTGCTCGCCCTCCCCCTCGCCGAGGTCGAGCGGGCCGGCACCGGCGACCTCTTGAGCCGCGTCACCAACGACATGAACGCCCTGTCGCGCACGGTGCGCTTCGCCGTCCCGGAGTGGCTGGTCGCCCTGCTCCAGGCCGTCTTGACGCTGGGGGCGATGCTGCTCGTGAGCCCCCTCGCCTCGATCGCCAGCCTCGTGTCGATCCCGATCCTCGTCGTGTCGACCCGCCACTACCTGCGCTACGCCACGCCCGGCTACCGGCGCGAGCGCGTGAGCTACGCCACCCTCTCGGGCACCGTCGCCGAGACGGTCGAGGGCGCGCGCACCGTCGACGCCCACCGGCTCGGTCCCCGCCAGGTGGGACGGATCGAGGGGGACGTCCGCGAGGCCTTCTACTCGGAGATGTACACGCTCTTGATGCGCATGGTCTGGTTCCCGACGGTCGAGGGGGCCTTCGCCCTGGCCGTCGCGGCGACGCTCGGCTGGAGCGGGTGGCTGGCCATCGGCGGCCACGTCACCGTCGGCGCCGCGACGACCGTCACCCTCTACGTCGTGCAGATCAACGACCCCCTCGACCGGGTCGTCTCGTGGCTCGACGAGATCCAGATCGGCCAGACCTCGCTCGCGCGCCTGGTCGGGGTGTCGGCGTCGCGCGACGTCGAGCCCCCGCCCGTCGACCCGCCCCGCGACGAGCGCCTGGTCCTCGAGGAGGTCAGCTACGCCTACCGCCCCGGCCACGACGTGGTGCGCGACGTCTCGCTCGAGATCCGCCCCGGCGAGCGCCTGGCGATCGTGGGGCCCTCGGGGGCGGGCAAGTCGACCCTCGGGCGACTGCTGGCCGGTATCGACGCCCCGACGCGCGGCTCGGTGCGCGTCGGCGGGGTGGAGCTGACCGCGATGTCGATGGCCGAGCGCCGCCGCCACGTCGCACTCGTCACCCAAGAGCACCACATCTTCATCGGCTCGGTTCGCGACAACCTCCTGCTCGCCCGGCCCGGGGCCAGCGACGACGAGGTCCGCTCGGCGCTCGCGGCCGTCGACGCCCTCGAGTGGGTCGAGGAGACCCCCTCGGGGCTCGACACCGAGCTCGGCACGACGGGCCACCCCGTGTCGCCCGCCCAGGCCCAGCAGCTGGCGCTCGCTCGCCTCGTCCTGGCCGACCCCCACACGCTGGTGCTCGACGAGGCGACGGCCCTGCTCGACCCGCGCGCGGCACGCCACCTCGAGCGCTCCTTGAGCGCGGTGCTCGCCGGTCGCACGGTCGTCGCCATCGCCCACCGGCTGCACACCGCCCACGACGCCGACCGGGTGTGCGTGGTGATCGACGGGCGCATCGCCGAGATCGGCACCCACGACGAGCTCGTCGCCCACGACGGCGAGTACGCCTCGCTGTGGCGCAGCTGGCGCAACGACCGCACGGGGGGCTCGTAGGCTCGTCCGGTGGCCCAGCCCCTGCGCGCCGACGAGGTCCAGGCCTGCCCTCACCGGGTCGCGCTCGTCCGGGGCGCCCCCGTCGAGCCGGTCCGGGCCGAGGAGCCGGCGAGTCTCGCGCGACGGCGCGAGCGCGCCCTCGCCCACCGGCGCGCGGTCCTCGCCGCCCTCGCGGAGCTCCACCCCGAGGCGGCGCGACCCCGCAGCGTCGCCGAGACCGTCGCGGCCCTCGAGCGTGGTGACGAGCTCGTCCTCTCGCCGCGCCTGCCGGTCGACCTCGTCGGCCGTCGCATCGCGAGCGTCCAGGCGCTGGTGCGCACGGGGCGTGAGAACCGCTTCAGCTACGCGCCGGTCGTAGTGAAGAACCACGAGGTCGCCGAACCGGCGGCGACGCGCACCCTCTGGCGCGCCGAGCTCGCCCGCCCGCGCCGCGCCGACGCCGAGCGGGTCGTCGGGGTGGGGGCCCGGACGTCGTCCCCCATGACCCGCAGCGGCCTCGCGCTCGCCCACGCCACGCGGGTCCTCGGCGCCCTCGGCCACGGCGACCCGGTGGCCCGCGGGGCCGTCGTCGACCGCGGACGGACCCTGTGGTGGCTCGAGCTCGCCGGCGACGCGCACCCCCGGTTCAACCTCGCGGCCTACGACCGGCTCTACGACGAGCGCCGGGCCGTCCTCGAGGCCCACGACGCCTGGCGCGAGGGCGCCGGCGACTTCCCCACCCAGCCCTTCTGGCACCGCGAGTGTCCGGAGTGCCCCTTCGCCCCGCACTGTGGCGCCGAGCTCGCCGCGCGCGACGACGTGTCGCTCGTGCGCTTCACCACCTCGGCCCAGCAGGCGCGCCTGCGCGGGGCCGGGGTCACCACCCGGCGCGCGCTCGCCCTGCTCGACCCCGACGAGGCCCGTCGGGCGCGCGAGGGCGTCCCGGGGGCCGACGGGCCCGCGGCCGCCCTCGGGCGCGAGGTCGAGCACCTCGACCAGCTCATCTACCGGGCCCGGGTCGCCGTGGACGGTGCCCTGCGCCGCCGGGTCGAGCCCGAGGCGATGGGCTGCGCGCGAGCCGACGTCGAGGTCGACATCGACATGGAGAGCTACGAGGACGCGACGTACCTCTGGGGCGCCGTGGTCAGCCTCGCGCGCCCGGTCCCGGGCGTGACCTCGGGCTACCACGCCGAGGCCACCTTCGAGTCCCTCACCCCGGCGGGCGAGGCGGCGCTCTTCGCGCGATTCTGGGCGTGGCTCGAGGGGGTGCGCACCGCCTGCGAGGACGCGGGGGCCACCTTCTGCGCCTACTGCTTCTGGGCCACCGCCGAGGACGGCGCGATGGATCGCGCCGTCGCGCGCACCGAGGACGAGGCGCTCGCCCGGGCCCTGGGCGAGGGGGTCGCGTCGTTCCGACGGGCCCGCCCCGCCCGGTGGGTCGACCTGCACGACGTCGTCAGCCGCCAGATCCAGACCGACGGTCCACTGGGCCTGAAGCTCGTGGCCCGCGCGGCCGGCTTCGACTGGCGCGACCCGAGCCCGAGCGGCGAGGCGTCGATCGCGTGGTACGAGAGGGCCGTGGGCGACGACGCGGACGCCGACGCCCACCGACGCCGCCTGCTCGAGTACAACGAGGACGACTGTCGGGCGACGCGCGCGCTGCGCGACTGGCTCGAGGGCGACGCGCGCGCGCTCCCCCACCGCGACGAGCCGCCCGCCCCCTCACGACCTGAGGCGTCGTGAGCGAGGTGACCAACGCCCTCGGGCGCACCACCTCGCGCGCGAGCGCCGCCGCCGTGGGCGCGGTCGGGGCGCTGCTCGCCCTGGCGCTGAGCGCCCTCGTCGCCGTCGGCCTCGCCCGGGTGGCGGCGGGAGGAGCCGACGGGCTCGTCGTCGTCGCCG
>JAKBNI010000013.1 GCA_021831125.1 Actinomycetes bacterium | reverse complement strand
CGCCGCCGCGCGCCCCAGTTCTCACTCACATCGCGGTCAGGCCGTCGAAAGGGCTGGTCGTCGGCCGGCCAATCAGCCGGGTGAGGTCGTCACCCACCCGGGAATACACTCCGGCGGCGATAGTCTCGTCCAGGCCGACCAAGAAGCCGGCCATCTTGGCGCCCATCCCTGAACCGGTGAGTATGGCCCGCAAGTGGTCTGAGGAGACGGGCGTGTAGGCGACCTCTGGCCGCAACACCACCGACATCGCGGCGGCGATATCGCCGTAACTGAAGTCGGTGTCCCCGGACAGGCTGTAGGTGACGTTGTCGTGCCCGTCTGTGGCCACGATTGTCGCCAATGCCTCGCCCAGGTCTCTCCGGCTGGCCGCCGCCACCACGGCGCCTCCGACGGCCGCAGCCAACACGCCGGTATGGCGAGGGCCGGCCATGGCCTGGATGTAGTTCTCGATGTACCAGGTGTTACGCAGGATCGTGAAGTCCAGGCCAGAGGTGATCAGCGCTTGCTCGGTGCCCCGATGGTCGGCGTTGATCGCGAACCGCTCATCGTCAGCCCGAACACCACTGGTGTAGTAGACGTGCCGGACCCCTGCATCAATCGCGGCCCGAATCACCGACATGTGCTGTGCCAGACGATCCGCGTCTTGGCCAGAGATCAACACCACCTAGGCGTGCCTCGCGACCACCTCGGCGACGGCGGCTGGGTCAGTCAGATCGACGCGCACGGTGGCGAACCCGGCCGAGGCAAGTTCGGCCAACCGGCCCTCATTGCGGCCGGCCGCCGTCACCGCCGCAGCCGGTGTCCCTCGTTCGAGGAGCCCGTCCAGGACGTGGCGGCCGAGCGAGCCCGTGGCACCGAAGACCAGGATGGCCGGCTCAGCCACGGTCGGCACGGTCGTGGAGGGTGATCTGGTAACCGTCGGGGTCGGCGAAGGTGAACGTCCGCCCGAACGGCCCATCAACCGGTGCCGACACGATGGTGTGCCCGTCGGCCACCAGTGCGTCGTGGATCGCTTGGACGTCAGTGGCATGCAACCAGATGGCCGCGCCGACGCCCGGGTAAGGCACCGAGTCCAGATCAATGCCGGCAATGACATCGCGCAACGCGAAGGCGATGGGCTTGGTGTCGAAAACGACGGCATGCGGAGGCCCGGCCGGCGAGCGGACCAGGCCGAGATAGCGCTCGTAGAACACCTGCGACGCGTCGAGGTCACGCGCTTGCAGGGAGATGAAGTCGGGGCCGGTGGCGGGCATGCGGTGCTCCTAGGGGTGATGTCAGTCTTCTGACACAGGCCACTATATGTCAGAATACTGACATGAGTCAACACGGAGCGGGCGGCATCGACCTGGAGACATCGCTGGGCTACCTGCTCAAACAGGCCTCCAGCGCGCTGCGGGTGGCGATGGAGGAGGTACTGCGACCGCTCGGGATGACCGTCACCCACTACTCCTGCCTCGAACTCCTGGCTCAACGCCCAGGCCTGTCGAACTCCGAACTCGCGCGAGGCGCGTTCGTGACCCGGCAATCGATGAACGTCCTGCTCCAAGCCCTCGAGCGAGACGGCTACGTGACGAGGCCCACTCAGGCTCCAGTCGGGAAAGTCCTGCCCACCCGCTTGACGCCCCGCGGCCGCCGCAGACTGGCAATGGCCTCCGCCGCGGTCCGCTCCGTCGAACTGACAATGCTGTCCGGCCTGAACGAGTCCGAGCGGATCCACGCGTTCGCCATCCTGCGCACGATGATCCACTCACTGCGCGACGGCGCCGACGGCGCATAGCGCGTCCTCGCCGCTCGCCGGCGAAACGCGGCATGATTCCGGATTCAGTTCTCGCGAGTTGGAGTGGTCGAGGAATTGGGCGCGCCGGAGAATCGCGTCCCCGGTCCCTGTTGCCAGCGGGAAACGTAGGTGTGACCTGCCCCACGGATAGTCCCCACTTCTTCTGTTGAGTTCGGGCCCTGATGGCAGACTCAACCCGTGCCACGCGCCTTGCCCGCCGATTATCGACGATGGGCGATCGCCGTCGCTTGGGCCGGTCCCTCGCTCGCCATGACCGCAGTCGGCCTCGAATTCCCTATCGGGCCGGGCACCATAGGTTCCGCATCGGGGAGGTCGTGTATCTCTTGAGGCGACATTCCGTCGCCGGCGCCCTCGCTGGGTAGATTCGACAGTTGGCGAGACGGCCATTCACAGTTGGCGTTGTGAATCCCTGTCGTTGGCGGGCCGACGCGACCAGACTGGACGAATTTCGTGAACGCCCCACCATTTGACGAGCTACTTACGTAGTGTGCTGCTGTGATCATCAGGGACGCGATCGATTCGGACTGGCCCGCCATCTATCCTTTCTTCTCCGAGATCGTGGCGGCCGGTCGAACGTACGCCTACCCCGAGGAGCTCTCCCTCGACGAGGCCCGCGCCTGGTGGATGGTCGGTCCGCCCGACCGCGTCGCGGTTGCGACCATCGATGGTGTCGTGGTGGGCAGTGCGAAGATGGGCCCGAACCGCCCGGGTCGTGGCAAGCACGTCGCGACGGCCAGTTTCATGGTCGACCCACGTTCTCAGGGCCAAGGCGTGGGCCGCGCACTCGCCCACGAGGTCATCGAGTGGAGCCGCGAACAAGGCTTCCGCGCGATGCAGTTCAATGCGGTCGTCGAGAGGAACGACGCCGCAGTGCACCTGTGGAAGTCACTCGGCTTCGAGGTGATCGGAACCGTCCCCGAGGCCTATAATCACTCTGACTACGGCCTGGTGGGTCTGCACGTGATGTATCGGCGTCTCTTCTGACCCACGCCGGGACTCGTCCCACTCGTATGGGGCGGTCGTCGCGCCGAGACCCCGCGGATGGGCACAGGGGATAGATGGCGGTGCTCTTCCTGGGCCGGGCTCGAGGTGACGGCGCACCTCCGGGAGCCCAGTCCCGGTCTCCTTCCGCGAACCCGCTCCTAAGCAAACGGGGCTCGCGCCCCGCGGGCCGGAGGGCGAGTCGACCAGGGGCGACACGCGGGTGGTCCCCTCGGGGACGCGGATTCTGAGGTGTACTCTCAGAAAAGGTGTAGGGAGTGGCCGGAGCCACCGTGGCCCGACCGCCCCTCGGGGGTGAGGAGGGTCGGCCCATGGGCGCGTACCAAGAGGCGTGGCGCAGGAGCATCGAGGACCCTACGGGGTTCTGGGGGGAGGCGGCCAAAGCCATCCGGTGGGACCGGGAGCCGACGGTCGTCTTGGACGACGCGAACGCACCCTTCTTCCGGTGGTTCCCCGACGGCGAGCTCAACACGTGCTTCAACGCCGTCGACCGCCACGTCGAGGAGGGCCGTGGGGACCAGGCGGCCCTGGTCTACGACAGCCCGGTGACCGGCACGATCACCTCGCTCACGTTCAGCGAGCTGCGCGACCAGGTGGCGCGCTGCGCGGGGGCGCTGCGCGACCTCGGCGTCACGCGCGGCGACCGGGTGGTCATCTACATGCCGATGGTCCCCGAGGCCGTCGTGGCGATGCTGGCCTGCGCGCGCCTGGGCGCGGTGCACTCGGTCGTCTTCGGGGGCTTCGCGGCCCACGAGTTGGCGTTGCGCATCGAGGACGCCCAGCCCAAGGTCGTGGTCTCGGCCTCGTGCGGCATCGAGGTCAAGCGGGTCATCGAGTACAAGCCCCTCCTCGACGCGGCGATCGACGAGTCGGGCCACAAGCCCGAGCACTGCCTCATCGTCCAGCGCCCTCAGGCGGCGGCGAGCCTGCAGGCGCCGCGCGACGTCGACTGGGCCGACGCCGTGTCGCGCGCCAATCCGGCGGAGTGCGTGCCGGTGGCCGCGACCGACCCGCTCTACATCCTCTACACCTCGGGCACGACCGGCCGGCCCAAGGGGGTCGTGCGCGACAACGGCGGCCACGCCGTGGCCCTGCGCTGGTCCATGGCCAACGTCTACGACACCCACCCCGGGGAGGTCTTCTGGGCAGCGTCGGACGTCGGCTGGGTGGTGGGCCACTCCTACATCGTCTACGCCCCCCTCCTCACGGGCTGCACGACGGTCCTCTACGAGGGCAAGCCCGTGGGCACGCCCGACGCGGGGGCCTTCTGGCGGGTGATCGCCCAGCACGGGGTCAAGACGCTCTTCACCGCCCCGACCGGCTTTCGCGCCATCAAGCGCGACGACCCCGAGGGCACGTTGATCGCCGACTACGACCTGTCGGGGTTCCGCTACCTCTTCCTCGCGGGCGAGCGCCTCGACCCCGAGACGTACAAGTGGGCGAGCGAGCACCTCGGGGTCCCGGTGGTCGACCACTGGTGGCAGACCGAGACGGGCTGGCCGATCGTGGCCAACCTGATGGGGATGGACCCGATGCCGCTCAAGGCCGGCTCGCCGACGGTGCCGGTGCCGGGCTACGACGTGCGCGTGCTCGACGCCACGGGCCAGGAGGTCCCGACGGGGGCCGAGGGGGCGATCATGATCCGCACCCCGCTGCCCCCCGGGACCCTCAAGACGCTCTGGGGCAACGACGACAACTTCGTCCAGACCTACCTCTCGCGGGTACCGGGCTACTACCTCACCGGCGACGGCGGCCACTTCGACGAGGACGGCTACCTCTTCGTCATGGGCCGGGTCGACGACGTCATCAACGTGGCGGGCCACCGACTCTCCACCGGGGAGATGGAGGAGATCATCGCCGGTCACCCCGACGTCGCCGAGTGCGCCGTCATCGGGGTGGCCGATGAGATCAAGGGCCAGGTGCCCCGCGCCCTCGTGGTCTTGAAGGGCGGGGTCACCCGCGACCACGCGACCATCGGCGCCGAGCTCGTCCAGCGGGTCAAGGACCAGCTGGGCAACGTCGCGAGCCTCCGACAGGCCGACGTCGTCTCGGCGTTGCCCAAGACCCGCTCGGGCAAGATCCTGCGAAAGACGATGCGCGCGATCGCCGACGGGCGCGACGAGCCGGTGCCCTCCACGATCGACGACCCCACCGTCCTCGACGCGCTGAAGCCCGTCCTGCGCCCGGGCGCCTGAGCCCCTGGGGCGGATCGGTCCGCCACCGGGGGCGGGCCGGGTTCGCCCTGACGGGGCGGCCCCTCGCGAGGAACGTGACGATGGTCCCGAGATTTCGGGGCGCCACGGTCCACGACAATGGGACGTGGCCTCGAAGGCTGGGGTCGCGTGGAGGGTTGTGGATGGTCGGTGAATGGGGGCGCGCCGTTCGGCTGTGGAGCGCTGGATGGAGTCTGTCTCGTCGCTACGCGCCCAAGACCAAGTCGCGGGCGCTCGGGGTGATCGTGATGCTCATGGTGGTCGTGACGATCCTGCGCTGGTTCGTCGACGGTGCGGGCCAGAGCGCCGCGCTGCTCTACGTCGTGCCGATCGCGCTCAGCGCCGTGCGCTTCGGGCGCCGCGGTGGCGCCTACGCGGCGGGCTTCGCGATGACCGCCTTCGTCGTGCTCGAGCTCATCCGAGCCAAGGGCGACCCCGACCTCACGGGCTGGGTGGCGCCCCTGCTCGCGATGGCCCTCATGGGCGGGCTGGTGGGACACCTGAGCGAGTCCGCCGCACGCAACGACGCCGCGCGACGGCTCCACTTGAGAGAGTACGAGGAGGCCGAGCGGGCCCGCCGAGCCGATCTCGAGACGAGCGACTCGATCGTCCAACGGGTCGCCGCGGCGCGCTGGATGCTCGAGGTCGGCCGCAGCGAGGAGGCCCTCAGGGCCCTCGACGACACGGTGAGCGACGGGATCGACCAGCTCGGCACGAGGCTGCCGCCGCCGACGACGGACCCGCTCGCTGGCGAGGGCGCCTAGCCGTCACTCCCGGGTCCTTCGCTCACCGGACGCGCGGGGCCCACCCCTAGGCCGCGCGGTACGTGTCGCCGTCGACGACGACGAGGCCCGCCGCCGCGAGCTCGCGCAGCCCGGCGCGAACCCGAAAGAGGGCCAGCCCGGTCACGCCGGCCACCTCCTCGGGCGTCACCGGGCTCGAGACGGCGGCCACCAACGCGCGGCCCGAGGGGCTGAGGGTCCCGTCGGAGTTGAGACAGGCCACTCAGAGGGCCTCGACCGACTTCTTGCACAGGTACCAGTCGACCCGCTCGAAACCCTCGGTGCGGGCCGCGAACTCCTCGGACATGCGCTCGGCCGCGACCTCGATCGTCGAGGGGGTCGGGATGATGACCTTGTCCCCGGACCGCCAGTTGGCGGGGGTGGCGACCTGGCGGGCGTCGGTCATCTGGAGGGCGTCGACGAGGCGCACGATCTCCTCGGTGTTGCGCCCGGTGGTGAGGGGGTAGTAGATCATCGCGCGCACCCGGCCGATCGGGTCGATCACGAAGACGCATCGCGAAGTCTCGGTCGTCGACTCGCCGGGCATCACCATCCCGTAGGCGGTCGCCACCGCGCGGTCGAGGTCGGCGATGATCGGGAAGGGGATCGCCACGCCGGTCTTCTCCTCGATGTTGCGCACCCAGGCGATGTGCGACGAGACGCTGTCGATCGACAGGCCGAGCAGCTCGGTGTGTCGCCGTTGGAGTTCGGGGTAGATCGCCGCGAAGGCGAGGAACTCCGTGGTGCACACCGGGGTGAAGTCCGCCGGGTGCGAGAAGAGCACCAACCAGCCGCCCGCGAAGTCCGCCAGGCGGACCACCCCGTGAGTGGTGGTGGCCTCGAAGTCCGGGGCCGGCTCGTTCAGCCGGGGCAGGCGGGCGCCCCCGTTCGCGTCGTCGTGAGTCGCGTCCATCTCTCTCCTCTCGTCGTGGACCCGCGCCGACCGCGGGCCCTCAGGCGTGTTCGGGGCGGGTGGCGAGAAGCTCGAGCTCCGTACGGATCCCGGCGGCCTCTCGCTCGAGGGCCTCGAGGCGGCGCGCGAGAGCCTCGACGTGCGAGGGCGACGGCGCCGGCCGATCGTGCTCACCGTGGTGTCGGCGCGTCCGGCGCGCGCACCAACAGCCCATCGTGCCTCCTTCGCACCAACCGTCTCCACGAAACGTAGAGGTCACCAGGGTGAGGCGGTAGGGGAGAAGGTCACGGCTCGACGCCGCGTCAGGCCCCGTCCTCGGCCAGGAGCTCGCGCACCGCCGCCACGACCTCGTCCTCGCTCTCGGCGAGGGCGAAGCGGTCGCTCAGCCAGGCGCCGGCGCGCTCTCCGCGCACGCGCCGCAGCGATCCGTCGGGGCGGCGCAAGAGCGCGTCGAGCAGCCCGTGGGCCGCGATCGTGACGAAGGGCTCGGGGTCCCAGCCCCCCGCGAGGACGACCTCGCGGATCTCCTCGAGCGTGAGCGGTGTCGCCACCCAGGAGGGGAGCCAGGCGATCACCTCATCGGGTCGCGTGCCCCCCACGAGGTAGCCCAGGCGCTCGGGGTCCTCGGTGAGGATCGCGAGCACCTCCACGGTCCGGCCCCACCACCGGTGCTCGAGCGCGAGGCGCTCACCGACCCCGCCCGGCAGGGCCCCGTCGGCCCCGACGGACGCGCTGAGCGCCGCGGCGAGCTCGTCGAGGGTCGGCTCGCGCGCCTCGTCGTCGCGCGTCTCGGTCAGGGTCTCTCTCATGTCGTGCCCTCCTCGGTGCGAGTCTTCGCCGTGGACGGGGCCCCTCCCAGGGCCGATGGTCCCGACCTAGGGGGCCGCGACCGCGTGGGCGCCCCCGAGGGCGACGGCGAGCCGGGTCAGCGCGAAGGCCAGCGTCACTCCGGCCCCCGGCCCGACGACCCACCCCCTCGCGATCGCCGCCAGGGTCGAGGAGCGCACCGTCGCGCGCCCACGGGCGAGCCCCGCCCCGGCCATCGCGCCCACCAGCGCCTGGTTCATGGAGGTGAAGTAGCCGTTGGCGACCGCGATCAGCACGACGAGGGCCTGGACCAGCTGCGCGGCCGTGGCCATGGGCCGGTCGACCTCGACCACCTCGAAGGCGATCCGGGTGAGGAGCGGCCGCCCCCAGGTGAGGACGCCGGCCGCGAGACCGAGCCCCCCGAGGGTCCCGGCCGCCAGCGGCCCGAGGACGTGGGTGCCCACGAGCGAGCCGGTGGCGTTCGCGACGTCGTTCGCGCCCATGGTGAACGACGCCACCGCCCCGACGGCGAGGAGGCCCATCCCGAGTCCGCCGCCGGTCGGGTCGGTCCCCGGGGTGACGCGCACCCCGGGCACGTGGTCGGCCAGCCGGGTGAGGACGAAGCCGAGCCCTACCGCCACCAAGGGCGCGAGGACCCAGAGGACCGCGAGGGTCGCCACGTGGGCCCAGCGGACCGACACCCCGGCCGCCTCGCCGGCCCCAACGACGCTGAAGACGAGGATCTGGATGGTCGAGGTGGGGAGTCGGCGCCAGGTGAAGAGGCTGGTGAGACCGAAGGCGACCGCGAGGACGATGACCATGCCCAGGACCGTGAGCCCGCGACCCTCGAGGAGACCCTCGCCCACGGTGCGCTCGACGCCGTGCGAGGCGAGGGCCGCCCCGAGCAGGGCGAGGGGCGCCATCACGAGCAGGGCCCGCCGGACCGAGACGGCACCGAGGGCGTGGGGCATGCCCATGCACGCCCCGGTGTAGTGGGCGCCCATCGAGTAGGCGAAGCCCACGGCGACGACGACGAGGAGGGCGGTCAACGGCGCGCGTCGGGTTCCGACGGAGCGCTCGACACGTGGAGCACCCTATCGAGTGCCGACGCGGGTGCGTCGGCCGGTGGCTCAGGGAACCACGTCCGCCGGTGCACCCGGACCGGGCTCGCGCACCGGACCCGTCGCCGGGGCCCGCAGCCACCGCAGGGACTCGGCGTCGCCCTGGAGCTCGAGCCGGCGGGCCAGAACCGGGTTGTCCGTGGCCTGGCTCGCGTGGCAGGAAATGGCCTGGCGCTGGACGGACCGGTCGACCGTCAGCCGGAGGTCGACGTCGTCGGCGCCGCGGCCGACGAAGCCGGCGCCGAACTCGGCGTTCAGCGTGTCGGCGACGGGGCGTGGCAGGCTCCAGGCGAGCACCGGGGTGAGCGGCGCCCCCTCGAGCGCGGCCTCGGTGGCGCGCACGTGGTCGGGGTGCCCGGTGATCCCGCCCTCGTCGAAGACGACCAGGAGGTCGGCGCCCACCTCGCGAGCGGCCCTCGCCACGTCGCGGGCGAGGCGCCCGGGCTCGACGTGGTCGAGGCCACCGTCGGGGTAGTCGAGGAGCTCGACGCGGTCGACGCCGAGGACGGCCGCGGCGGCGGTGAGCTCCTCACGACGAACCTCGCCGAGGGGTCGGTCGGTGCGCCCGAGGGTCGAGGCCTCCCCGTGGGTGAGACAGAGCATGGACACCGTGGCGCCGGCGCCGGTGAAGCGCGTGAGGACCGCCCCGAGACCGAAGCTCTCGTCGTCGGGGTGGGCGCAGACGGCGAGGACCGACGCCACCGCGGGCAGGTCGTCGACCGGTGCGCTCACGCTCAGGCGCCGAATCGGTCCGCGACCCTGGCGAGCGCGGCGGCGACCTCGTCGGCGAGGGCGAGGTCGGCCGCGGTGCGGGCGGGGTCCCCCAGGGCGAACATCGCGCGCGGGTCGGCGATGGAGACCCGCGTGCGCCCCTCACCGACGTCCTCGAGCACGACGTTGCACGGCAGCACGAGGGCGAGCGACGGGTCGGCGCTGAGGCCCCGGTGCGCGAAGGCCGGGTTGCAGGCGCCCAGGATCGTGAGGGCGGGGCGCTCGAGGTCGAGCTTGGCCCTGAAGGTCGCGGCCACGTCGATCTCGCTCAGCACGCCGAAGCCCTCGGTGGCGAGCGCGGCGCGGACTCTCGCCGCGGCCTCGGCGAAGGGGAGTGCCAGGGTCCGGTCGATGGCCTTCACGGTTCCAGCCTCGCTCAGGCCTGGGCCGGGGCCTGCTCGGCGATGGACTTCCGCACCTCGTCCATGTCGAGCGCCTTCACCTTGCCGATCAGCTCCTCGAGGGCGGCCTGGGGCAGGGCCCCGGGCTGGGCGTAGAGGAGGATCTGGTCGCGGAAGGCCATCAGGGTGGGGATCGACATGATGCCGAAGGCCGCGGCGAGAGCCTGCTCGGCCTCGGTGTCGACCTTGGCGAAGACGACGTCGTCGTGGGTCTCGGAGGCGGCCTCGTAGACGGGGGCGAACATGCGGCACGGCGCGCACCAACTCGCCCAGAAGTCGATCAGGACGATGTCGTTGTTCGCGACGGTGGACTCGAAGCTCTCTTGGGTCAGTTGGACGGTGGCCACGGTCTCTCCTCGGTGGTCGGGCGGCTGTCTCCCATTATACCCCCTGGGGTATCGCCCGTGACGGGGCGGTTGGTCCTCACCGTCCCCGGCCCGCCCGGCCCGCCGGGCGGGCTCGGCTCAGCGAGAAGAGGGCCGCCAGGACCATGAGCCCCATCGAGGCGTAGAAGGCGTTGTGGAGCCCCGCGGTGAAGGCGGTGGCCAGTCCGTGGGTCAGGCTGGTCGAGCCGACGAAGATGGCGAAGGCCAGGCGCCGGCTGATGCTGTGCGAGGCGATCAGCATCGCCAGGGAGAACGAGAAGACCATGCCGACGTTGGCGAACGTGCGCAGCATCCCCGACGAGATGCCGAAGGACTGGGGCGGGGAGGCCTTCATGACCGCCGAGTTGTTGGCGGGGAAGAAGGAGCTGGCGCCGAGCCCGTTGACGACGCTGCCCACGACCACCACCCAGAGGCCCGTCGAGACCGAGAGGTGGGCGTAGATGAACAGGGCCACCACCTGGGCGGCGAGGCCGATCGTGGCCGGCACGACCGGCGAGACCCGGTCGGCCAGGCGGCCCGCCGCGGGACCTACCGCGGCGCCGACGAGGTAGCCCGGGATGAGCAGGAGCGACGCGTGGATCGGCGTGAGGCCCCGCGCCCCCTGGAGGTACATGATCACGAGGAACAAGACGGCGTAGTTCGCGAGGCCCTGGAAGAACGAGGCGAGCAGCGACGGGGTCATCGTGGGCACCGCGAAGAGCGAGAGGGGGAGCATCGGCTCGGCCGCGCGACGCTCGACGAGCACGAAGAGGGCGAGGAGCGCGACGCCACCGATCAGGTAGCCCAGTATCTCCGCGTCGAGGGGGTCGGTGGCGAGCTTGGTCACCGACCACAAGACGCCGTAGAGTCCGAGGCCGAGGGTGGCCATGCCCGCCAGGTCCAGCCGGTGGCGGACCCGGGTCCCGTGCTCGCGCAGCATCCGCAGGGCCAGTCCCACCCCGGCCAGACCGATCGGGACGTTGATCCAGAAGATCCAGCGCCACGAGACGTAGGTGACGATCGCCCCACCGAGGAGTATCCCGAGCACGGCCCCCGCGCTGAAGCCGACGCCGTTGTAGCCGTAGGCCTTGCCGCGTTGCTCCTTGGGGAAGAGCTCGGCGATGATGGCGCCGCTGTTGGCCGTCACCAGCGCACCGCCCACCCCCTGGAGGAGGCGGAACGCGACGATGGAGGCCTCGTCCCAGGCCAGTGCGCACAGGGCCGAGCCGACGATGAAGACGACGAAGCCGGCCTCGTACATCCGCACGCGACCGAACATGTCCCCGAGACGTCCGACCTGGGTGGCGAGCAGGGTGATGATGAGGAGGTAGCCGATCACGACCCAGATGACCGAGTCGAGCGCGACGTGCAGGCTGCGCTCGATCTCGGGCAGGGCCAGCACCACGATCGTGGTGTCGACCGCGGTGATCATCACCCCGACCATCACCACGACGATCGCCCAGGCGCTCGAGGCGCGCGTCCCGCGCGGTGTCACGGCGTCGGAGCCGTCGGGTCGCTGTGGCGCGATGTCGCCCGAGTCCGCACGCGAGGTGCGGGCCGCGCGATCGGGGGGAGTCGGGACCGTGTCGGACACCACCGGGAACCCTAGGTCGTCGTGACCCCGGTCGGGCGCCCGGGACGACGGGCTCGGTCTAGGGCTCCGGGGCTCGTCGGGCGCGCCGACGCGTGCGCTCGTCGGCGGCCGTCGTGCGACCCCGCAGGCTCCGCGGCCAGAGGTGCTCGTCGCGCACGACGTTGACCTGGGCGCAGTAGACGAGCAGCTGGGCGCCGAGGTAGACCCAGGCGAGAAGTCCCACCACCGCCGCGAACGGCCCGTAGAACCGCGAGGCGTGGGCGACCACGTGGCCGATGTAGAACGTGCCCACCGCCTGCAACGCGGTCCAGGCGATCGCCCCGATCGCGACGCCGGGCCAGGTGACCCGAGGGCCGAGGCGGCGGTTGGTCAAGAGCTCGAAGGCGAGCAAGAAGAGCGCCCCGTTCACCACCAGGGCACCGGCCAGCCCGAGGACCGCGGAGACGAGCGGGGAGAGCGCGTGGGCGAGCGGCAGTCCCGCGAGGGCGGTGGAGGCCACGGTGAGCAGTCCCAGGGCGGCGAGCATCGCGAGCCCACGTGCGCTCGATCGCGCGAGACCCGGCTGCTCGGCTCGGGGCACGGCCCAGATCGCGTTCATCGCCCGCTCGAGCGCTCGCGTCACGCCGAGTCCCGCCCAGACCGCCCAGAGGGCGCCGAACCCTAGGGCGACCCCGTTGCCGTTGACCGACGGGTCGAGGACCCCCGAGAGGGTCGGGAAGTTGCGCACGGCGCTCGAGAGGACCCGTGCGCGCAGGCCGGGGTCACCGTGCAGGACGAAGCCCACCACCGAGGCGAAGACGAGAAGCAGGGGCAGCGCCGAGAGGAAGCCGTAGTAGGCGACGAGGGCCGCGAGGTCTCCCCCGCGGTCGTCGGACATCTTGCGCACGACCGCCACCGCGAAGGCGAGGACGGGTGTGCGGCGCTGAAGTCGATCGAGGGGGTCGAGCAGGCGGGAGAGGCGGTCGGCCACCATCCCAGCGTTACAGACGACGGGCGCCGGATGCGCCTCAGCCCACTTCGAGCGCTACCGACGCGACGTCGCCGACCCCGATGCCCTCGGCGGCGCGCACGGCGGCCTTGAGCGGCACCACGTAGCCGCCGTCGTGGGGGATGAGCGACGTCGTGAACGCGGTCGCGCCCACGCGTGCGCGCACCGGGACGCACCCCCAGCCGTAGGAGAGGGTGGGCGCGAGGGCGACGATGAGCTCGGCGTCCTGGAGTGGCACCGTGACGAAGTGGAACGGCGAGGGGCCCCGCCAGTACCAGACCTCGGCGTCGAAGGCGAACTCCACGTCTGGAGGCTACGTGAGACGTGCGACTCGGTGCGGCGCCGTGAGGACCTACGTCCCTCGTCGGCGTGGGAGGGACCGCCCTAGGTTCGGGGTGAGGAGGTCGCCATGGCCAACAACGCAACGCACTGGGTCCGCCGGTGGCGGCGCGTGCGGGGACGCACGCGCGGGCTCTTCCAGTACCAGTCGCACCACAACCCCCACCGACCCCACCGCTACTGGGATCGCCACAAGGAGCGGTGAGCGATCGGCCCCGCGGCTCGCACCGTCGGCACCGGTCCCGAGTCGGGAGTCGTGCGTCCATCGACCCTGGCGACGCGCGCCGAGGCGCCCGACCCGTCCCGAGCAAGGAGGGCCGGCACCGACGCCACGCGGAGCGAGGCGCCGATAGCCCTCACGGGCGTCACCAAGGTGTACCGCGGCGGGGGCGGAGTGCGCGACCTCTCCTTGGAGGTCGGGTGGGGCGAGGTGTTCGGCTTCCTCGGCCCCAACGGTGCAGGCAAGACCACGACGATTCGGATGCTGCTCGACCTCATCCGCCCCCAGAGCGGGTCGGTACGCCTCTTCGGCCTCGATGCGCGCACGGACGCGGTCGCGGCGCACCGGCGTCTCGGCTACCTGCCCGGCGAGCTGGCGCTCTACGAACGGCTCAGCGCACGAGAGACGTTCGCCCACTTCGCTCGCCTGCGCGGCGGACCCGATGAGGCGACCGTGGAGAACTGGGCGAGAGAGCTCGACCTCGAGCTCGACCGGCCGGTCCGGGTGCTCTCGAGAGGCAACCGGCAGAAGGTGGGGCTCATCGGGGCCATGATGAACGAGCCTGACCTCTTGGTCCTCGACGAGCCCACGGTCGGCCTCGACCCGCTGGTGCAGCGCACGGTGCACCGGCGCTTGCGCGAGGCCGCCACCGCGGGCCGGACGGTCTTCCTCTCCTCGCACGTGTTGAGCGAGGTGGCCGAGGTCGCCGACCGAGTGGGACTGATCAGAGACGGCCGACTGATCGCGATCGAGAGGGTCTCGGAGATCCGAGCCCGCGCCGTGCACGCGGTGGAGGTGCGCGTCGGCGCGGGCGCGGGCCTCGCGGCCCTCGAGGGGCTCGGGGGCGTCACCGTGCGCGAGCGGATCGAGGACGGGCTGCGCCTCGAGGTCGTGGGCAGCCTCAACCCGATCCTCGCCGCACTGGCCGGACTGGACGTGCTCGACCTGTCGGTGCACGAGCCCAGCCTCGAAGAAGTGTTCCTCTCCTACTATGACGGCATCGCGCGTTAGGGGGCGTCGGCCCTGGCCGCGCCGCGGGGTCCTCGCTCGCTCGCTACGCGAGGAGCGACGCGGCCTCGTCGGCTGGTCGATGGGCATCGCGACGTACTGCGTGGTGATGCTCTCGGTCTTCCCCTCGATCCACGACAACAAGTCCTTCGCCAAGATCTTCGAGGCCTATCCCGAGGTCTTCCGCAAGCTCTTCAACGTCACCGACTTCACGACGGGACCCGGCTACCTGGGGGCCGAGATCTTCTCGGTGATCGCCCCGATGCTGCTCGCGCTGTTCGCCATCTTGTGGGGCTCGGACCTCGCGGCGGGCGAGGAGGATCGCGGCACCATCGACCTCCTGCTCGCGAACCCGGTGTCGCGGCGTCGGGTCGTGCTGGAGAAGTGGTCAGCCCTCGTTCTCGGGACCCTGTGGCTCGGTGCCGTCCTCGAGGGGACCCTCGGTCTCTTGGGCCCGCTGTTCTCGCTCTCGGTCGGGTGGGCGGGCCTCAGCGCGGCGGTCCTCGGCTCGTCGGCCTTCGCGATCGCCTTCGCCACCGCGGCCCTCGCGGTGGGCGCGGCGAGCGGGTCACGCGGGCTGGCCCGGGGGGTCGCCACGGCGCTCGCCGTGGCGAGCTACCTGCTCTCGGCGCTCGCCCCCCTGGTGAGCGCGTTCCAGCGCGTGGTGTGGCTCTCCCCGTGGGACCAGGCCCTCGGCCACCAGCCGCTGACGACGGGACTACGCCCGGCGAACCTCAGTGTGCTCGGCGTGGTGGTGGTGGTGCTCCTCGCCGTCTCTCTGTGGAGCTACGACCGTCGCGACCTCGCCACGTAGGCGCCGTCGAGGTCGACGCGCATCACCGGGATGAGCCTCTCCCCGGCGAGGGTCGAGGGAATCAGGGCGATGCGTCGTGCCCCGAGGGCGACGTAGAAGGGCTCGGCGTGGGGGTCGGACTCCCACTCGAGGCGGGTCCGGCCGAGTCGCGCGGCTGTCGCCGTCGCCGCCTCGAAGAGGCGGCGCCCGACGCCGCGGCGCTGGTGGGTCGGCTCCACCCACAGGTCCTCGAGCCAGGCGCCGTCGCCGCGATCGTCAACGACCGCGAATCCCGTGACGACCCCGTCGTCCTCCGCCAGCAGGGTCCGGCGCCCGGGCTGGAGCAGGGACGTCGGGAGCGTGAGGGCGAAGGCCTCGAGGAAGTGCTGGTCGTAGCCCCAGGAGGCCTTGGCCCGGTACGCGAGGTCGCGGAGTGGTCCCCGCAGCGCCTCGGCCTGCTCGGGTCGCAGCTCGCGCACGCTCATCACCGTCACGCTAGGTGCGTCGGCGCGACGAGGGGAGTCGATGACCTTCGCCTCTAGGGGGACCAGACGCGCGGGCCCTAGGGTCGTCCTCGCGGGGCCGTGCGACGGCAGGAGGGAGTCGCCGTGCGCGCTATCCGGGATTCGAACTCGGGGCGGTGGCCCGTCACGCGGGCCCGGCGGTGCCTGAGGGGGCTCGTCGCGACGCTCACCCTCGGGCTGAGCGCGTCCGGGGCCCTCGCCACCATGGGCCCCGCGGGCGTCGGTGGCCCGTCGGTGGCCTCGGCCTCGACGCTCCCGCCGTGCCCGACGCTCGCGACCTGGCCCTTCAAACCGATCACCCCGGTCGTGAAGGCCACCCTCGTCTACTACTACCGGGCTCGGCACCTCACCCCGCTCAGTGTCTACCGCAACCGCATGTGGGTGCTCAACCTCGCGCTGGAGCGCGTCGGGACCCACTGGTGCGCGAACCCCGACGGAGGCAAGGCCGGCTACGTCGGCGTGGTCCCCAAGAACGCCCGGATGGCCGTCATGGTCCGCGTGACGCACCGTCCGTACCCGGTGACGGGCTCGGCGACCACCTACGCCACGCTCGCCCTGTTGCCCGCAGGGTGGAAGGTGGTCTCTGACGACACCGCGCCGTGAGCTCGCCCTCGCGCGCTGAGCCGCTCCCCGCGCGCCGAGGGTCGCCGGCTCGACGCGGAGGGCGCCCGGCGCTCCTCGTGCCGGCCGTGGTGCTCGCCCTGACCCTCGGACTCCTCGTCGCGGGGCTCCTCGCGCGTGCGCTCGCCGCGCCCTCGGGGGCCGTCGACGGGCCGTGGTTCGCCGCGGGCGTCGCGGGCGCCCTCTACAGCCTGGCCGAGACCACCGCCAGCCTGCGGGCCCGGCGCCTCGGGGTCGACGTCATCGCCCTCGTGGCGCTGGCGGGGGCGCTCGCGACCGGCGAGCTGCTCGCGGCCGGGGTCGTCGCGGTCATGGTCGCCACCGGTCGTGCGCTCGAGGCGTGGGCCGAGGGCCGGGCCCGGCGCGACCTGCGCGCCCTCGTGGAGCGCGCCCCCACCGTCGCGCACCGACGCGTGGGCGATCGCATCGTAACCGTGGCGGCCGACGAGGTGGAGCTCGGCGACGTGCTCCTGGTGGCGACCGGCGAGGTCGTCCCGGCCGACGGCGACCTCGCGGGGCCGGCGGTCCTCGACGAGTCGGCCCTCACCGGCGAGCCGCTGCCCGTGTCGCGCGAGGCGGCCGCGCCGGTGCGCAGCGGCGTCACCAACGCCGGACCGCCCTTCGAGATGACCGTCACCGTCGAGGTGGCCGAGAGCACCTACGCCCACGTGGTGCGCCTCACCGAGGAGGCCGAGCGCAACCCCGCGCCCTTCGTGCGCCTCGCGGACCGCTACTCCCTCTACTTCCTCGCGACCACGGCCCTCGTCGCGGCCGTCGCCTGGGGCCTCGGTGGGGCCTCGCGCGCGGTGGCGGTGCTCGTCGTGGCGACGCCGTGCCCCCTCATCCTCGCCTCGCCGGTCGCCTTCGCGTCAGGGTTGTCGCGCGCCGCGCGCCGCGGTGTGGTGGTGAAGGGCGCGGCGGTGCTCGAGCGGCTGGCGCGCTGCACGACGCTGCTCATCGACAAGACCGGCACCGTCACGATGGGACGGCCCGAGGTCATCGGTGTCGTCACCGACGACGCGACCTGTCCCGACGAGGTCGTGCGGCTCGCCGCCAGCCTCGACCAGACGTCGACCCACGTGCTGGCGGCGGCGGTGGTGCGCGAGGCCCGTCGCCGCGACCTCGCCCTCGAGGTCCCCTCGGCGGTGCGCGAGGAGGCCGGTCGCGGTGCGGTGGGTGACGTCGGGGACCGGCGTGTGGCCGTGGGCACGGCCGAGTGGGCGGGCGTCGCCGAGGGTGCGCCGGCCTGGGTGGAGCCGGCGCGCCGCCGGGTCCACTGGGAGGGTGCGACGGGGATCTACGTGGCGCTCGACGGCCGGCCCCGGGGGGTCATACTGGTCACCGATCCGGTGCGCGCCGACGCCGCCCACGCCCTCAGGGTCCTGCGACGTCACGGGGTCGCGCGGGTCGTCATGGTCACCGGGGACCGTCGCGAGGTCGGCGACCTCGTGGGCGACGCCGTCGGGGTCGACGAGGTCGTCGCCGAGTGCTCGCCCGCCGAGAAGCTCGACGTCGTTCGCACCGAGCGCGTTCTCGCTCCCACCGCCATGGTGGGCGACGGCATCAACGACGCGCCCGCGCTCGCGCTAGCCGACGTCGGCGTCGCGATGGGCGCGCGAGGGGCGACCGCGTCGTCCGAGGCGGCCGACGTCGTCTTGACCGTGGATCGACTGGACCGCATCGCCGACGCCCGGGCCATCGCGATCCGGTCGCGGCGGATTGCCCTGCAGAGCGTCGTGGTGGGAATGGCGCTCTCACTCGGCGCGATGGGCGTCGCGACGGCCGGTCGGCTCCCGGCCGTGTGGGGGGCACTCGCCCAAGAGGGGATCGACGTCGTGGCGATCGCCAACGCGCTGCGCGTCCTGCGCCGTCCTCGGGCCGAGGTGACCCTCCCGCGACGCGCCCAGGACGCCATCGCCGCGCTGCGCGCCGAGCACGGGCCCGAGCGCTCGGCGCTCGCTGAGCTGGTGGCGGTGGCCGACGGCCTGGACCGGGCCGGACCGACGGGGTTCGGGCCCGCGCTCGCGGACCTCTCGCGCCGTCTCGAGCACGACGTGGTCGCCCACGAGCAGCTCGAGGAGGCCACCCTCTACCCGCTGCTCGCGCGCTCCCTGGGCGGCGTGGACCCGACCGCCACCATGAGCCGGGCCCACCGCGAGATCGTGACGCGGGCCCGCCGGCTCGCCCAGCTGGCCGCCGACCTCGAGGCGACGCCCCTGGGCGCGCCCGACGTGGCCGAGGTCCGCCGCGCCCTCTACGGCCTCGAGGCGATCCTGCGCCTGCACATGGACCAAGAAGAGGAGAGCTACTTCACCCTGGTGGAGTCGTCGGCCGAGGAGTCCGTCGCCCCCTAGCGGGGCCGGCCGCGACCGAGGGAGGCAGGATGCGCTCGCGCAGCGGGGCCACGCGGGTGACCGTCTCGACGAGGAGGGCGCCGGCGACCCCCACGGCGAGCGCACCGAGCTCGACGGATCCGCTCGGGTGGGACGCCAGGTCGAAGTAGCGCGCCACCGGCCCCCACGCGTAGGCGGCGAGGAAGAGGGCGCCCATCGCCGCCACGAGGGCGAGCCGGCCCCGGGTCACCGGACGGGCGACCACCGCGATCAGCCACAGAGTGACCACCGCGGCGGCCGTCACGGCCGACACCCGGGCCGTGGCGGCCGGCGCGCCGTTCGCGCGCGCCAGCGCGTACGCGCCGAGGATGGCCGCGGCCGAGATCACCCCGGCGATCGCCGACAGGGTCAAGACCCGGCGCAAGAAGCCCGGCTCGAAGCGCCGGTCGTTGGGCCCGAGGGCGAGGAAGAAGCCCGGGATGCCGATCGCCACCGACCCGACGAGGGTGAGTTGGCGCGGCAGCAGGGGATACGCCGAGCCGACGATCGAGACGACGATCGATAGCACCAGCGAGTAGACGTTCTTGGTGAAGAAGAGCGCCGCCACGCGCTCGATATTGGCCAGCGCCCGACGGCCCTCAGCCACCACCGAGGGCATCACGTCGAAGTCGTCGTCGAGCAGCACCAGCTGGGCCACGCCCCGGGTGATGGCCGCGCCCGAGCCCATGGCGACCCCGAGGTCGGCGGCCTTGAGGGCCAGGACGTCGTTGACCCCGTCGCCGGTCATCGCGACGGTGTGGCCCCGCGCGCGCAGCGCCGCGACCATCTCGCGCTTCACCTCGGGGGTGGTGCGCCCGAAGACGCGAGAGGCCTCGACGGCCGCGGCGAAGCCCGGCGCCTCGGGGTGCAGGTCGCGCGCGTCGAGCGCGCGCTCGGCGTCGGGAACGTCCACGGCGCGCGCGATGGCGCGCACGGTCGCCACGGCGTCACCGGAGATCACCCGCAACGTGACGCCCTGGTCGCCGAAGTAGGCGATCGTCGTCGCCACGGTCGGGCGGACCCGCTCGGCGAGCGCGACGAGCGCCACCAGCCGCAGGTCGCCCGGGAGCCGGTCGCCCTCCAGGCGCTCGTCACCGCGGGCGAGAGCGAGGACCCGCGAGCCGGTCTCGGCCCACGTCGTCGCGAGCGCCGCCAGGCCGTCGGGGTCGGCGGCCGTGACCATCTCGGGCGCCCCGAGGACCCAGGTCCCGTGGTCGGCGGCGTGCACCGCGCTCCACTTGCGCGCCGAGCTGAAGGGCACCGACGCCTCGACCGCCCACGACGACGTCGTGACGCCGGTGGCCTCGGCGATCGCCGCCAGGGTCGCGTTCGCCCCGGTCGCCCTCGCGATGGCGGCGAGGGCCGCGCGGACCTCGTCGGGGCCCGCGCCCCGGGCCTCGAGCGCGGAGAAGGCAACCCGCCCCTCGGTGAGGGTGCCGGTCTTGTCGACGCACAGGGCGTCGACGCGAGCGAGGGTCTCGATGGCCGGGAGCTCCTGGACGAGCGTGCGCACGCGGGTGAGGCGCACCGCCGAGGCGAGGAAGGCGAGCGTCGTGAGCAGGACCAGCCCCTCGGGGATCATCCCGACGACCCCAGCGACGGCGAGGCGCACCGCGACCCGCCAGGGCTCGTGCTGGACCTGTCGAACGAAGAGCACGGGGCCCACGACGACCATCGCCCAGGTGACCCAGCGCAGGACCCGGTTCACGGCGGTGACGAGCTCCGAGCCGGCCAGGCTGAACCGGCGGGCCTCGGCCGCGAGACGGTTCGCGTACGAGTCGCGCCCGACCCGGGTCACCCGCGCGCGCACGACCCCGGCGACGACCCAGGTGCCCGAGAGCAGGTCGTCGCCCGCGCCCTTGGCCACGGGCTCGGACTCCCCGGTGGTGAGCGACTCGTCCACCTCGGCCGTCCCCCCGACGACGACCGCGTCGACGGCCAGCTGGTCGCCCGGGCGCAGCTCGAGCAGGTCGTCGAGCACCAGGTCCTCCACGGCCAGCTCCACCACGGCGCCGGCGCGCACGGCTCGGGCGCGCGGGGCGCTCACCACGGCGAGCCGGTCGAGCTGGCGCTTGGCGCGGGACTCCTCGACCGCTCCCACCACGGTGTTGATCACCGCGACCGCGAGGAAGGTGGCGTCGGGAAGGGCGCCCGTGGCGAGCGTGGCCGCGCCCAGCACGAGCAGGAGGAAGTTCAGGCGGGTGAGGGCGTTGCGGCGCAGGATCCGGCCCCAGGTCTGGGAGGAGTCGACCTCGGCACGGTTGGAGCGGCCGTCGGCGAGCCGTGCGGCGACCTCCTGGTCGCTCAGCCCGGTCGCCGCCGGCTCGGCAAGCTCAGTCGGCCCTTCCACCGGCCCATCCTGCACCGGTCGCGGCCCGGCGGGCTCGGCCCGACCGCCCACTCGCGCGCGGGCCTAGAACCAGACGCGCATGACCGACGCGACCAGCAGCGACCCGTCCTTGGCGGACCGGGTGAAGAGGATCAGCGCGCCGGCTCGCGCGGTGGGCGTGGTGAAGCTCAGGACCCCGTGGAACGGCCCCACGACCCCCATCGAGCCGCCGTGGACGATCGCACTGGCGACGGGCGCCGACTGGCCGTCCGCGCGCAGCTCGAGGTTCGCCACGCCTTCGAAGGCCGTGCTCGTGCCGGTCACGGTGAGTGGGGAGCGCACGACCGAGAGCGACGGCGGCGTGGTGATCGTGAGGTCCTGGCCCACGGCCCCGAGCACGCTCCAGGTCTCGGTGCCGCTCAACTGTCGCACGAGGACCGTCGTCACCGGCCCGCGGTCGCTGGGGCGGACGTCGACCTCGCCCGAGCGGCTGTCGCCCGCGCGATAGGCGCTCGTGACGACGGTGGGCATCGCGAGGTAGCGGAGCGCGAAGGCCCGCGCCACCGCGACCGGGTCGGTGTAGCCCGAGCGGCCGAGTGGCCACACCGCGCTCGAGGGCGGAGCGGTCGTCGTGGTGACCGGCGCCGGGGTCGTCGTCGTGGTGGTGGGTGCGGGGGAGTGGCTGTTCGCGACGAGGGCCCAGGAGCCCAGCGCGACGACGACCACCACCACCACGATCACCAGCGCGCGCCGACTTCCGGTCACGCCTCGACCCTACGGGCGCCCATGAATCGGTCCTAGGGGCCAAGGTCACCGACGGGCCGTGGCCCGGGTCGCTATTCGGTGGTGTCGACGATGAGCACCGAGCACGGCGCGCCGTGGGCGACCGAGTTCGGCACGCTCCCCAGGACGCGCCGCACGCCCTTCATCCCCCGGTTTCCCACGACGACGAGGTCGGCGTCGAGGTCCTGGGCGAACTTGACGATGACCTCCGCGGGGTCGCCCTTGGCACTGTGCACCGTGGGGGTGACGTCGTGGCGCTGGGCCACAAAGGCGAGGTCCTGGAGCAGGACGTCCACGTCGCCTTCGGAGGAGAGGTTACGGAACTCCGCCGGGCGCTCCGACGCCGGGACGGCCTTGGCCTCGAAGGCCGAGACGATGTGCAGCGTCCCACCGAAGGTCCGCGCGATGTCGGCCGCGGCCTCGACGGCGCGCTTGGCGGTCGCCGACCCGTCCGCTGCCACTACGACGGTGCTGAACATGGCCCCCCTCTCCGTTGCGGTCATCCTACCGAGGGGGCCCTCCGGGCCCGGGCATCGCGCCCGGCGCGCTCGCAGCACTCGGCGGCGTCGCGGCAGAGGGTTGGCGCGGGGCGATGGTGGCGCCCTCGACGGGAGGAACCGCGCCGCCGACTCGAACCCCTCTCGCTCCTGTCAAGTCCCCCGGGGCATGAGTCCGCCACGTTCGCGGTGGACGGTGAGATAGCCCACGGCGCCGCCGCGCGCGGCGACGGCGCGCCGCGCGCCGGCGGGCACCACCAGCAGGGCCCCGGGCTCGAGCGCGACCTCGAGCCCGTCGATCGTCACCGAGGCCGTCCCCGAGACGCCGAGGAGGACGACGTCGAGGGCGTCGTTGACGTGCTCGCGGATCGACTCGCCCGGCTCGAGGCGCACGAGGTTGACGTTCACGCCGCGACCCGCGGGGAGGGTCCACACCACGCCCGAGCCGGTGGCTCCCGCGACGACCGCGGGGAGGGGGAGGGGCTCGGGGTTCATCGTCGGGCCAGGCGACGGCGCAGGTGAGTGGCGAGGACGTGGGCGCTCGAGTGCTCGAGGTCGCGGGTCGCGGTGAGCAGGACGACCGGACCCGACCGCGCGAGCGCCACGAGCTCGGCGAGCGCGCCGGACGGGTCGGCGCGCAACTCCTCGCGATAGAGCCGCGCGAACTCGGCGAAGCGCTCCGGCCGGTGGCCGTAGAAGGTCCGCAGAGCGGGCGAGGGGGCGACGCCTCTCAGCCACCGGTCGAACGGGACGCTCGCCTTGGCGACCCCCCGGGGCCAGAGGCGGTCCACGAGTAGGACCGTCGCCCCGTCGGATGGGGGCGGGTCGTAGACGCGCCCCGTCGAGACCGTGCTCGCTCGAGCCACGGCACCGACCCTAGCCAGGCGGATCTCAGTCCGCGCTCGGCTCCGGGGTGGGCTCGAGGGCGACGGGTCGCAGCTTCGCGCTCCAGCGCGCCTCGACCTCGCCGTAGCGCCAGTAGAGCGCCGCCCCGGCCCAGGTCACGACGAACAGGCCCACGATGATGAAGCCCGCGACGTTGATGTTGAAGGTCTCCATCAGCCGCCAGAACCCGCCGTGGAGGTGGAGCTCGCTCGGCAGGAGGCCGAGGACCTCGACGGTGCCGATGAAGAAGCAGATCGCCACCGAGAGGGTCGTGATCGCGAGGTTGTAGAAGACCTTGCGCACCGGGTTGAAGAAGGCCCAGCCGTAGGCGAAGTTCATGAAGACCCCGTCGAGCGCGTCGAGCAGGGACATCCCGGCCGTGAACAGGATGGGCAGGCACATGATCGAGTACCACGGCAGGGCCTTGCTCGCGAGCAGCGCCGTGGTGGCGAGCAGCGCGACCTCGGTGGCGGTGTCGAAGCCCAGCCCGAAGAGCACCCCGACGGGGTAGATCTGCCACTCCTTGGTGATCGAACGCATCCAGCGCCCGAAGAACCGGTACATCAGACCCCGGTTGTTGAGCTGGCGCTCCAGCTCGGCCTCGTCGTAGCGGCCCTCGCGCATCGAGCGGAAGACTCGGACGATGCCGTTGAGGATGACGAGGTTCATCAGCGCGATGAGGTAGAGGAAGGTCGCCGAGACCACGGTGCCGAAGACGCCGCCGAACTGCGAGAGGCCCGAGTTCGAGTGGCTCACCGCGCCGTAGACGGCCTTCTCGGCCACGACGAGCCCGGCCCCGATCGCCACCACGATCGTCGAGTGGCCCAGCGAGAAGAAGTAGCCGAGGCTGAGGGGGCGGCGGGCGTGCGGGTCGCCCTGGCGGTCGTTCATCAGCTTGCGGGTCGTGTTGTCGATAGCCGAGATGTGGTCGGCGTCGAAGGCGTGGCGTGCTCCGAGGGTGTAGGCGAGGATGCTCACCCCGATGCCCAGGCCCTTGTAGTGACCCGGCACGACGAAGGCGAAGAAGATCCCGAAGCCGATGACGTGCAGGGCCGCGATCGAGCCGAACATCCACTTGACCCGCCGCCATTCGGCGGGGCTGAACGTGGCGCGCATCGCCCGGAGGCGACCGACCGCGGGGGGCGTGGCGTCCATTCCTCTCCTTGGCGCGAGCCCCCGGGGTGGGCCCGACGCGGCCCAGCGTAGGGGTAATGGGAACCATTCGCAACAACGTGGTGTGAGCAGTAGGCAACTACTCTGTGACCGTGGAGCACCGTCCCGCCCCCCGCGCCCCCGTGGGGGTCGACGAGGTCCTCGCCCGAGTACGCGAGGCCGGTGGTCGGGCGACGACCTCCCGGCGGATCCTGCTCGAGCGGCTCTTCGCCGAGGGCTCACACAAGACCGCCGAGGAGCTGGCCCACGAGGTCCAGGCCGTCGCCCCCGACGTGCACCTCTCGACGATCTATCGCAACCTCGAGGAGCTCGAGCGCCTCGGGGTCGTGACCCACGCCCACCTCGGCCACGGTCCCGCCACCTACCACCTGGCCACCGAGACCCACGGCCACCTCTCGTGCGAGTCGTGCGGGGCCACCCTCGAGGCGCCGCTCGGGCTGTTCGACGGGCTCGCCGAGGCGGCGCGTGAGTCCCTCGGCTTCGAGATCGACCCCCGCCACTTCGCGGTGCTCGGCCACTGCGCCGCCTGCCGCGCCCGCGAGGCCGCCGCCGCGGACGGCTAGGGCGTCAGGCGCGCCTCGGCCACAGGTCGAGGACCCGCTCGGCCCGACGCTCCTCTTCGAGCAGCCGGCGGCGCGCGCGCAACAGGTCGAACTCACTGAGCAGGCCCACGAGCCGCTCGGGTGCCGCGCGCTCGACGACCGGGACCACACCCACCTCCTGGTCGACCATCCGGTCGGCCACCGCGCGGAGGATCTCGTCGGGGTGGGCCACGACCCGCGCGGGCGTCGCTACGTCGCCGACGCGCGCCCCGGTCTCCTCGCGTCGGGCCCTGACCGTCGACCAGGGCACGACCGCGACGAGGCGGTCACGGTCGAGGACGGGGTAGAGCCGTTGGCGCCGGCCCGCCGAGCCCTCCGGGAGGGCCGCGTAGAAGTCGGCGACCAGCTGGTCGGGCCGGGCGGTGACGGGCTCACGGGTCATCATCTCGCGAACGAAGGTCGCCTCGAGCGGGTCGACGGCGTACTCGCGCATCACGTGGAAGCCCCGGCGCGCCACCTTCTCGGTGAGGATCGAGCGCTTGAGGATCAGCACACTCACCAGGTGGGCGCAGCACGCCGCCACGAGCAGTGGCAACAGGCTGTTGGGGTCGTGGGTCAGCTCGAAGGCGAAGACGATCGCGGTGAACGGAGAGCGGGTCACGCCGGCGAGCGCGCCGCCCAGCCCGATGAGGGCCCAGCTGCCCGGGGTGGCCCCGGGAAGGACGTGGCCGAGGACACCGCCGAGCGCCGCGCCCACCGTCATGATTGGTGCGAGGATGCCCCCACTCGTCCCCGAACCGAGGCCGACCGCCCAGATGACGGTCTTGACGACGAGGAGGGCGCAGAGGGCGCCGACGCCCAGTTGTCTGAGAAGGGTCGCGTGGATGGTCCCGTAGCCGACGCCCAGGGCCCTCGGGTCGACGAGCCCGCCCACGCCGATGACGAGCCCGCCGATGAGGGGCCACCACATCCAGTGCAGCCGTGCGCGCAGGCGCAAGAAGAGGTCCTCGCTGCGATAGACCGCCTGGGTCATGACCCAGGCCAAGAGGCCACACGCGACCCCGACGGCCGCCGCCCCAAAGAGCGCGGGGCCACCCGCGGGAACGTGCGCCGCCAGGGGAAAGAGGGGCTGGGGCGATATCAGGCCGGCGTGGGCGAGCTCCAGGCGCAGGCCGTCGGCCGTGGCGGCCGCCGTGCCGATGAGGATCATCGAGCGGGGGCGGAACTCGAAGGCCAGTAGTTCGACCCCGAAGAGGGTGGCGGCGACCGGCGTCCCGAAGACCGCCGCCATGCCCGCGGCGGCACCGGCCACGAGCAGGCTCCGGCGCTGGGCGGCCGTGAGGTGGAAGAGCTGGCCGACGATCGACCCCACGGCACCACCGGTCAGGATGATCGGTCCCTCGGCGCCGAAGGGCCCGCCCGTGCCGATGCTCACGGCGCTGGCGATGGGTTTGAGGATCGCGAGGCGTGGCTGGACCGTGCTGCCGTTGATGAGGATCCGCTCCATCGCCTCGGGGATCCCGTGACCGCGGATCTGCTCGGACCCGAAGCGGGCCATGAGCCCGACGATCAGGCCGCCGACGACCGGGACGAGGATCGTCCAGGCGCCGAGCCTCTCGGTGCCGGGCGCCACGAGGGAGACCCCGACGCGCTGGAAGTAGAAGAGGTTGGTGAAGAGCCCGATCATGTCGAGCAGCGCCAGGGCGATGCCGGTCGCGAGGACGCCGATGGCCAGGGCGATGGGCAGGAGCGTCAGTACCCGGACGGTGGTGGTGAAGTCGCCGAGGCGGTCCTCGACGGTGGCGGGGGTGGGCCCCTCGGTCACGGGTGGACGGTCGCGGCTAGAAACATCGTACTACGATATTATAGTAGGTCGAGTGACCCTCTCTGCCTCGACCTACGCGCGCCTGCTGGCCCTACGGACGGGCCTGCGTCGTTTCCAGCACTGGAGCGAGCAGCAGGCGCGCGCCCAGGGGCTCACCCCGGCCCAGCACCAGCTGATGCTCGCGGTCCGCGGCCACGACGACCCGCGGGGCCCGACCATCGGCGACGTGGCGGACTACCTGCTGCTCCAGCACCACAGCGCCGTCGGGCTCGTCGACCGGGCGGTCGAGGCGGGGCTCGTGCGCCGGGTGCGCACCGACGACGACCACCGGGTGGTGCGCCTCGCCCTCACCACTGACGGCGCCCGGCGCCTCGAGCGGCTCTCAGCCCAGCACCTCGAGGAGATCGAGCGACTGGCGCCCCTGTTACGGGGCCTCACCAGGGGCCTGGAGGTCAGCGAGGGCCCCCGGTGAGGGTGTAGCCCACCCCGGGCAGGGTCTGGATCAGCCGGCCCTCCTCGTCGTCGAGCTTCTGGCGCAGCCGGTGGACGTACGTGTGGACGTAGGCGGCCTCTCCGCCGTAGCCCCGTCCCCACACCTCGCGCAGGATCATCTGGTAGGTGCAGGTGCGCCCGGCGTGGCGCGCGAGGTAGGCGAGGACCGAGAACTCCTTGGCCGTCAGGTCCACCCGTCGCCCGAGGCGTCGGGCCTCGTGGTGGACGAGGTCGACCTCCAGCGCGCCCAGGTCGATCTCGGTCGGGCCGAGCGGCGGGGTGCCGACCTGGCGGTCGCGCAGCACCGCGCGCAGTCGCGCGTCGAGCTCGCCCATCGAGAAGGGCTTGGTCACGTAGTCGCTGGCTCCGCCGTCGAGGGCGGCGATCTTCGTGGACTCGGCCCCGGTCGCCGAGAGGATGATGATGGGCACGTCGCTCCACTGGCGGATTCGCCGGCAGACCTCCAGACCGTCGAGGTCGGGGAGTCCGAGGTCGACGATCACGGCGTCGGGGTCGTCGGTCGCTGCGTGGACGACCCCCGTCTCGCCGTCGGGAGCCGCGATGACCTCGTGGCCGCTCGCCTCGAGCCCCAGGCGCAGCGCTCGCTGGAGCGAGCGGTCGTCGTCGATGACGAGGATTCGGGCCATCACACGCCCCTCGCCAGGCGGAGCGTCAGGCTGAAGCGAGCGCCACCACCGGGCGCGGCCTCGCACCAGACGCGCCCGCCGTGGGCCTCGACGAAGGTTCGTGCGATCGTGAGGCCGAGCCCCGAGCGCCCCCCGGTGTCGAACTGGGTGAAGCGGTTGAAGACGGCCTCGCGCTGGTCCTCGGGCACGCCCGGACCCTCGTCGTCCACCGAGAGGACCACCTCGGGGCCCCTTCGGGCCACCGTGACGGTGACGGTTCCCGTCGGCGGACCGTGGCGTGAGGCGTTGTCGAGGAGGTTGACGAGCACCTGGTTCATGAGCCCGGGGTCGACGGCGAGGGTCGGCACGTCGGGCTCGACCTCCACGACGACCCGCTGGCGAGCGAGCGAGGTCCGCACGGCCGCCAGGGCGTCGTCCACCAGTTGATCGGCCGTCATCGACTCGTGGTGCAGGGTCAAGACTCCGGCCTCCAGCCGGGAGAGGTCGAGGAGGTTGGTGACCATCCGGGTCAGCCGGTCGGCCTCGACGTCGATCAGCCGGTGGAGCTCCTCGGCGTCGGGCGCGGCGAGCGACGCGCCGCGTCCGAGCAGCGTCGACGAGGCGACCTTGATGGTGGCGAGCGGGGTCCTCAGGTCGTGGCTCACGGCGCCCATGAGGCCGTGACGGAACCGGTCGGCCTCCTCGAGGAGCTGGGCACGCAGGGCCTCCTCACGCAGCCTCGCCCGCTCGAGGGCGACCGCGGCGTCGTTGGCGAAAGCCGTGAGGACCTCGCGTTCGGTTGAGGTCTGCGGCCGGCCACGCAGCGCCAGCATCGCGACCGCCCGCCCCGACGACGAGAGGGCGACGGCCCGCAGCCCTCCCTCGTCGAGGACGTCGGGGCCGACCCGGACCGGCCGACCCGACGCCGGGTCGAGGCGGGCGAGGTCCTCGGGGCTGAGGGGCTCGCCGGAGCTGGCGACGACGACGAGGCGGCCCTCGCGCAACTGGAGAAGGGCGGCTCCGGACACGCCGAAGACGGTGCGGGCGGTCGCGACGATCGAGCGCAGCAGGGTCTCGACGGGCTCGTCGGCGACGAGGCTCTCCGAGACGGCCGCCATCTGGCGCATGACCTCACGCCCGTGGCGCGCCTCGGTGCGGGTGACGTCGAGGGCGTCGACGATCTGGGCGACGAGCAGCATCACGACCGCGTAGACGGCCAGGGCCACCCAGTCCTGGCCCGAGCTGACCTGGAGCGTGCCGTACGGGGGGATGAAGAAGAAGTCGTAGACGAGGAACCCCGCGACGACGGTCACGGCGCCCGCGACGAACCCGCCGACGGCGACCCCGAGGACGACGGGCACGATGAGCACCAGGGCGTCGGTCGAGATCGCGAGGGCGCTGCGCAGCGGCACCAGGAGCGTCGCCAGCACCGCGAGGCTGCCGAGTCCCGCGGCCACTCCCCACCAGCGACGCCTCACGCTCTCAGTATCGCCGAGCCGCCGGCCCGTGGGCTCGTTCAGAACTTTTACAGTGCCCGGGGGGACCGTTCAGAACCGCTTCAGCCCGGCGCCGCGACGATGGACCCATGGCAGACCTCCTTGTCGTCGTCGGCGTCGTGGCGTTCACCGCGGCGATGCTCGGCCTCATCGCGGCCCTGGGCCGACTGTGAGCGCCACCGATCTCGTCCTGCTCGTCGTGAGCGTGGTGATGTTCCTCTACCTCGGCTACGCGATGTTCAAGCCCGAGAGGTTCTGATGGGCTTCCTGCTCACCCTCGTGGCGCTCGTCGTGGCCCTCGCGGTCGCGTGGCGCTTCCTCGGGTCCTACATGGCCGCGGTCTTCGAGGGACGGGTGCGCTGGCTCTGGTGGGTGGAGCGGCCGATCTACCGGCTCCTGGGCACCTCGCCCGACAAGGAGCAGTCCTGGAAGCGCTACGCCGGGGCCCTCGTCGTGTTCTCGGGGATGTCGATCCTGCTCACCTACCTCGTCCTGCGCCTCCAGGGCCACCTGCCGCTCAACCCCCAGCACCTGGGTGACGTCGGCAACGCCCTTAGCTTCAACACCGCCGTTTCGTTCGTGACCAATACCAACTGGCAGAACTACGGGGGCGAGACGACGATGTCGTACTTCTCCCAGATCACGCTCATGGTCCAGCAGTTCGTCACCCCGGCGGTGGGCATCGTGGCCGCGATCGTCGTCGTGCGGGGCTTCGCCCGGCGCAAGGCCACGGCCGTCGGCAACTTCTGGGTCGACCTCACCCGGTGCCTTCTGTACGTCTTGTTGCCCATCGCCTTCGCGGCGGGGATCGTCTTCGTCGCCCAGGGGGCCGTCCAGACCCTGGCCGGCCCCGCGACCTTCCATGACGCCCTCAACGGGGTGACCCAGACGATCGCGCGCGGTCCGATCGCCTTCATGGAGGCGATCAAGCAGCTGGGCACCAACGGCGGCGGCTTCTTGAACGCCAACTCGGCCACGCCCTTCGAGAACCCGACGGGGCTCACCAACTTCCTCTCGATCTTCCTCGTTCTGTGCATCCCCGTGTCACTGACCTACACGTTCGGCAAGATGGTCGGCAGCCGGCGCCACGGGGTGGCGCTGCTCGCGGTGATGGCGATCCTCTTCGGCTCGGTCCTCGCGGTCACGGCCACCGCGGAGCACCAGAACAACCCGGCCGTCGCCGCGGCCGGGGTGCACTCCAGCGTGGGCAACACCGAGGGCAAGGAGGTGCGCTTCGGCGACACGACGAGCGCGCTGTTCGGCGTGGCCTCCACCTCGACCTCGACCGGCTCGGCCGACGCGGCCTACGACTCGTTCACCCCGATGGGCGGCTTCGGGTTGCTCGTGGGGATGATGCTCGGGGAGGTGTCCCCGGGCGGCACGGGCAGCGGCCTCTACACGCTCTTGCTCTACGCGGTCATCGCCGTGTTCATCGGCGGGCTGATGATCGGGCGGACCCCGGAGTTCCTCGGCAAGAAGATCCAGGCGACCGAGGTGAAGCTCGCGGGACTCGGCGCCCTGGTGATGCCGGTCACCGTGCTCGTCGTGACCGCGATCGCCGTCTCGGTCGCCGCCGGGCGGGCCGGGCCCCTCAACCACGGCCCCCACGGGTTCAGCGAGATCCTCTACGCGCTCACCAGCCAGGGCAACAACAACGGGTCGGCCTTCGGCGGGCTCACCGGCAACACCCCCTTCTACAACGTGATCGGAGCGATCGACATGCTCCTCGGCCGCTTCGCGATCATGATCCCGGCGATCGCCCTCGGCGGCGTCCTCGCCGGCAAGGACGTCGTCCCCCAGTCCCTCGGGACGTTCCGCACCGACAACACGATGTTCGTGGGGCTCACCACGGGCGTCGTCGTGATCATCGGGGGCCTCACCTTCTTCCCGGCGCTGGCCCTCGGGCCGATCGTCGAGCAGCTGAGCCACGGGGGGTTCTTCTGATGAGCGTCGCCGAGCCGACCGCGCCCCACGGCGTCGCCCAGGCCCGCAGCCTGTTCGACCCCGAGATCCTGCGCGAAGCCCTGGCGGGCGCCGTCACCAAGCTCGACCCGCGCGTCCAGGTGCGCAACCCGGTCATGTTCGTCGTGCTCGTCGGAACGGTCGTGAGCCTCATCGAGGCGATCGCCCACCCGGGCGTCTTCAGCTGGTCGATCACGGTCTGGCTCTTCCTCACCGTCATCTTCGCCAACTTCGCCGAGGCGATGGCCGAGGGCCGCGGCAAGGCCCAGGCCGACACCCTGCGCAAGATGCGCTCGGAGACCGAGGCGCGTCGCCTGGGTCCCGGCGGCGTCGAGGAGCGCGTCGCCGCGGCCGACCTCGCCGTGGGCGACCTCGTCGTCTGCGAGCCGGGCGACGTCATCCCCTCCGACGGCGAGATCACCGAGGGCATCGCCTCGGTGGACGAGTCGGCGATCACCGGGGAGTCGGCCCCGGTGATCCGCGAGTCGGGAGGGGACCGCTCGGCCGTCACCGGGGGCACCCGGGTCCTCTCGGACCGCATCGTGGTGCGGATAACCGCCGAGCGCGGCCACACGTTCCTCGACCGCATGATCACCCTCGTCGAGGGGGCCGACCGCCAGAAGACGCCCAACGAGATCGCCCTGACCATCCTGCTCTCGGTCCTCACGATCGTCTTCCTCCCGGTCGTCGTCACCCTCGTCCCCTTCGCCCGCTTCTCCGGGGCGTCCGTGCCGGTCGTGGTCCTGGTGGCGCTGCTGGTGTGCCTCATCCCCACGACCATCGGGGCACTCTTGTCGGCGATCGGCATCGCCGGGATGGACCGGCTGGTCCAGCGCAACGTGCTCGCGATGAGCGGCCGGGCCGTCGAGGCCGCGGGCGACGTCCAGACGCTCCTGCTCGACAAGACCGGCACCATCACGCTCGGCAACCGGATGGCCTCCGCCTTCTACCCGGTGGGTGGCCACGCGGAGGCCGACGTCGCCGACGTGGCCCAGCTGGCCTCCCTCGCCGACGAGACCCCCGAGGGCCGCTCGATCGTGGTCCTCGCCAAGGAGCGCTTCCAGATTCGCGAGCGCACGCTGGAACAGCCCCACGAGTTCGTCCACTTCAGCGCCACGACACGGATGTCCGGCCTCGACGTGGACGGCCGGCGCATCCGCAAGGGGGCGGCCGACGCCGTCAAGCGCTGGGTGGTCGAGGAGGGCGGCACGGTGCCCACCGACCTCGACGAGATCGTCGAGCGGGTCGCCCGGGCCGGCTCCACGCCCCTCGTCGTCGCCGACGGCACCGACGTGCTCGGCGTCATCGAGCTCAAGGACGTCGTCAAGGCCGGCATCAAGGACAAGTTCGACGAGATGCGCCGTCTGGGCATTCGCACCGTCATGATCACCGGGGACAATCCGCTGACCGCGGCGGCCATCGCCCAAGAGGCCGGGGTCGACGACTTCCTCGCCGAGGCGACCCCGGAGACCAAGATGGCCCTCATCCGCCAGGAGCAAGAGGGCGGCAAGCTCGTGGCGATGACCGGGGACGGCACGAACGACGCGCCGGCCCTGGCCCAGGCGGACGTCGGGGTCGCCATGAACACCGGGACCATGGCCGCGAAGGAGGCCGGCAACATGGTCGACCTCGACTCGAACCCGACGAAGCTGATCGACGTCGTCGAGATCGGCAAGCAGCTCCTGATCACCCGAGGGTCCCTCACGACGTTCTCGATCGCGAACGACGTGGCGAAGTACTTCGCCATCATCCCGGCGATGTTCTACGCCGCCTACCCGCAGCTCAAGTCCCTCAACGTCATGGGCCTGCACAGCCCCCAGAGCGCGATCCTCTCGGCGGTGATCTTCAACGCGCTCGTCATCGTGGCCCTCATCCCCCTGGCGCTGCGGGGGGTGCGGTTCCGCGCGACCAGCTCGGCGGCGATCCTGCGACGCAACGTGCTCATCTACGGGGTCGGCGGGGTCGTCGCGCCGTTCGTCTTCATCAAGCTGATCGACCTGATCCTGGTCGCCCTGCACGCCTACTAGGAGCCATCATGTGGACGCACCTCCGCCGAGCCTTCGTGATGGCAGTGATCTGCACGCTGGTCTTCGGCTTCCTCTACGCCCTCGCCGGGACCGGGGTCGCCCAGCTGCTCTTCAAGAGCCAGGCCGACGGCTCGATCGGTCCGAACGGCTCGACGCTGATCGGCCAGAACTGGACGGGTCGCGACTGGTTCCACGGCCGGCCCGACGACGCCGGCCCCTACGCCGCGAACCCCAAGGCGAACGTCAGCGGCGGGGACAACCCCCTCGTGGCGAACGGCGTCCACGGGGAGTCGGGGGCGACCAACCTCGGCCCACGCTCCAAGACCCTCCTCGCCGACACCAGGGCGCTCGTCGCCTACTGGCACCGCCTCGGCGTCGCGCACCCGACCCCGGACCTGGTGACGACCTCGGGCAGTGGGTACGATCCGGACATCTCGCCGGCCGACGCCCTCGTCCAGATCCCGATGGTGGCCGAGGCGACCGGCATCGCCCCCGTCCGGCTGCGGCGGCTGATCGCGAGCCAGACCCACGGCCCCGAGTGGGGCTTCCTGGGCTCGTCCTACGTCGACGTCCTGAGCCTCAATGAGGGACTCGCACGGCTGCGCGGTCTCTCGAAGTGAGCGTGTCGCGGCACCGCCTCGTCCTCTGGGTCGGGTCGCTCGCGGCGCCGCTCGTCGTCGCCGTCGCGCTGATCCCGGTGCGCGCCGAGTTCGCCGGCTCGGCGATGGCGCTCCTCCTCGTGGCGATCGTGACCGCCGTCGCCGTGGTCGCTGATCGAGGCGCCGGCTACGTCGCGACGGTCTCGGCCGCGGCCTGGTACGACTTCTACTGGGCGCCGCCCTACGGGCGCTTCACCATCGGGCACCGACCCGACCTCGAGACGTTCGTCGCGCTCCTCGCCGTCGGGGTGGGCGTGACCGAGCTCGCCCAGTGGAGCCGGCGGAGCCGGCGACGCCACGACGAGAGCGCCCGCCTGGTCGGCGCCGTCGCCGAGGGGGCCGCCCTCGGCGCCTCGAGCGAGCCGGCGAGGACGGTCGTCGAGCGCGCCGAGGAGTTGCTCGTCGAGGTGCTCGAGCTGAGGGCCTGCCGCTACGTGCCCGGCGACCTCGAGCCCCCCCGGGCCCGCCTCCTCCCCGACGGCGAGGTCGAGAACGCGGGGATGCTCTGGCCCGTCGAGGAGTGGGGGCTGCCCGGGCCCGAGACCGAGATCGCCGTCACCTGGCGCGGGCGGGTCCGGGGCCGCTTCGTCCTGACCCCGCACACGGCCCACCCGGTCACCCTCGAGCGCCGCGTCGCCGCCGTGGCGCTCGCCGAGGCGGTGGCGGGATCGCTCCCCGGCGCGAGCGTGCCCGGAGGGCCGTGAGCCGCGGGACGCTGCGGGTCTACCTGGGCTCGGCGCCGGGCGTGGGCAAGACCTACCGCATGCTCGACGAGGGCTGGCGGCGTCGCCAGCGCGGCACGGACGTCGTGGTCGCCTACGTCGAGACCCACGGACGCGCCCTCACCGAGGCCCAGTTGCGCGACCTCGAGGTCGTCCCACGGGTGACCCGCGAGTACCGGGGCGCGCGCCTGAGCGAGATGGACCTCGACGCGGTCCTGGCGCGCGCCCCCCAGGTGGCCCTCGTCGACGAGCTGGCTCACACCAACGTGCCCGGCGGGCGTCACGAGAAGCGCTGGGAGGACGTCGAGGACCTGCTCGAGGCCGGGATCGACGTGATCACGACCGTGAACATCCAGCACCTCGAGTCGGTGAACGACGTCGTCGAGGCGATCACCGGGGTCACCCAGCACGAGACCGTCCCCGACCCCTTCGTGCGCCGGGCCGAGCAGGTCGAGCTCGTGGACATCACGCCCGAGGCCCTGCGCCGGCGCATGGCGCACGGCAACGTGTACCCCCCCGAGCGCATCGACGCCTCCCTCGCCAACTACTTCCGCGTCGGCAACCTCGGGGCGCTGCGCGAGCTGGCCCTCCTGTGGCTCGCCGACCGCGTCGACGAGGCCCTCACGAAGTACCGCGAGGAGCACGAGATCGAGCGGGCCTGGGAGACGCGCGAGCGCCTCGTGGTGGGCCTGGCCGGCCGGGCGACCGACGAGGGACTGCTGCGCCGGGCCGCGCGCATGGCCGCGCGCGCCGGGGCCGAGCTCGTGGCCGTGCACGTGGTGGGCGGCGACGCGGCGTCGGCGGGGGCCGACCTGCGGGCGCTGCGCGAGCTCACCGAGGAGCTCGGGGGGCGCTTCCGCGAGCTCGTCGACGACGACGTCGCCGGCGCCCTCGTGGCCTTCGCCCGCAGCGAGCGGGCCACCCAGGTCGTGGTGAGCGCGGGTCACGGGCGCTCCTGGCGCCGACCCCGCGGGGGATTCGTCGAGCGGCTCGTGGCGCTCAGCCGCGACCTCGACGTCCACGTGATCGCCCCCCACGCCGTGGCGGCCCCGGAGCCGCGCGCCCGACGGCGCCGGGCCGGCGCGGTGGCC
>JAKBNI010000096.1 GCA_021831125.1 Actinomycetes bacterium | reverse complement strand
GGACGAGCTGACGGCACAGCGCCGCGGCGTCCATCAACTCACGGTTGGGATCAGAGGTGCCTTGCACCTCTCCAGTCTGGGTGCCCGGGACCAGCGAGACGAGGATTGTTCAACAGTCTCCTAGGGGTCGACCTCGACGAGCGGCCGGTGGTCGCTCGACCCAGTCCAGTCGGCGATGACCGCCGACACCAACATGAGGATGCCCGCGGCCGTCAGGGCGAGGTCCAGGCCGTGGGAGAAGGCGCCGTAGGCGGCGCGCACGACCTCGGCGATCAGCTTCTTCACGGCCCCCGAGGAGACCTTCTCCTGGGCCGCGGCCTGGCTGTTCACCGAGCCGGTGATGACGGCGTTGATGACGAGCTGTCGGTAGGCCGAGGGGATCCCCAGCTGGACCAGGCGCTGGGTGAGGTCGACCGTGAGCTGCCCGTTCACGAGGGAGCCGAGGATGGCCACCCCGGTCACGGCCCCGAGCTCGCGGCTGGTGTTGATGGTCGACGCCGCGATCCCCGAGTGGGTGGCGGGGATGGCGGTGAGAGCCGTCTGGTTGATTGGCACGACGACGATGCCGAAGCCGATGCCCGCGAGTCCCATCGTGTAGCCGAGGGGGTCCAGCCCCACCGTGGGCGAGAGGACGACGTTGGTGAGCAGCACGCCGGCCGCGGCGAGAAAGCAGCCCAGCACCAGGGGTGTGCGACTCCCGACGCGCGACACCCACCGCCCCGTGACGAGGGACGCGACGACCATCCCCCCGAGCAGGGGGAGGAAGTCGAGCGCGAGGGTGTAGGCGCTCACCGACGCGACGATCTCCAGGTAGAGCGCGACGAAGAAGAAGATCGAGAAGACGGAGAAGTAGCTGGTGAAGGCGATTACCGTTGATCCCAGGAACGCCCGGTTCTTGACCCAGGCGACCTGGAGCATCGGGTGTCGGACCCGGCCCTCGACGACGAAGTACGCGGCGAGCGAGACCCCGGCGATCACGTACATCGTGATCACCCCGCTCGAGCGATAGCCCCACGTCTCTCCGCGGATCGTGGCGAAGGTGGCGAGCGCCAGGGCGACCGAGGAGAGGACGAAGCCGGCGGCGTCGATGGTGCGGCGCTCCTCGTTGACGCTCTCTTGGAGGGACACACTCGACACCACGAAGGCGACCGCGCCGAAGACCAGGTTGAACCAGAAGACCGCCCGCCAGGTCCACAGCCCGACGAGGACGCCGCCGATCACCGGGCCCAGCGCGAGGGCGAGGCCCGATACGGCCGCCCAGACCCCGAGCGCGCGGGCGCGGGCGCGCCGATTGGGGTAGATGTGGCGGATCATCGACAAGGTGGAGGGCTCGGAGCCCGCGGCCCCCACGCCCATGATCACCCGTCCGACGATGAGGGTGGTCGTGTCGGGCGCCACGGCGCACACGATCGATCCCGCGCAGAAGATCCCGACGCCGATCAGCATCACGCGCTTGCGCCCGAAGGTGTCGCCGAGCGATCCCGCCATCAGCATGAGGCTCGCGAAGGCGAGGGCGTAGCCACCGACGACCCACTGGAGCTCGGTGACCCCGGCGTGCAGCTCCGACTGGACGCTCGTCAAGACGGCGCTGGCGATGGTGTTGTCGAGGAAGGTGAGGAAGAGGACGAGCAGGAGCGAGGCGAAGCTGAAGTGCGCGCGAAGGGTCGTCGCCACGTGGTCGCGACCGTCGCGCAGCCGCGCGGCGAGCCCGGAGCCGACGCCCTCGCCCTCCTCGCTCACCGGGCCGCCCTGCGTCGGGCCCACGGTCCCACGGGCGCCCCGGGGAACTCGTGCCGCCTCACGACTACTTCTTCTTGGGCAGCAGGAAGGTGATCGGGAACGAGGTCGAGTCCCCGCCGGTGGCGTTGCCGACGCTCACGTCGCACCGAGCCAGGTTCGCCTTGGTGGTCCCGCAGACCCCCGAGCCGATCTTGCCCGTGCGCACGACGAATCGGGTGTTGGGCAGTATCCCCTTGGCGGTGATGGTCACGGCCTTGGGCAGGGCGGCGAGACTCGTGGGCACGTAGCACTGGCCCTGGCCCTTGGCGTTGCGCAGGCACTCGACGATGTACACCGAGTCGCCGGGCTTGAAGCCCGAACCGTGGACGTGGACGACCTGGAGGTTGTGGAGTCGGACGTGGGGGGTCACCACGATGCGGGGCCCGCCCGCGGCGCTCGCCGCGCCGACGCCGAGCCACCCGACTCCCGCGGTCGCCAACACGACGGCGATCGCCCCTACCGTTGCGCGGAATGTCCTCATCGACATGCGTCCTCCCGGTCTAGACGGCCGATCGGCGGTGGCGTCGAGTCACGAGTCGGCGCCGAGTTCGGCCGAACTTCATGTTCATCGTAGCGAGGTCCACGGACACCCGAACACCGAGGGCCCGCTTACTAAGAGAACGTTCAGTCGGCCTCGACGAGGTTGATGAGTCCCTCGCGCGCCGCGATGGCGACCGCTTCGAGCTTGGAGTGCACGCCGAGCTTGGAGAGGATATTGGCGACGTGATTGCGCACGGTGTTGATCGAGATGAACAGGTCGTCGCCGATGCCCTCGGTGGAGCGCCCCTTGGCGAGGAGCTGGAGCACCTCGAGCTCGCGAGAGGTCAGCAGCTGGGTGCGCTGCTCGGGCGACCGGCGGATCTGGTCGAGGAGGCCCGTGAACTCGTGCGAGCGGATGACGAGTTCGCCGCGGGACGCCGCACGCACGGCGGCGAGCACGTCGCCGACCGGCCGGTCCTTGTTGATGAGCCCGACGCAGCCGGCCTCGATGGCCCGTGCCAACAGGGCGTGGTCGCCGCTGCCCGTGAGCATCACGATGCGGGTGTCGGGGTGGCGCTCGAGGATCGTGGTCACCGCTTCGATCCCGGTGCCGTCGGGTAGGCGGTAGTCCATGAGGATGACCTCGGGCTCCTCGGCGTCGACCAGGGCGTAGGCCTCCTGGACGCTCTGGGCGACACCGACCAGCCTCAGGTCCGGTTCTTGGGTGATGGTGAGCGCCAACATCTCGGCCACCATCACGTGGTCGTCAACCACTGCGACTGTGGTCACTCCCGCATTATCCCCCACTACCAGCGACACTAGCCACGGCTGAGCCCCTGGAGAAAAGTTTTTTCGTCGTCTCGGGGCAAGTTCGGACGCTCACTCCGAGGGCCCCGCCGATCCGGCCCGGCACGACGTCGGGTCGTGCTCGCCGAGCGGCTCGCCGCACTCGGGGCAGATCAGGTGCGCGTAGCAGACGGCCTCACCGCCCTCGTCGGGCTCGTCGACGTCGCTCACCGGAAGGTCTCCTGGAGCCGCGCGAGCTCCTCGGCCCCCGGGCAGAGGAGCTCGTAGGGCACGCCCGTGAGCGCCGTGGGCGGAGTGCGGTTGAGCTCGTGGAGGTCGGCGCGAGACTCGTCCAGGTAGAGCAGCCCCGTCGCGATCTCACCACGGGCCTGACGGTCGCGGATGTAGGACTCGACCGAGAGACGGTCGGTCGGGTCGTAGCCCGCCGGAACCGCGCGGAAGCGCATCACGCTCCCGTCGTGCATCACGACCTCCCGGGCGACGTCGCTGCCCACGGCCGCGGTGATCGGGGCCTGGACCGGCACGAAGTCGGCCTGGACCTCCTTCACCTCGTGTTCGCGGACGAAGCGGTAGCTCTTGGTGGAGCTCTCGTGGTCGTTGAAGGTGACACACGGCGAGATCACGTCGATGACCGCGAAGCCGCGGTGGGCGACGGCCGCCTTCAGAAGCGGCACCAACTGGTCCTTGTCGCCCGAGAACGAGCGCGCGAGGAACGTCGCACCCACACTGAGCCCCACCATGATCGGATCGATCGGCGCGAGCAGGTTGGGGTCGCCCTTCTTGGGTGCCGACCCGACGTCCGCCGACGCCGACAGCTGGCCCTTGGTCAGGCCGTAGACGCCGTTGTTCTCGATCACGTAGACCATGTTCACGTTGCGCCGCATGGCGTGCAGGAGGTGGCCGAGGCCGATCGAGAGGGAGTCGCCGTCGCCCGAGATCCCGATGTAGGTCAACTCGCGATTGGCCGCACTCGCCCCGGTCGCGATGGCCGCCATCCGCCCGTGGGCGGAGTTGAACCCGTGGGCGCCACGCACGAAGTAGGTCGGGGTCTTCGAGGAGCACCCGATGCCGCTCAGCTTGGCGATCTGTCGTGGCGGCAGCGAGAGCTCCCAGAAGGCGTAGGTGATCGCGGCGGTCACCGAGTCGTGACCGCAGCCGGCGCACAGGGTCGACATCGCGCCCTCGTAGTCGCGCACGGTCAGGCCGATGTCGTTGCGCGGCAGTGGGTTGAGCGGGATGAGGGGCTTGGTGATCGAGGGCATCAGTCCTCCTCCAGGTGGGCCAGGACCCCGTCGACCACGTGGCGGGCCGACAGGGGGAAGCCGCCGTAGACGAGGAGAGGGGTCATCGATGACGGGGGGACCCCGGTCTCGGTCGAGATGAGCGTACGCAGCTGGGCGTCGCGGTTCATCTCGACGACGAAGCACGCCCGGTGGGACACGACGAAGTCCCGGACCTCGTCGACGAAGGGGAAGCCGCGCACCCGCATCAGGTCGCACTCGACACCACGAGCGGCGAGCTCGCTCACCGCCTCGCGCACGGCCGGGTCGCAACTGCCCATGGTCACGATGCCGACGCTCGCCCCGGGCCGACGCTCGACGATCGGCGAGGGCACGTGGGGGGCGGCCGCGGCGTGCTTGCGCTTCAGGCGGTCGACGACCTCCTGGTACTCGGCGGGCGACTCGGTGTAGCGACCGAACTTGTCGTGGCCCGACCCACGGATGAAGTAGGCGCCCTTCTCGTCCGAGCCGGGCAGGGTCCGGGGCGCGACGAACTCCTCGTCCTCGTCCGTGTAGCGGAAGAACTCGCGCATCGTGGCGAGGTCGGCGTCGGTGAGCACCCGGCCGCGGTCGGGCCGGTAGTCGTCGTCCCAGGTGAGCCGGGGGACGACCCAGTCGTTCATCCCGATGTCGAGGTCGCTCAGGACAAAGACGGGCGTCTGGAACCGCTCGGCGAGGTCGAAGGCCTGCGCGGTGAACTCGAAGCACTCGCGGGGGTCGGCCGGCAGCAGGACGATGTGGCGGGTGTCCCCGTGGGAGGCGTAGGCGCACATGAGCAGGTCGCCCTGCTGGGTGCGCGTGGGCATCCCGGTCGAGGGGCCCACCCGTTGCACGTCGACGATGACCGCGGGGATCTCGGTGTAGTAGCCAAGGCCGATGAGCTCGTTCATGAGCGAGATTCCCGGTCCCGAGGTCGAGGTGAAGGCCCGCGCCCCGTTCCAGCCGGCGCCTAGGACGATGCCGATCGAGGCGATCTCGTCCTCGGCCTGGATGATCAGGTAGTCGTGGCGGATCTCGGCCTCGCCGTCGGGACCCGCGCCGGGCACCTCGCGCTGACGGTAGCGCGCGCACAGTCGGGTGAAGTTGTCCATGACGCCCGTGGCCGGCGTGATCGGGTACCAGCCGGCGACGGTCGCCCCGGCGTAGAGGGCGCCCAGGGCGGCGGCGGTGTTGCCGTCGATGAGGATCGACTCGCGGGTCTCGTCGCGGGCCTCGACCCGGAACGGCAAGGGGCAGTCGAAGTGCGCGAGCGCGTAGTCGTGGCCCAGGTGCAGCGCCCGCTGGTTCGACTCGCGCAGTGCGGCGTTGCGGGCGAACGTTTCGTCGAGGAGGGCCGAGACGACCCCGAGGTCGACGTCGAGCAGCGCCACCACCGCCCCCGCGTAGGCGATGTTCTTCATGAGGATCCGCTCGCGAGGCTTGGCGAAGTTCTCGAGGCACAGGGCGGCCAGCGGTACCCCGAGGAACGTGACGTCGTCACGGTCGAGCTCGGGCCCGAGGGGCCAGGTCGAGTCGTAGAGGACGTAGCCGCCCGAGCGGGCCTCGGCGACGTCCTCGCCGTAGGTCTGGGCGTTCATGGCGACGACGAGGTCGTAGTCGAGCGAGCGCGCCGTCCAGCCGTCCCCGTTGACGCGCACCTCGTACCACGTGGGCAGTCCCTGGATGTTCGAGGGGAAGAGGTTCTTGCCCGACACTGGCACGCCCATGCGGAAGATCGCCTGGACGAGGAGGCTGTTGGCGCTGGCCGAACCGGTGCCGTTGACGTTCGCGAGCTTGAGGGCGAAGTCGTTCACGCCGCTCGCGCGGGTCAGTTCGATGGTCA
>JAKBNI010000095.1 GCA_021831125.1 Actinomycetes bacterium | reverse complement strand
GCCCTGCTGGACGATCCGGACCGACTTGACGATGACGAGGATGACGAGCAGGACCACGACGGCCCCGATCACCGCGAGGGCGATTCCCATGACCGCTCCTTCCCGGGCGGCACCCGGTCGACCGCTCTGGGCGCAGTGTATTGGCCCGGGCGGCGACGGCGCTGGTAGAACGGTCGCCGGGAGAAGCCATGGACGTCGCGACCCTCGTCACCACCGTCCTCGACGGCCAGGTGCCCCTGCGCGTCGAGGCCTACGACGGCAGCGTCGCCGAGCCGACGCTCACCTCGAGCGCCAACGCCGTGACGCTGCGGATCCGCTCGCGCGACGCCCTGCGCCGGGTCCTCACCCGTCCCGGCGAGCTCGGGCTCGCGCGGGCCTACGTCGCGGGGGACCTCGAGGTCGAGGGGGACCTCGACCCGCTCTTCTACCTGCGCGTGCCCGACCCTCGCCGTCTGGCCCGTCCGGCCGTCGTGAGGGCCCTGGTGGAGCTGGTCGGCCGAGACGGGCTCGTCCCCCCGCCCCCGCCCGCCATCGAGGCCCGGCCGCGCGGGCTGATGCACAGCCGCGCGCGCGACCGCCGCGCCGTCACCCACCACTACGACGTCTCCAACGCGTTCTACGAGATGGTCCTCGGTCCCTCGATGACCTACTCGTGCGCGCTGTGGCGCTCGCCCGAGGACACCCTCGAGCGAGCCCAGACCCGCAAGGTCGACCTCGTGGCGCGCAAGCTGGACCTCGGGCCGGGTGATCGGCTGCTCGACATCGGCTGCGGCTGGGGAACGATGGCCATCCACGCGGCCACCACCTACGGCGCGCGCTGCGTGGGTGTGACCCTCTCCGAGCCCCAGGCCCGCTACGCGACCGAGCGGGCCCGCCGGGCCGGGGTGGGCGACCTCGTCGAGTTCCGGGTGCAGGACTACCGCGACGTCCGTGACGGGCCCTACGACGCCGTGAGCTCGATCGGGATGAGCGAGCACGTCGGGCGTCGGGCCCTCGGCCGCTACACCCAGGTGGCCTTCGACCTCCTGCGCCCCGGTGGGCGCTTCCTCAACCACGCCATCGGCCGTCCCGTCTCGTTCGAGGAGGACCCCCGTCCGTCCCGTCTCGACGAGACGAGCCGCCAGGTGAAGGTCGCCCTGGGCTTGCGGGGGCCGTCGCGCACGGCGAGCCCCTTCATCGACCGCTACGTCTTCCCCGACGGGGAGCTCCACGAGGTCGGCACGCTCGTCTCGATGTTCCAGGCTCACGGGTTCGAGGTACGCCACCTCGAGAGCATCCGCGAGCACTACGGGCTCACGCTGCGCCGCTGGGTGGCCAACCTCGAGGACCGGTGGGACGACGCGGTCGCCGAGGTCGGCCCGGAGAGGGCCCGGGTGTGGCGGCTCTACATGGCCGGCTCGGCGGTCGGGTTCGAGCGCCGTCACCTCGAGGTCCACCAGGTGCTCTGCGTGCGCCCGGACCGGGGACGCTCGGGCCTCGAGCTGCGCCCGACGTTCGAGTCCGACTTCTAGCCCGGCCCCGCCACCTTCAGCTCGGGTCGTCGCCGCGCACCCCGACGTGGCGGTCGTCCCAGAGCTTGATGCCGCCCAGGATGCCCTCGGCGTTGTCCACGACCGAGACGCGCGCGTGCGCCCGGCCGAGGCCCGATGGCGTCACGTGACGCGCGTTACCCCCGCCGAGGTACAGGTGGTCGAACGAGGTCAGGACGTCGAAGTACTCGATCGCGCGACGCACCCTCCGGTTCCACTTCGCGTGGCCGACGCGCGAGAGGGCCGCGTCGCCGAGCTGCTCGTTGAAGGTGTCGCCCTTGCGGAAGTCGACCTGGGCGAACTCCATGTGGGGCAGCAGTCGGCCGTCCATGAAGAGCGCGGTGCCCACGCCCGTCCCCAGCGTGATGGCCACTTCGAGCCCGCGGCCCGCGACCGCCGCCGCGCCCTGGACGTCGGCGTCGTTGGCGACCCGGCACGGGACCCCGAGGGACGCCCCGAGCGCGGTGGCCAGGTCGAACCCCGACCACGCCGCGACGAGCGCCGGGTCGACCGGGGAGCCGGGGCCCTTGGTGGTGACGAAGTGGGGAGCACTCAGGACGCGACCCCGACGCACCATGCCCGGGAAGCCGACGGCGACGCGGTCCGCGGCCGGCAGACGGTGGGCCAGGTCCGCCAGCGCGCCCACCAGCCGGTCGGGGGGCATGGGATAGGCCGTCGGCACGCGGACCTTTTCGGCGACCATCTCACCGCGCCCGTCGAGGACGCTGGCCTTGAGCCCCGTGCCGCCCACGTCGAAGGCCAGTGTGAGCGGGGACTCGTGAGCCCCCGAGCTCGAGGCGCCCTCCGGGGCGCGACCGTCGGTCACCGGGACCACGCTAGCCACGCCGTCGACGCCCCGCCCCGCAACCCGTTCGACGCTCGTCCTCAGACCCGACGCGGCTCCCAGGTGAACAAGCGCAGGGCGACCACCAGCGCCGCCGCCCCCCACAGGGCGATGACGCCCACGTCGCTCCAGGAGAAGGGCGCGCCGAGGAAGGCCGTCTGCATCGCGTTGACGAAGTGTCGTACGGGGAAGACGCGCGCCACCCACTGGATCCACGACGGGGACTTGGCGGTGATCGGGATGAAGACGCCCGAGAGGAACAGCAGGGGCAGCACGATGGCGTTGGTCGTGACGATCGCGCTGTCGGTGTTGGGCAGGAACGACACGGTTGCCAATCCGAGCGCGCAGAAGGCGGCGGCCCCCACCACCAGGGCCATGAGGAAGCGCGCCAGGGTGAGGCCCGTGGGCAGTGACACCCCGTAGAAGGCGCGACCGAAGGCGGCCGTCACCACCACCAGCCCCACGCCCACCGCGACCGAGTGCAGGACCCGGCTCACGAGGAAGGCCGAACTCGGCATCGGCGTCCCGCGAACCCGCTTCAAGAGGCCCTCCTCGCGCTGGAACGCGAGGGCGATGGCCAGGCTGTTCCAGCAGGCGTTGATCACCGCGTAGGCCCCCATCGAGGCGACGTAGTACGTCGCCGACTTCACGACGTGGTTCCCCACCGGGACGTCGAAATTGCCCACCAGTGACGAGAAGATCACGAGGAACATCAACGGGAAGGCGAAGGTGAAGAAGGCCCGCGACGGATTTCTCCAGAAGGCCTTGTTGACGTAGCGGGCCTGGGTGAACGTCACGCGGGCCAGCCGCGCCAGCCCGGCGCGCTCGCGGCGGCGACGCGGCTCGGCCACGGGAGTCGACGCCCGACCCACGGGCGCGCTCGGGGCCGGGGCGCCGGCCGGGGCCGCCTCGGTCAACTCGAGGTACACGTCTTCGAGCGTGGGACGGGTGACCTCGAGGCCCTCGAGGGGGTGACCCCCCTCGAGGGCCCACGTGGTGAGCTCGTGCAGGTCCGCGGTGGCGTCCTCGGTGTCGAAGGCGTACTCCCCCGGTCCCCCGGTGCCGGCGAGTCGGGCGGGCGGGGACGCCCCGTCGGCGACACTGAAGCGCACCCGAGCGCGGCGTCGCGAGCGGTTGCCGATCGTCGCGGGGGTCCCGCGGGCCACGATCCGACCCTGGGCGATCACGGCGACCGCGTCGGCGAGGTACTGGGCCTCGTCCATGTAGTGGGTCGTCAGGAGCACCGTCTTGCCCAGCGCCGCGAGGTTCTTGATGACTTCCCACGCCTCGCGCCGAGCGGACGGGTCGAACCCCGTGGTCGGCTCGTCGAGGAAGAGCAGCTCGGGGTCGCCCACGAGCGCCACGGCCACGTCCAGGCGACGCTGCTGACCGCCCGAGAGGCGTACGACGCGCGCGTCACGCTGGGCTCCCAGACCGACTAGGTCGATCACCTCGTCCACCGGCCGCGGGTGCGGGTAGATGCTGGCGAACATCGCGAGGGTCTCGGCGACGCTCAGGTAGGGGTCGACCCCGTTGGCTTGCAGGACGACCCCGATGCGCGAGCGCAGCGCCAGCGACTCGTCGGCCGGGTCCTCGCCGAGGACCCGCACGGATCCCCCGTCACGTCGGCGGAACCCCTCGAGGATCTCGACGGCCGTCGTCTTGCCCGCCCCGTTGGGCCCGAGCAGGGCGAAGATCTCCCCCGGGGCGATCGCGAAGTCCACCCCGCGCAGCACCGCCGTACCCCCGTAGGACTTGGTGAGTCCCCGGACCTCGACCGCGAGGGGCGGCGTCGCACCGTGTGCGGGCCCTCGACCCGCCGACGGCTCGAGCGCACTCGGTCCGTCGTCCACGCGCCCCCCTCTCGAGCGACACCCAACCTAGCGAACCCCTCCGAGGCGGCCGGGCCACGTCGGAGGGGTTCTGTGGGCGCTGTACGCTACGGCTAACGGACCGCTGCCCCCCGGCGGGGACGGCGGCCCCTCGATGAGGGGAGACGTAGTGGAACCGACGGACACGACCAGTCCCGACTACTACCACCGCGTCGTGGACTGTCAGTGGGCCTGTCCCGCCCACACCAACGTTCCCGGCTACATCCGCCTGATCGCCCAGGGCCGCGACACCGAGGCCTACCTGCTCAACCGGGAGTCGAACGTCTTCCCTGGCATCCTCGGGCGCACCTGCGACCGGCCGTGCGAACCGGCCTGCCGACGTTCGCGGGTCGACGGGGAGCCCGTCGCCATCTGTCGGCTCAAGCGAGTGGCGGCCGACCTGGCCGACGACGTGCGCGCGTCGCTGGCGCCCCTGCCGTCGTCGACCAACGGACGCCGCGTGGCGCTGATCGGAGCGGGCCCCGCCTCGCTCACGGTGGCCAACGACCTCGCGCCACTGGGGTACGAGCTGACCCTCTTCGAGCGCTACGACCGGGCCGGCGGCCTCATGCGCACGAACATCCCCTCGTTCCGCCTCCCCGAGGAGGTCCTCGACGACGAGACCGGCGTCATCCTCGAGCGCGGCGTCGACGCCCGCTTCAACACGTCGGTCGAGAGCCTGCGCGCGCTGCGCGAGGAGGGCTACGACGCCGTCTTCGTGGGCGTCGGCGCGCCCCGCGGCAAGGAGCTCGAGCTGCCCGGTCGCCACGACGCCCCCGACAACGTCCACGTGGGCATCGAGTGGCTCGAGTCGGTGGCCTTCGGCCACGTCGACGCCGTCGGGGAGCGGGTGCTCATCATCGGGGTCGGCAACACCGCCATGGACTGCTGCCGTACGGCGCGCCGGCTCGGCGGGCGCGACATCAAGGTGATGGCCCGCCGGCCCCGCGACTACTTCAAGGCCTCTCCCTGGGAGCTCGAGGACGCCGAGGAGGAGGGGGTCGAGATCGTCGTCAACCACGCCCCGACCCGATTCGTCGTCGAGGGCGGTCGGCTCACGGGCATGGAGTTCGAGGTCCTCGAGTGGGACGAGGGCGCTCGCCACAGCCGGGTGCTCGAGACGGTCATCGTGCCCTGTGACGACGTCATCCTGGCCATCGGCCAAGAGAACGCCTTCCCGTGGATCGAGCGCGACCTGGGACTCGAGTTCGACGAGTGGGGGATGCCCGTGGTGGACACGACCACGTTCCAGTCCACCCTGCCCGGCGTCTTCTTCGGCGGCGACGCCGCCTGGGGGCCGAAGAACATCATCTGGGCCGTCGCCCACGGCCACCAGGCCGCGATCTCGATCGACCTGTTCTTGCGGGGTCTCCCCCTGGAGGATCGGCCCTCGCCGGACTCGACCCTGGTGAGCCAGAAGATGGGCCTCAGCCAGTGGAGCTACCACAACGACTTCAACCCGTCCTCGCGCCAGAGGATGGACCACGTCGAGCTGACCACCCGCTTCAGCGCGCTCGACCTCGAGGTCGAGCTCGGCTTCAGCGCCGAGCAGGCCGCGCGCGAGGTCCAGCGCTGCCTCAACTGCGACGTGCAGACCGACTTCACCGCGAGCCTGTGCATCGAGTGCGACGCCTGCCTCGACATCTGTCCGGTGCAGTGCCTCACCATCGCGCCCGCGGGGACCGAGGCCGAGTTGCGGGCGCGCCTGCGCGCGCCGGCGCTCAACCCCGACCAGGCGCTCTACGTCTCGGCCGCTCTGCCCCAGACCGGACGGGTCATGGTCAAAGACGAGAACGTCTGCGTGCACTGCGGCCTGTGCGCCGAGCGGTGCCCGACGGCCGCCTGGGACATGGCGCTGTTCGACCTCGCGATCCCCTACGCCGGCTCCACCAACTTCATCCCCGTCGGCACCCGACCCCTCGCGGAGGCCCCATGACCATCGAACTGACCCGCGC